>LUKI01000012.1 GCA_001593685.1 Gammaproteobacteria bacterium F7
GTTCAGCGTTCTCAATTGAGCCATTGCTTCGGCCAATTGTACTGCTGCCATTGCATGGTCAATTTCTGAATTTTGCTCGGACATTGCTTGCTCAGCCATTTTTTTGGCTTCCAGCGCTGCCGCTTCATTTACATCATCTGCACGTAAAGCTGTATCAGAAAGTACGCTCACCAGGTGAGGCTGTACTTCCACAAAACCGCCGGAAGCATAAAAGATTTCTTCTTCGCCATTCTGGAGAATCAGACGAATTGGACCTGGCTTCAATTCTGTCAGCAAAGGCGTGTGACCGGGTGCAATACCCAGGTCGCCCAATGCGCCAGCCACAATTACCATTTCTACCAGGCCAGAAAAAATCTTTTCTTCTGCGCTAACGATGTCACAGTGGACTGTCATAGCCATAGCCTAAACCTTTGAGTTTACGAGACCTTTAAATGAAACTGAGGCGAAATAAAAATGAGATAAAATTTTCCAGATTGAGGCGGGAAACGTAGTTAATAGCGAGCTATAAACAAGTTTTCCAGCGAAAATATGGGGGATTTTAACCATTTTTATTCGTCATTGTTTCGTGTAAAGGTCTCTTTAGATTACTTATTCGCGTTTTCGACAGCTTCTTCGATGCTACCAACCATGTAGAAGGCTTGCTCTGGCAGGTGGTCATACTCACCGTCCAAAATACCTTTAAAGCCACGGATAGTGTCTTTCAGAGAAACGTATTTGCCTGGTGCACCGGTGAATACTTCAGCAACCGTAAACGGCTGAGACAGGAAGCGTTCAATTTTACGGGCACGAGCAACGGTGTTTTTGTCTTCTTCCGACAGCTCATCCATACCCAGAATCGCGATGATGTCCTTCAGCTCTTTATAACGCTGCAGTACACCCTGTACGCCACGAGCCACTTCATAGTGCTCGGTACCAATGATCAGAGGGTCCAGCTGACGTGAAGTAGAGTCCAATGGATCTACCGCTGGGTAAATACCTTTAGATGCGATATCACGAGACAGTACAACCGTTGAATCCAAGTGAGCAAAGGTCGTTGCTGGTGATGGATCGGTCAAGTCATCCGCAGGTACGTATACCGCCTGGATCGATGTAATCGAACCGGTCTTAGTAGAAGTAATACGTTCCTGAAGTACACCCATCTCTTCAGCCAGAGTTGGCTGGTAACCTACCGCAGATGGCATACGACCCAGCAGTGCAGATACCTCAGTACCAGCAAGTGTGTAACGGTAAATGTTATCAACGAACAACAGAACGTCTTTACCATCATCACGGAATTTTTCAGCCATGGTCAAACCAGTCAGTGCTACACGCAGACGGTTTCCGGGGGGCTCATTCATCTGGCCGTAAACCATGGCCACTTTAGATTCAGTGAAAGTCTCGACGTTTACAACGCCAGCTTCCTGCATCTCGTGGTAGAAATCGTTACCCTCACGAGTACGCTCACCAACACCGGCAAATACTGACAGACCAGAGTGCTCAGTTGCGATGTTGTTAATCAGCTCCATCATGTTTACGGTTTTACCAACACCGGCACCACCGAACAGACCAACTTTACCACCCTTGGCGAATGGGCAAACCAGATCGATAACTTTAATACCGGTTTCCAGCAGTTCTTCAGAGGCAGCCAGTTCTTCATAAGTTGGCGCTTTACGGTGAATAGGCATTCTTTCCTGTTCACCAATTTCGCCACACTCATCAATCGGGTTACCCAAAACGTCCATGATGCGACCCAGCGTCTCAATACCGACAGGTACTTGAATCGGTGCACCAGTGCTGGAAACTTCCAGACCACGGCTCACGCCTTCTGATGAACCCATCGCAATGGCACGAACTACGCCATCACCCAGCTGTTGTTGCACTTCCAGGGTCAAACCTCTTTCGGTGACCATTAAAGCGTCGTAAACCTTTGGCAAGCTGTCACGTGGGAATTCCACGTCGATAACAGCACCGATGATCTGTACGATACGTCCGCTACTCATTTCCGGTATCCTCATTTCTTCTTTGTTGGGGACAGAACGAGTTCTACCCCCGAAAAATTAAAATTCTTTCTGGCGACGGACTTATACAGCTGCCGCGCCACTAACAATCTCAGACAGTTCCTGCGTAATCGCAGCCTGACGAGCTTTGTTATAAATCAATTGCAAGCCATCAATCATATCGCCCGCATTATCGGTCGCGCTCTTCATCGCGATCATACGTGCTGCTTGCTCACAGGCATTGTTTTCAACCACACCCTGGTAAACCTGTGACTCGATAAAACGTGTCAACAGACCTTCCAGCAAAGTTGCATCATCGGGCTCGTAGATATAATCCCAATGGCTGGACATCTCATCGTTTTCTTCTGGCTTCAACGGCAACAACTGCTGAACCGTCGGTTGCTGAGTCATGGTGTTTACAAATTCGTTATAAACAACTGCCAGGTGATCAATGGTGCCCTCATCAAAGGCATCCAGCATAACCTTAACGGTACCAATCAGGTCATTAGCGCTAAAGTCATCACCCAGGTTAGATTTTGCAGCAACCACGTTACCGCCGACGCTCTTGAAGAAGCTTGCTGCTTTTGCACCAATCAGGCACAGATCAACTTCAACACCTTGATCGTTATATTCCTTAGCTGCCTTCAGTGCTGTTTTGAACAGGTTAATATTCAAACCACCGCACAGACCGCGATCAGTAGAAACAATAATAAAACCAACGCGTTTAATATCACGAGCTTCAAGATACTGGTGACGGAACTCAGAAGTTGCATTGGCCAAGTGACCAACCACCTGACGAATACGTTCAGCATAGGGACGACCCAGTTCCATACGGTCCTGCGCTTTACGCATCTTACTCGCCGCTACCAACTGCATTGCACTGGTAATTTTCTGAGTGCTTTTAATACTCGAAATTTGAGTACGGATTTCTTTTCCGACTGCCATGAGCTATCTCAATTTTTTCGATTAACGTTCTTAATTAACTTACCGCTGAAAAGGTTAAACCCGAAACTTTAACGAAGTCCGGGTCTATCCATTTAGCTAGCGTCTACCAAGTTTGTGTGGAAACAAATTTTTCCAGACAAGCTTTAAATTTGCCTTCGATGTCGCTGTTCCAGTCACCAGATTCAGCGACTGAGTCAAGCAGATCACCGATTTCGCTTTTCGCGAAAGCCAGTAATGCATCTTCAAAATCACCAATTTTCGCAACTTCAACGTCTTTCAGGAAACCTTCATTAGATGCGTAAACCACCAGGCTCATCTCAGCGATGTTTTGTGGCGAGTACTGCTTCTGTTTCATCAGCTCCGTTACACGCTCACCATGATCCAGCTGAGCTTTGGTCGCTTCGTCTAGATCAGACGCGAACTGGGAGAATGCCGCCAATTCACGATACTGCGCCAAAGAGGTACGAATACCACCGGACAGTTTCTTAACAATCTTGCTTTGTGCAGAACCACCTACACGAGATACCGATACACCCGCGTTCATCGCTGGACGAATGCCGGCGTTAAACATGTCGGCTTCAAGGAAGATCTGACCATCGGTAATCGAAATTACGTTAGTTGGTACAAAGGCAGATACGTCACCCGCTTGAGTTTCAATTACTGGCAATGCAGTCAAAGAACCTGTTTTACCTTTCACTTCACCGTTGGTGAAGTTTTCAACGTACTCTTCGTTTACACGTGCAGCACGTTCCAGCAGGCGAGAGTGGAGGTAGAATACGTCACCTGGGTAGGCTTCACGGCCTGGTGGACGACGCAGCAACAACGAAATTTGACGGTAAGCCCACGCTTGCTTAGTCAGATCATCATAGATGATCAGCGCGTCTTCACCGCGGTCACGGTAGTATTCACCCATGGAGCAGCCGGCAAATGGTGCCAGGAACTGCATCGATGCAGGATCAGATGCGTTAGCCGCAACAACAGTCGTGTGACCCATTGCGCCATGCTCTTCAAGTTTACGTACAACCGCTGCAACAGAAGAAGCCTTCTGACCAACCGCTACGTAGATACACTTAACGCCTGTACCTTTCTGGTTAATGATGGCATCAATAGCTACCGCCGTTTTACCAATCTGACGGTCACCAATGATCAGCTCACGCTGGCCACGACCGATGGGTACCATGGTATCAATTACTTTCAGACCGATCTGGACAGGTTGGTCAACCGACTTACGAGCAATTACACCCGGTGCAACTTTCTCAACAGCGTCTGTCAGTGCAGCGTTAACCGGGCCACGACCATCAATAGGCATACCCAAGGCGTTAACAACACGGCCTTCCAGCTCTGGGCCAACCGGTACTTCAAGGATACGACCCGTACAACGAGCGGTCATGCCTTCAGACAGCTCCATGTAGTCGCCCAATACGATTGCACCAACCGAATCACGCTCAAGGTTAAGTGCCATACCGTATACGCCGCCAGGGAACTCAATCATTTCCCCGTACATCACGTCGGCCAGACCGTGGATACGAATTACACCATCAGATACATTTACGATAGTGCCTTCATTGCGAGCTTCAGAGGTCACATCAGCGCTTTCAATGCGCTGCTTGATGATCTCGCTGATCTCTGCAGGGTTCAGTTGTTGCATGGTTATGCCTCTTAACCTGTATTAATTCTTTGCAATTTAATCGTTAGGAATTGACTGCTTCAGCAACTTTGGCCAACTTGCCACGCACTGAACTGTCGATTACCACATCGCCGGCACGGATAATTACACCACCAATCAGGCTGTTATCCACTTCTGTTTCGATGCTAACGTCTTTCTGCCATTTGTTTTTCAGCGTTTCAGCCAGCTTACTTTGTTGCTCTGCTGTTAACTCAAACGCACTGGTGACCATCACGTCTACAGCCTGATCTTTTGCAGCCTTGAGCTCTTCAAACATCTCAGTAATCACAGGTAGTGCAGCTAAACGTTTATGTTCAGCCAGGTTAGATACAAAATTCTTTGCATCACTACCCAGATCGGTGCCACATACATCAACAAAAATCTGAGCCTTTTGCTCACTTGTTAATGACGGGTTTTCCAAAACGCTTTTCATGTCTTCATTGCTAGCGACGGCGGATGCCTGCGCCAGCATATCTGACCACTGCGTTAAAACGCCTTTCTCCTGAGCGTACTCAAATGCTGCTTTGGCATAGGGACGTGCTACTGTGCTGACTTCTGCCATGGTACTTATTCCTATTAAAGCGGCCTATTCGCCTAAAGCTCTGACGCCAGCTTATCAAGCATGGCATTGTGTTCATCGGCATTTACCGTAGAACCCAGTACTTTCTCAGCGCCAGCAATCGCAACAGCTGCAACCTGTGTACGCAACTCTTCACGCGCACGGTTTGTATCCTGTTCGATTTCTGCCTGAGCAGCTGCCACTAAACGAGCACCTTCTTCACGGGCCTGCTCTTTAGCTTCATCAACCAGCTGAGCTGCGCGCTTGTTTGCCTGCTCGATAATTTCAGCACCTTGCTGTTTAGCTTCTGCTAGACGCTCAACAGCTTTTGCTTGAGCAAGCTCCAGATCATGCTCGGCACGATCAGCGGCGCTTAAGCCATCAGCAATTTTCTTTTTGCGTTCAGCCAGCGCGCTCGTAATCGGCGGCCAGACAAACTTCATGCAGAACCAAACGAAGACAACAAAGGTCAACATCTGGCCTATCATGGTTGCATTAATATTCACGCTGCACCTCGGACTTTTTGCTTAGTTTCAAGAATCTGTAAATTGAGTCTTAAACAACAGCAAACAGGATGTACAGGGAGATACCAACACCGATCATAGGTACCGCATCAACCAGACCCATAACGATGAACAGCTGGGTACGCAGCATTGGAATCATTTCTGGTTGACGCGCAGCGCCTTCCAGGAATTTACCGCCCAGAACACCAATACCAACAGAGGCGCCCAGTGCAGCCAAACCCATCAAAATACCACCAGCCAAATACAGTATTGCAGATGCGATTTCCATTTTTACTCCAGTTTTTATTAACAGTTAATGTTTAAAAGTTTATTTCTTGTAAAACGCTTTTTAGTGTGAAGACTCGTGAGCCATGCTCAGGTACACGATAGTCAACACCATAAAAATAAAGGCTTGCAGGGTAATAATCAGAATATGGAATACCGCCCATGCCCACTGCAGAACACCACCCGCAGCACCAACAATCAAACCACCGCTGTACATCAGGGCAATCAGAATGAAGATCATTTCACCAGCGTACATATTACCGAACAGTCGCAAACCGAGAGAAACAGGCTTGGAGATCAGGTTAACGCCTTCCAGGAACAGGTTGAACGGCAGCATCCATTTACCAAAGGGGTGCAGGGTTAATTCACCCAGGAAACCACCTAAACCTTTAATTTTAATGCTGTAGTAAACAATCAGGATAAATACACCAAACGCCATACCCAGGGTTGCATTTGGATCGGTTGTAGGAACAACCTTCATGAAGATGTGCGGATCACCACTGATGATTTTTGCCAACTCAGGGATCAAATCAACCGGGATCAAATCCATGAAGTTCATCAGGAAAACCCAAACAAAAATAGTTAGTGCCAGCGGGGCAATGACGAGGTTACGGCTGTGGAAAATATCCTTCACACTGCCGTCAACAAATTCAACGATAGACTCAACGAAGTTTTGCAGACCGCTCGGGGTGTCAGAGCTTGCTTTGCGGGCCACCAGCCAGAACAACCAGCAAAACAGCGCACCCAGAAAAATCGACCAACCCAACGTATCAACGTTAAACGACCAAAAACCCATTTCAGCGGCTTCCTGGGCGCTATGTGCAAAACCCCAGTGACCATCAGGATGCTGACCGTAAGTCAGGTTGGTCAGGTGGTGGGTGATATAACCTTTTGTTGTTAACGCTTCTTCAGCTGCCATTCTTCTATTTCTTCGTTAGTTATCAATAACGTTTACTAGCTATTTGGCTTGTCGGATTTCATTTATAAATTTTCCGCTTCATTAGCAGCGGTGAAATCCAGTTAACGGCTTGGGCCGCAATAAATCCAACAAACAACAGTAAAATCTTTAGTTCCTCAAAGGCCACAAGCACAATGACGAACAGTAAGGTTGTGAGTAGCATTTTGGAAAACGCGCCCTGATATGCATCTCGAAGCAAATCACGAGCTGAATGCGAGTTTCCACGCTTAAAAAAACGCCATATAAATACGGCGTTACCCACCAGACAAATCAAACCACCCAACAACGCCGAAACCGCATGCGGGATACCTATCACCAACAACACTGCACTTAACAGCAGTGTGACCCCAAACTGTAAAAGGGGTACCCAGTAGATCGATGAAGGGGAAAAGTTTGCTTTTCGTCTATCAGTCATTTTGGCGTCATTCCCAGCCATAAACAGGCTTTTTTTATCTAAAGAAATCAACCAGAAAAACCACCCTTAAACTGGTCGCGAAGTATATAGAAAAAGGGATACCCGGGCAAGCTTTCTTTGGGCACTAAAAAGACTTCAATTTGTGCAGTGAACAAGGGATTTTGAAGATTAACATCAGGGTTTAATTTTTTATAAAAACCACTGTTATCACAAGGACTTAAACATGGATAAGACTTACTAATATGGTTATTTAAAATACTAATCTCAGCTAGTCATTTTATATGGGAAAGAATGCCGTCCAGCTCCTGGGTAGAACCATAACTAATGACCAGTTTTCCTTTGCCTTTTGCACCATGTTGAATGGTTACAGAAGAGCCCAGCTGCTCACTAAGTTTATGCTCCAAATGTTTAATGTCAGGATCAATTTTAGGGGTGACTTTTTCCTGCTCTTCAGCTGCCAGAATTTTACGCACCAGCGCTTCTGTTTGACGAACTGATAACTGCTTTGATACTACCGTTTTAGCCGCTAATGATTGATCACCATCTTCCAGCGCCAGTAGCGCTCGAGCATGGCCCATATCCAAAGCCTTCTCACTTAATAACACTTTAACATCATCATTGAGAGCCAACAGACGAATTAAGTTCGCTACCGCAGCACGGGATTTACCGACGGCATCGGCAGTTTGTTGCTGAGTTAAACCAAACTCCTCCTGCAGGCGATGAAGTGCAGCAGCTTCATCAATGGAGTTCAGGTTTTCACGTTGGATGTTTTCAATCAGCGCCATGGCAACAGCGCTTTCATCGGAAACATTTTTTACAATCGCAGGAATATCAGCTAATCCCGCTAACTGGGTTGCACGCCAGCGCCGCTCACCGGCAATAATTTCATAGCGTTTATCATCAATGGCACGCACCACAATAGGCTGCATGACACCCTGCGCTTTAATCGAGTCAGCTAGCTCCTGTAACGGAATCGGATCCATTTCACGGCGTGGCTGGTATTTGCCTCGTACAACCAGCTCAACCGGCAGCTGTACCAATTTTCCGTCTTCGGAGGCTGCCGCATCAGAACCTTTGGACTCCAGATTTCCCAACAGGGCATCCAATCCTCGTCCCAAACCTCGTTTTTGCGCTGCCATGATGTATCTCGCTCGTAAAATTAATTCAGATTATTCGTTAACTGGCTCGCGCCGCTTTCTGTGACTTTCTCAATACTTCACCAGCCAATGCTAAATAGGACATCGCACCACGTGACCGCTTATCGTACACCAACGCTGGTAACCCAAAACTTGGCGCCTCGGCTAACCTAACATTTCTAGGAATCACGGTATCATAAACACGATCACCAAAATGTTGAATAAGCTGACTTGAAACATCGCGTGTCAGACTATTACGCGGGTCATACATGGTGCGTAGCAAGCCTTCGATTTTCAGTCCGGGATTAGGGCCCTGCGTAATGCCGGTAATGGTGTTCATCAACGCCGATAAACCTTCCAGCGCATAATATTCGCACTGCATAGGTATAATGACACTATCAGCAGCCACCAAACCATTCACCGTCAACATACTCAACGAAGGCGGACAATCAATAATAATATAATCGTAATCTTCAGCGACCTGTTTAAGCGCATCGCGTAAGCGGAATTCTTTATTATCCAACGTCAACAACTCAACTTCCGCAGCGGTTAAATCACCATTAGCAGGCAACACATCATAACCGGCTTGCTCGGTACTAACGATGGCAGCTTTAACATCACAATAGCCAGTCAGTACATCATAAACAGATTGCTGCAGATCGTTTTTATCCACACCACTCCCCATGGTGGCATTGCCCTGTGGATCAAGATCAATCATTAATACGCGGCGTTTGATGGAATGCAGCGATGCAGCCAGATTTACCGTAGTCGTCGTTTTACCGACACCACCTTTCTGATTGGTAATAGCAAAGATTCTCACACTGACTCCTATTAAGCCTCAACCTGCTCAAACACTACCAAGTGCCGCTCATCATCAAGCCCAGGCACCTGTAATTTATGAATATCCAATACTTTAAATTCGTCCGCCATGTCATCTATTTCCTGTTGTGGAAATTTACCCTTCATGGCGTAGAACACACCACTGGTGGCACACAGATGTTGGGTAATATCAGAAAAACTCTGCAATGACGTAAAAGCTCTGGAGACAACAATGTCAAAACCAACCTCGGGGCGAAACAGTTCCACACGCGAATTAACTACGTCGACGTTTTTCAACCCCAACTCAATTTTAGCCTGCTGCATAAAACGGGTTTTCTTACCGTTACTATCGAGCAAAGTAAAATGACTATTAGGAAACATAATCGCTAAAGGAATACCAGGAATACCGGCGCCCGTACCCACATCAATGACTGATTGTGGCCCGCCCTGAAAATACTCCACCATGGTTAAACTATCCAGCAAATGGTAAGTCACCATCGCCAAAGGTTCACGCACTGCCGTCAGGTTATAGGCCTTGTTCCATTTTTGTAACAGGCCTACGTATTTCAGCAATAGTTTCTGCTGTTGTTCACTCAGCTCAATGCCCAGTGCCTGACTGCCTTTGATTAACTTCTCAGAAAGATCATCCATCAGGCCGTCTTCACCAATACCGCGTCACGCTTCTTTAACTGAATTAACAGCAAAGACACCGCTGCAGGTGTGACCCCAGGAATACGGGATGCCGCCGCCAACGTTTCCGGTCGCAAGTCATTAAGCTTTTGTTTTACTTCGTTGGATAGGCCGGGAATATCATCGTAAACAAAATCCTCCGGCAAACGTGTCATCTCATGGCGACGCAGACGTTCAATTTCATCCATCTGACGATTGATATAGCCTTCGTATTTCGCCTGGGTCACCACCTGCTCGGCGACTTCTTCATCGTCGGAACCTTCACCCTTGAGATTTTTTACATCGGAATAATCCAGTTCAGGTCGTTTCAGCAGCGCCATCAGGCTGTATTCGTGCGCTAGTTTGGAACCGAGTTTATCGGCTATCTGTTCAGCCTCAGGCGTACCGGGTTGCACCCAGGTTTCGGCAAGGCGCTGTTGTTCACTGGCTACCGCCTCACACTTTTCATTAAAACGCGCCCAGCGCGCATCATCAACCAGCCCTAATTCACGTGCTTTTTCAGTTAATCGCAAATCGGCATTATCCTGGCGCAGCAATAGGCGGTATTCGGCACGGCTGGTGAACATACGATAGGGCTCTTGCGTGCCCAACGTAATCAAGTCATCCACCAATACACCTAAATAGGCTTCATCGCGACGCGGATGCCAGGCCTCTTTGCCCTGAGCTCGCAGCGACGCATTCAAACCGGCCAGCAAACCCTGCGCACCCGCTTCTTCATACCCCGTGGTGCCATTAATCTGGCCGGCAAAAAACAGCCCGTCGATAAACTTGGTTTCCAAGGTATGTTTTAAATCCTGCGGGTTGAAGAAATCATACTCGATGGCATAACCCGGGCGGGTAATGTGCGCGTTTTCAAAACCTTGAATCGAGCGCACCAACTCTAGCTGCACATCAAAGGGCAGGCTGGTGGAAATTCCATTGGGGTAGAGCTCGTGAGTGGTTAAGCCTTCCGGCTCAACAAAAATCTGGTGCGAATTTTTATCCGCATAACGGTGTACCTTGTCTTCAACCGACGGACAGTAGCGCGGCCCAACACCATCAATCACACCCGTGTACATTGGCGAGCGATCTAAACCGGCACGGATAATATCGTGGGTTTTCTCATTGGTATGGGTAATAAAACAGCTGACCTGCTGTGGATGCATTTCACGACTGCCCATGAAAGACATGATCGGCAAAGGCGTGTCTCCCGGCTGTTCCTGCATCACCGAAAAATCAACACTTCGGGCATCAATGCGAGGTGGGGTCCCGGTTTTTAGACGTTCAACACGAAAAGGTAACTCACGCAGACGTTTTGCTAATGCAATCGACGGCTGATCGCCGGCGCGGCCACCGCTGTGGTTTTCCAAACCAATATGAATAACACCTCCCAGGAAGGTACCGGTTGCTAACACCACCGTTGGTGCAAAGAAGCGTAAGCCCATTTGGGTCACAGCCCCCGTTACACGGTTATCGGTAATAATCAGGTCATCAACAGATTGCTGAAATATGGACAGGTTTTGCTGATTTTCCAGCGTTTCTCGAATGGCGGCTTTATAGAGCGCGCGATCAGTCTGGGCTCGAGTCGCACGAACGGCAGGGCCTTTTCGGGAATTTAAGGTACGAAATTGAATGCCCGCCAAGTCAGTTGCCAAAGCCATGGCACCACCCAGCGCATCAATTTCCTTTACTAAATGGCTTTTACCAATGCCACCAATCGCCGGGTTACAGGACATTTGCCCCAGCGTATCAACATTATGGGTTAATAGCAGGGTTTTTGAGCCCATACGTGCAGCGGCTAATGCCGCTTCCGTACCGGCATGGCCACCACCCACAACAATCACATCAAAACTTTGGGGGTAATCCACCACTGTCACCAAGGCTTAATAGCCGTCTTATGAATAGGGAGCCCAGTATAATGATTCAACCCCAAAAGAAAAGCTGACAAAAAGTCTCTTCAAGGTCAGAAGGGCAGTAATAATTATATTAAGTTTTTTATATATAAAAGATGTTTATTACTGTTACTACTAGTAAACCGCTTTTTTGTGGATAAACCTATTATTACTTTTGATTACAGAAGTTTAGACGCTTTAAAAAGCTGTGATTAAATTGTCATTTAACTAACCGTAAGTTGATCGTAACTTGTGTAAGAAAGTGTGACTTGTGCACAGGTGATTTTATCCACAGATTTCAGGCGGTTTTCTACAGGTGGTTATGTTCAGTTTATCCACAGAGAAAAAAGTTAATTATTTTTAAAGCTTCTTGGAGAAAAAGAGTATTTTGGAAGAAGGAAGGGCCGATTATTTACTTTGTAAGGATGAGATTCGGAAATTGAGACAAAGACTATTAAGGGCTTAATAGCTAAAAAATATTTTCTGAATATTAATAATTAAGGATATTTATGCCTCGAAACCCATTTTATGTATATGCCTTAAAGGATCCGAGAGAGAAAATAGCAAAACCTTTTTATATTGGAAAAGGCACGGGTAACCGTGCGTGGGAACACCAATCAAAAATAGATGATTCTGAAAAAGGTTGCTTGGTTAGAGAAATTATTGATTCTGGCTACTCTGTTTTACACACGGTAATAACGGATAATTTAACAGAGGAACAAGCTTTAAAAATTGAAGCTGAGTTGATCGCTGCGCTCGGTGTTCGTTCTAACGGTGGACTGCTTACAAATAAGATTAAACCAAACCCTAATAAAATACCGAAAAGTGTTAGGGTAAATATACCCGAAGGTTGCTATGAAAAAGCTCAAATGGGGTTAGATATTTTAAAGTCAGCTGTCATGGAGCTGGCTAAAGCGAACCCTGAAGGGATAAAAAACTCAGATGCGGCTAAATATCTTGGGCTTCAATCCGATTATGGTGGCGGTTCGAAAGATTACCTTAGTTACAGTTTGCTCGGCTTACTTATGAAAGAAGGTCGTATGGAAAGGAACGAAAAAAAGAAGCACGTAGCAAAGTCGGAATAAAGAACTTTACCGGTTTACTTCCCAATACAAAAACTAGAAAAGATCCTGCCCAGCAAATCATCACTACTAAACTCACCGGTAATCTCAGATAGGCACTGTTGCGCCTGTCTCAGGTCTTCTGCTAATAGCTCTCCGGCCTGCGCAGCCTGTAATTGTCGTTGGCCTGTCTCAAGGAATGTTTGAGCGCGCTCCAGTGCGTCCAGATGGCGCCTGCGGGCGCTGAAGTTACCTTCGGAGCCTGCCTGGTAACCCATGCAGTCTTTCAGGTGGTTAGTGAGCAGGTCGATGCCTTCACCCTGCTTGGCGGATAGGCGAATAATCGGGCAGGGCTGATCACCTTCAGCCTTTATAAATGCTGGCTCAACATTCAGCAGGTCACACTTGTTTTGAATGACGGTGATATTGCCGAGGCCTTCGAGGAGGTCAACAAAGTCGGGCCAGATGTCGTGTGGGTGTGTTTCTTTGACGTTGCTGGCGTCAACGACTAACAGGATACGGTCGGCCTTTTTAATTTCTGACCAGGCGCGGCGAATACCTTCCTGCTCGATCTCGTCGGGGCTGTCACGCAGGCCTGCTGTATCAATAATATGTAATGGCATGCCATCAATGTGAATATGCTCCCTGAGCACATCACGGGTGGTGCCGGGAATGTTGGTGACGATGGCGCTGTCTTTACCGGACAGGCGGTTAAGCAGGCTGGATTTACCGGCATTGGGCAAACCGGCCATCACCACGTTCATGCCTTCCTGAAGCGCGGCACCTTGATGGGCTTCAACCAAGACCCTGTCTAACCTTTGTATCACTTCATCAAGATCTGAACCGACTTTGCTGTCGGCCAGAAAATCAATTTCCTCTTCGGGGAAGTCGATCGCGGCTTCCACATACATGCGCAGCATAATGAGGGCTTCAACCAGGTCGTGAATGCGTTTTGAGAATTCACCCTGTAGGGATTTAACGGCGTTCCTTGCAGCCTGTTCTGAGCTGGAATCGATTAGGTCGGCAATCGCTTCAGCCTGGGTTAAATCGATTTTGTTATTTAGAAAAGCGCGCTCTGAAAATTCACCGGGGCGAGCCTGTCTGGCACCCAGCTTGATAATTTCCTTGAGTAGTAAATCCATGACCACCTGCCCGCCATGGCCCTGTAATTCCAATACATGCTCACCGGTAAAGGAGGCGGGGGCCGTAAAGAGCAGGGCAACCCCCTGATCGATTACTGAATCATTGTTGGCATAAAAAGCGCTGAAACATACTTGGCGCGCTGCGGGCGTTTGCTTTAAAAGCGACTGCGCAATTTCCGGTACCTTCGGGCCTGACACGCGAATAACACCAACACCACCACGACCAGGAGGGGTGGCTTGCGCAACGATGGTGTCTTTGTCGGAGGAGGTTAGTGTCATAGTTTCAGTGCATGCTTTGTTTATGTAGGCCAGGCTTGAGACTTACTGACCTATTCTAATTATTGGTATAAAAAAAAGCCCCTTAAAAAGGGGCTTTTTTGTTTTCTTGTCGATTTACTTGAGCGTCTTGTTCTCTGCCGCTTTTTCAATCTTTCTGGTGATAACCCACTGTTGGGCAATCGACAGGATGTTGTTCGCTACCCAGTACAGTACCAGACCGGATGGGAACCACAGGAAGAAGAAGGTGAACATGATCGGCAACATCTTCATCACTTTGGCCTGTGTGGGATCAGGAGGTGTTGGGTTCAACAGTTGTTGGCCGTACATGGTAACACCCATCAAAATTGGCAGGATGAACAGTGGATCCTTAACGGCCAAATCCTCAATCCAGAACATAAAGGGTGCTTGGCGTAGTTCGACACTTTCCATCAGTACCCAATACAGAGCGATGAATACCGGCATCTGTACCAGAATCGGTAAGCAACCACCCAGTGGGTTGATCTTTTCTTTTTTGTACAACTCCATCATGGCTGCAGACATCTTCTGACGATCAGAACCATGCTGCTCTTTTATGCGAGCCATTTCTGGACCAACACGGCGCATATTCGCCATGGATTTGTAGCTGGTCGCAGACAGGTGGAAGAAGGCCAACTTTATCACCAGTGTGGTGAAGATAATTGCCCAACCCCAGTTGCCCAGGAAGCTATGGAAAAAGCTCAGTAACCAGAACAGAGGCTGACCGATAAAGAACAGGAAGCCGTAGTCGATGGTTAATTCCAGGCTGGGGGAAATTTGTTCCAGGCGATCCTGAATTTTTGGGCCCGCGTATAGTTGTGCACCAACGGTGACCTGCTGGCCAGGGGGTACAATAGTGGCTGGGCTAACCAGGCCGGCAATGTTTTCGCCCTGTGAGTTTTTGCGCACTTCGTACAGGTGTTGTTGGTCCTTATTAGGCACCCAAACACTTACAAAATAGTGCTGTAAAATCGCAACCCAGCCGCCTGTGTTCTTTTCTTTGAAAGGCTCATCGGCGATATCATCAAAATCAACTTTTACATAGTTGTCTTCAACAGTTTGCGTTGCTGCACCCAGAAATGATGCCATACCCATGCTGGTGGTTTGGCTGGGGTCAGCGCTGTTGTCGCGTTTCAACTGGGCAAAGAAGTTACCCTGCCAGTTTTCGGAAGACTGGTTGTTGATCAGGTAATCAACATCGATTAGATAGTCGCCACGTGTAAACGTATAACGCTTAGTGATGACTACGCCATTTTCATTCAGCTGCAGGTCAACCTGAAGAGTCTCTTCACCTTCAAGCATTTTAAAGTCGCTTTGAGACGCTGAATATATTGGGCGACCCGTTGCTGAAGCATCTGGACCGTTAGCACCAATGAGGCCACTTTGTGCCACATAAACGCGTGCGCCATTGTTTTGTAGAAGTGCGAAAGGGGCGTCAGGTTTATCAATAACCCGTGGGTAGTCTTTTAATGCAGCATAAACAACGTCACCGCCGCGAGGGTTAATGCTGATTTTGAAAACGTCGGTTTCAACATTAATCAACTGTTGCGAAGGCTTCGCTTGGACGGATGGTTGGTCAGTAACAGCATTACCGGCGGCTGGTGTAGCGCTTGGTAAATCTGAATTCGCTACTTTTTCTGCATTGTTAGCAGAGGGTAGACTGGTATTGGTGAAAGCATCACCTGTAGACAGTTGTTGATTTTGAGTAACCAACTGTTCTTCAGGCGGTTGGCCGTAATCATCGTTCCAGGCAAGAATGAGCAAATAACCAATGACGGCTATTAGGGAGAAAAGGATTAAACGTTGTTTGTCCATGGGTATTTACTGTTGCTTATTTTCAGATGATGGAACCAGATCCATGCCGCCCTCATGCCAAGGATGACACTTACTGATGCGTTTAATAGCCAACCAGCTGCCTTTTATTACGCCAAAACGTTCAATGGCTGTTTCAGCATAACAGGAGCAAGATGGATAAAAGCGGCAATTATTACCCAATAACGGACTGATAAGATAGCCGTAGACTTTGATAAGGGTAATAAAAAGTTTGCGCATGCTATGACTACCGGGAGCTGGATTGCCTGACAAGCTTGTACCATAGGTCTGAAAACATGCGATTTATTTCGCTGTTTGACCGCTGGTCTAGCCCCCTGCGGGCCATAATAATCAGATCTGCAGTATCAAACTCACTGCAGTGAACGCGGAAAAAATTGCGGATAATGCGTTTGATTCGGTTGCGATGTACCGCCGTACGAATATTTTTTTTGGCGATAATAAAACCGATTCTGGAATGGCCTAAATCGTTGGCAGCACCAAGAATAAGTAGTTCACGCGTAGAAACTTTAAGTTTGGTCTTGTCAAAAACCCGCTGAAAATCGGCTGCATTAAGCAGACGTTGTTCGCGGGTAAAGCGACAATCAGTCATGCGTAGAAGACGGTGCTGCCCGTCAGAGGTAAGCTATTTAATGCCGAGGCTTTTATAAAGGTTAGGCAGTTAAACGCAGACGGCCTTTAGCACGACGACGCTTAATAACTAAGCGACCGTTTTTAGTGGCCATTCTGGCACGGAAACCGTGAGCGCGTGCACGTTTGATTTTGCTGGGTTGGAATGTTCTTTTCATTTTAAAAACTCACACTTTGTTCAGACTACAGATGACCCAATAAAAAGTTGCTTTTAAAAGGCACCCTTAAAATCGGATGAAAATTCAAGAGCGGGGATTCTAGTGAATTTAGGCTAAACCTGCAATTATTTTTGATAAATATTCAATAACTTAGCAGGAATTTGGGTTGTTAATTGGTGGCTTTGGATAGAATACCAATATGTAGTGCCAAGCTATAAAAAAATAGCTATTTATGGTGTTTGTTTTTGTACCGCTTAAATTACGAGCCACTTCTGTAAAAGGTGAGAAGCTGTAAAAATTTTACGGTTTAATAGTTTTGTAAAATGGTAACTAATTGAAACTAAAAGAGATCTATAAAAAACAACAAAAATAGCCTGTGGATAACTTTTAATTAAAGGGTTAGAATGGCTGGTTCGAATGACCTGTCCCACCCAGCTTAAATAATGAGAATAAAACTAAGTGTCAAACACCCTTTGGACTAACTGTATTGATTGCCTGCAGCAGGAGCTGCCCGCTCAGCAGTTCAATACCTGGATTCGACCACTGCAAGTTGATCAAAACGGCAACACTCTTCGACTGCTAGCACCGAACCGATTTGTGAAAGATTGGGTCGCTCAGCGCTATTTATCCCGTATCAATGAAATCGTTATTGCTGACCCGCAAGCTGGCGGGGTTGAGCAGGTAGAGTTAGTTATTGGTAGCAAGAGGGTTTCACAAGAACAGCCTGTTAAGGCTTCAGAAGCTCAGAAACCAAAACCTACTGCCAGTGTTGCGAAGCAGACGGATCAAGATCCAGCGTCTAAAAAGACAGCGAGTCAATCAGCTAACGACGATAAAAAATTATCGACCCGACAACTACGCAATGACCTTAACGCGAACTTCACATTTGATTCTTTTGTTGAAGGTAAATCTAACCAGCTAGCTCGAGCTGCCGCGTTGCAGGTTGCCGACAATCCAGGCGATGCTTATAACCCACTATTTATTTATGGTGGCAGTGGTTTGGGTAAAACGCACTTAATGCATGCGGCGGGTAATTTACTACTTAAACAAAAGCCCGATGCTAAGGTGGTTTATCTTCATTCGGAACGGTTTGTAGCTGATATGGTGAAAGCCTTTCAAAGTAACACCATCAATGAATTTAAAAACTTTTATCGCTCGGTGGATGCGTTATTGATTGATGATATACAGTTCTTTGCTGGTAAGGATCGGTCTCAGGAGGAATTTTTCCACACCTTTAATGCTTTGCTTGAGGGTGGGCAGCAAATGATTCTGACCTGTGATCGGTACCCCAAGGAAATTGACGGACTTGAAGAGCGTTTAAAATCCCGTTTTGGTTGGGGGTTAACTGTAGCTGTAGAGCCGCCGGAACTAGAAACCCGTGTTGCTATTTTGATGAAAAAAGCTGAGCAGTCCAAGATCGTACTGCCCAGTGAGACAGCTTTTTTTATTGCGCAAAAAATTCGATCAAATGTAAGAGAGCTAGAAGGTGCGCTTAAAAGAGTGATAGCAAGTGCTCACTTCACAGGGAAAGAAATTGATACCGAGTTTGTGCGTGAGTCGCTGAAGGATCTATTAGCACTGCATGACCGGCAGATTAGTATTAGCAATATTCAGCGTACTACAGCAGAGTATTACAACATTAAAATGGCGGATCTGCTTTCTAAGCGGCGTACACGTTCTGTGGCTCGACCCAGGCAGGTGGCGATGGCGCTGGCAAAAGAGCTAACCAGTCATAGTTTACCTGAGATTGGTGACGCCTTTGGTGGTCGCGATCATACGACGGTGCTGCATGCCTGTCGAAAAGTTGTTGAGCTGAAAGAAACTAATGCGGATATCCGCGAAGATTATAAAAACCTGTTACGGCTATTGAGCACTTGATGTGAGCTGTCGTTTAATAAACCGAATTTGATTGAAGCTGAGGATTTGAGGTTAACACTATGAGATTTGCTATTTCGCGGGAAGACTTAATCAAACCACTAACCTTGGTTGCTGGTGTTGTTGAGCGTCGGCAGACTCTGCCTGTGTTGTCTAATATTCTGATCGTTGTTGAGGATGGTCAGCTATCGTTAACAGGCACAGATCTTGAGGTTGAGTTGGTTGGTCGCGTTACTCTCACTGAGCCTGCCGAGGCTGGTGAAGTGACTGTGCCTGCGCGAAAACTGATGGATATTTGTAAAACGTTACCTGACGACGCGCAAATAACGCTTCAGCTTGAAGATGATAAAATGATTTTGAAATCGGGTCGCAGCCGTTTCAGTCTTACAACACTGCCAGCTACTGATTTTCCAAGTGTGGAGGAAAGTCCTCAGAACCTTGATTTTGTTGTTCAGCAAAGCGAGTTAAAGCGCTTAATTGATCGCACCAGCATAGCTATGGCGCAACAAGATGTTCGTTATTACCTGAACGGTATGTTGTTTGAAATTCAGAATGCTAAATTACGTGCAGTGGCGACAGATGGACACCGCCTGGCAATGAGTGAGGCGGCAGCAGATATTGCAACGGATGAATTGCGTCAGGTTATTATTCCGCGTAAAGGTGTGATGGAGCTAAATCGTTTGTTCTCTGGTGATAGTGAAGATTCGGTAAAAGTTGTTATGAGTTCCAACCATATTCGCGCGGTGACCGATAACTTTACTTTTACGTCTAAACTGGTTGATGGGAAGTTCCCGGATTACCAACAAGTGGTGCCAAAAAATAGTGATAAAGAAATGCTGGTTGAGCGTGAGTTATTGAAGCAGGTGCTCAATCGTATCGCTATTTTGTCGAACGAAAAATACCGAGGTGTGCGTTTAATCGTTGATAACGATCTGCTACAGGTTTTTGCTAATAACCCTGAGCAGGAAGAGGCTGAAGAATCGTTGTCGGTTAAATATGACTCGGAATCTCTGGAAATTGGTTTTAATGTGAGTTATCTACTTGATGTGTTGTCGGTGACCTCCAGTACCAATGTTAAGGTTTCCTTTGCTGATGCGAATAGCAGTATTTTGATAGAGGAAATAGTGGAAAGGCCTGACTCTTTATACGTTGTTATGCCGATGCGGCTTTAAATTGGTTGTTGTTCAAAAGGGGGCTTTTTAAGCTCCCTTTTTTGTTATTCCTTACTATGTCCATTTCCCGTCTTTCTGTTACGAATTTGCGCAATATCGGTTCAGCTGAGCTATTGCCCTGCTCCGGGGTTAATTTAATTGTCGGGCCCAATGGCAGTGGCAAAACCAGCCTGCTGGAAGCTATTTATTTGCTTGGACGAGCGCGTTCCTTCAAATCAAATAAAAGTGCTGTCTTTGTTCGTTCAGGTGAAAAAGAAGCGACCGTATATGGTGAAGTGAATGCGCTTGCCAGTTTGCCGCCCGTTACTATTGGTGTTTCTAAAACGCTTGACGGTAGGCATCAACTTAAAGTCGCTGGAAGTTTTGTTTCTAATACGGCGGCGTTACTGGAGCTGGTGCCTATCCAGTTGATTGAGCCTGATACTTTCAAGCTGTTATCCTCTGGTCCAAATTATCGTCGCCAGTTTGTTGATTGGGGTGTGTTTCACGTGGAACATGTCTTTTTTGATGTTTGGCAACGGTTAAATCGTTGTTTAAAACAGCGCAATAAACTGTTAAGACGTGGTAAAATCGAGCGTTCGGTTCTCGCTGTGTGGGATGACGAGTTTGTTCAATATGCGGCTACTCTTACAGAGCAACGTGAGCGTTATATTGAGCAGCTTAAACCCTGTTTTTATCGGCTGTTAAGTGAGCTGGTTGCAGAGGATTTGTGCGGTATTGAAATCGATTTTTATCAGGGTTGGCGTGCTAATACCAGTTTGAGCGAGGTGTTGAGTGCTGGTCTTGAGTCTGATTTAAAGCGAGGATTTACACAGGCTGGACCTCATCGCGCAGATCTTAGGGTTCGTTATTTGGGGCAAAATGCAGCGGACCTGCTGTCCCGAGGGCAGCAAAAATTGGTTATTTGTGCCTTAAAAATTGCCCAAGGCTATTTGTTTTCTAAAAGTACGGGGCGCACCTGTATTTATTTGTTAGATGATTTAGCTGCGGAATTAGATGAGGTTTTTAGAGAGCGTTTATGTAAATTGCTTTCGACACTGGATTGTCAGCTATTTATAACCAGTGTAGATGAACAGCTTTTTTCCAGAAGCTGGCCCTCAATGGATGTGAAAGTGTTTCACGTGAAACAGGGCGAACTGGAATAGTAATTAACTGCTGGAATTAAGGTTTATATTTATGAGTGAACAACAGGATTCATACGACTCGTCGAGCATCAAGGTTCTTAAAGGACTTGATGCGGTCCGCAAACGCCCTGGTATGTATATCGGTGATACCGATGATGGGACTGGCTTGCACCACATGGTCTTTGAGTTGGTTGATAACTCGATAGATGAGGCGCTAGCTGGTCACTGTGATGAAATAACCGTCACCATTCACCCTGATGAATCAGTCAGCGTGGCCGATAACGGACGCGGCATCCCTGTTGATATACATGAAGAAGAGGGAGTCTCTGCTGCTGAAGTCATTATGACGGTGCTGCATGCAGGCGGTAAGTTTGACGATAATAGCTACAAGGTTTCCGGTGGATTACACGGGGTAGGTGTTTCGGTTGTAAATGCGCTGTCTAGTGAGTTGCATTTAACGATCCGTAGAGCTGGTAAGGTCTATGAGCAAAAATATGTTCATGGGGTACCACAGGAACCACTAAAGGAAATTGGCACGACTGAAACCTCTGGTACGGAAGTTCGGTTTGTTGCGTCCCCTGATACTTTCCACAACATTAAATTTCACTTTGATCAGCTTGCTAAGCGTCTTCGTGAGCTGTCTTTCCTTAACTCAGGTGTTGGTATTGTTCTTAAGGATGAGCGCAGTGGAGACAGTGAAACCTTCCGGTATGAAGGTGGTTTGAGTGCCTTTGTTGAGTATTTGAACCAGAATAAAAAATCTATTAATAAGATTTTCCACTTCAATAAAGAACGTGAGGACGGTATTGGAGTAGAGGTTGCGCTGCAGTGGAATGAAGGCTATCAGGAAAGTATTTTCTGTTTTACCAATAATATTCCTCAGCGTGATGGGGGTACACACCTTGCTGGTTTCCGTGGCTCCTTAACTCGCTCACTGAACACCTATATTGAAAAAGAGAGCATGCTGAAAAAAGCCAAAGTTAATACGTCGGGGGATGATGCCCGTGAAGGTTTAACGGCCATTATTTCAGTCAAAGTACCCGATCCTAAATTCTCTTCCCAGACAAAGGACAAGCTGGTTTCCTCCGAAGTGAAGTCTGCGGTTGAGCAGGAAATGAATGCAGCGCTGAACGAATACCTATTGGAAAACCCGCAGGAAGCGAAGCAGGTTGTTCAAAAGATGATTGATGCTGCTCGTGCGCGGGATGCCGCTCGTAAGGCGCGAGAAATGACTCGTCGTAAAGGTGCGTTGGATATCGCTGGTTTGCCTGGTAAGTTGGCTGATTGTCAGGAAAAAGATCCAGCATTGTCTGAACTGTACCTGGTGGAGGGTGATTCTGCTGGTGGTTCTGCTAAGCAGGGGCGTGATCGTAAAACACAGGCCATTTTACCTCTGAAAGGTAAAATCCTGAACGTTGAGAAAGCCCGTTACGACAAAATGCTGTCTTCAGCAGAGGTTGGTACGCTGATTACGGCCTTAGGCTGTGGTATTGGTCGTGATGAGTTTGACCCGGACAAGTTGCGTTATCACAACATTATTATCATGACCGATGCCGATGTGGATGGTTCTCACATCCGCACCCTGTTACTAACCTTTTTCTTCCGCCAGATGGGAGTGTTGGTGGAGCGAGGCCATATCTATATTGCTCAACCGCCCCTTTATAAGGTGAAAAAGGGTAAGCAGGAGCAATACATTAAGGATGATGAAAAGCTTGAAGAATACATGGTACAGGTCGCACTTCAGAATGCCGCTTTGTTTGTTACCGATGATGCGCCGGCTTTGAGTGGTTCTGGCTTGGAAAGCCTGGTGTCTGAATATCATGCCGTTGTTTCAACGATAAACCGGTTGTCACGCGTTTACCCAAGCCTGGTATTGGATCGCATGCTTTACCTGCCTCAGTTAACGGAAGCTAGCCTTAATGATCAACAGTTGATGACTGACTGGGCAGCTGAACTGACTATTTTGCTGGCTGAGGAAAGTACGCCAGCGGAGTATGTTGTTACGATCGTTGAAGATACGGAGCGTCAGATTTTCTTGCCCAAAGTGGTGATGAAACAGCACGATATTGAGACAGATTACCCATTCAATCATGACTTCTTTATTTCCTCTGAATACGCCAGTATCAAGGCGCTGGGTGAGAAATTACAGGGGTTGATAGGTGAGAGTGCCTTTGTACAACGTGGAGAGCGTAAGCAGCCTGTGAAGGAGTTTAAAGACGCTTTGAATTGGCTGATTAACGAAGCCAAGCGAGGATACAATATTCAGCGCTATAAAGGTCTGGGTGAGATGAACCCGGAGCAGTTGTGGGAAACCACGATGGATCCGGAAAATCGTCGTATGCTGCAGGTAACTATTGAGGATGCGATTGCTGCTGACCAGATATTTACAACACTGATGGGTGATGAAGTAGAGCCAAGACGTGACTTTATCGAGCAGAACGCGCTATCAGTAGCTAACCTTGATTTTTAAATAGACGTTTTATATATCTATTAGGAATAAAAAAGGGAGCCATTTGGCTCCCTTTTTTATTAAGTTTGTTAAGTGGATGACGTATTCGGGTCTTGCAGCCAGTCATCAACAAAGCTGGCAAGGTCATCAAATACCGGTGTTTCGGGTTTAATGTTTCCACTGGCCAGGCTTCGTAAGCCTTTGCCTGTGCGAACAAGCACCGGCAGACAGCCAAGTGCCTCACCTGCAACCAGGTCACGCACAGAGTCGCCGACAATGGGAATGCCGGCTGGTTTGATATCAAGCTGCTCTGCCATTTGTTGAATCAAACCAGGCAGGGGCTTACGGCAGTCACAACCATCGTCGGGGCCGTGTGGGCAATAGAAAATACCGGCTAATTCGCCGCCTGCTTCGCTGATTAAGCGATTCATTTTTGCGTGAATTTTCTGCAGTGTAGCCTCGTCATAAAGGCCGCGAGCGATCCCTGATTGGTTAGTAGCCACTACAACTTTAACGCCAGCCTTGTGTAATCGCGAGATGGCTTCAATACTGCCTTCGATAGGTAACCACTCATCGGGTGACTTGATGTAATCATCTGAGTCGTGGTTTATGACGCCATCGCGATCGAGCACGATGGCATTAGTAAGAGGCAGCTTCGTGGTCATTAGTTTTGTAGCTGAGAAATATCTGCAACTTTGAGGAACAAGCCGCGCAGTTGAGCTAATAGCGCTAAGCGATTGTTTCTCACCGCTTCATCCTCAGTCATTACCATCACGTTATCGAAGAAGTTATCGACAGCAGGTCGCAAGTCAGCAAGGTTTTCCAGCGTGCTGGTATAGTCTGACTTTTCAAGCATTGGTGCAATTTGCTGAGTTTTTTGAGCAACAATTTCGGCAAGCTTTTGCTCTGGACCATCTTCTAGTAAGTGAGTGCTAACTTCTCCTGCGTTATCTGATACGCCTTGCTTGGATAGAATATTCGATACACGCTTGTTGGCGGCAGCTAATGCTTCAGCATTTTCCAGGGCTGCAAAGTTATTCACCGCATAGACGCGCTGCTGAAAGTCCAGAGGCCGTGAGGGGCGACGTGCCTGGACGGCCAAAAATACATTCGCCGGGATATTTTCATCCTGGAACCAAGCGCGGAAACGCTGCAGAACAAATTCAAATACGGAGTTGCTGGTATTGTCTTCGACGCTGACTTTTTGTTCGGCGAGAGCCAGCTCAATCAACTGGACTAGGTCAAGATCGAGTTGTTTTTCGACCATGATTCTTAAAATACCAAGCGCCGCACGGCGGATAGCAAAGGGGTCTTTATCCCCTGTCGGGGGCTGATTAATGGCAAACAAACCGCACATGGTATCAAGCTTGTCTGCGATCGATACGGCACAGCCGGTTAAGCTGGCGGGTAAATCGTCACCAGAAAAGCGTGGTAGATACTGTTCGAAAATCGCTTGGGCTACCACTTCATCTTCGCCGTCATTGAGCGCATAGTCAGCGCCGATGGTACCCTGCAGATCAGGAAACTCCTTTACCATGCTGGTTAGAAGATCAGCTTTGGATAGCAACCCAGCCCGTTCGGCTTGAGCCGCATCAGAGCCGATTAGTGAGGCAATCTTGCCGGCTAATTTGGAGATACGCTCTGCCTTCTCGTAAACCGTGCCAAGTTTGCTTTGAAACACCACCTGTTTTAGAGGGTCAAGGCGTGAGGCTAGCGGTGTTTGGCGATCAGTGTCATAGAAAAAAGCGGCGTCTGCAAGGCGCGGACGAATAACACGTTCGTTACCGGAAATGATCTGCTCAGGGTCGCTGCTTTCAATATTACTGACGGTGATAAAGTAGGGTAGCATTACCCCTTTAGCGTCGATAACGTGAAAATACTTCTGGTGCTCCTTCATAGAAGAGATCAGGGATTGCTCAGGCAAACGCAAAAAATCCTTGTCAAAGCCGCCTAGCAGCGCCTGCGGCCACTCTACCAGAGCGGTGACTTCGTCGAGCAGTTCCGGGTCAATAACGGCCAGACCGTTATTATCGATAGCAATTTGCTCCACCTGCTGACGGACCAGCTCACGACGCTTATCGAAGTCAGCCAGCACATGACCTGTTTCATGTAGCGTAGCTTCATAAGCTGAGGGGTTGGTGATGCGTATTGCTTCATTATGATGGAAGCGATGCCCATAGCTGGATTGGCTCGCTTTGCAGCCTAGAATTTCACAGTCAACAACCTGTTCACCCATCAGCATCACTAACCAGTGAACGGGACGCACAAATTCAACACGCGATGAACCCCAGCGCATGCGTTTTGGAATGGGTAGTTTAGCCAGAGATTGCTGAACAATGGCGGGTAATAACTCGGTTGTTTGTTTGCCTGGTATGATTGAGCGGAAAGCTAATTTAACCACCTTTCCCGTATCTAGCTGTTCAAGCTTGTCAACGGTGGTGCCGCACTTGCGAGCAAAGCCTTCAGCTGCTTTTGTTGCATTGCCGTCAGCATCGAATGCCGCCGCAACGGGCGGGCCGAGCATTTCATTAGCAATGTCGTCCTGACGAGTTTGAAGCTCACTGACCAGAACAGCGAGTCGGCGTGGTGTGGCAAATACTTTGGCAGA
Source organism: Gammaproteobacteria bacterium F7 (assembly GCA_001593685.1). Lineage (GTDB taxonomy): Bacteria > Pseudomonadota > Gammaproteobacteria > Pseudomonadales > IMCC2047 > IMCC2047. Next base: position 26,167 of record LUKI01000012.1, read on the forward strand.
CTGATAGGCAATGTGTTCTGCCCTTAAGCCATCTTCGATACCGGTTAAAAAGGCAGCGGCTAGACCCGTTAACGCTTTGGGTGGCAGCTCTTCGGTGCCTAATTCAACTAAAAAATCTTGAGTACTCATGGCTTATGCTTCTTCCTGTAAGTAAGTGCTTACATATTCGGCTAGCACTGCTTCGTCTGCAAGCGGGAAGCCGAGGGTGTGACGGGCATTCAAATAGGTCTTTGCTACGGCGCGAGCTAACGTACGAACCCGTAAAATAAAGCGTTGGCGCTCGGTGACAGAAATAGCCTGACGGGCATCCAGCAGGTTAAAGGCATGTGACGCTTTTAATACAAGCTCATAGGCTGGCAGTGGCAGGCCTTCTTCGATTAATTTTTGGCATTCGTTTTCGCAGTAGTCGAAGTGCTCGAAGAGCTCGTCAACATTGGCATGTTTGAAGTTATAGGTCGACATCTCAACTTCATTCTGGTGAAAAACGTCGCCATAGGTAACCGGGCCGTTAGGGCCTTCAGTCCAAACCAGATCATAGATACTGTCAACGCCTTGCAGGTACATGGCGATGCGTTCCAGGCCATAGGTGATTTCGCCGGCCACAGGAAAACACTCTAATCCACCTACCTGTTGAAAATAAGTGAATTGGCTGACCTCCATACCGTTTAGCCAGACCTCCCAGCCTAGACCCCAGGCACCCAATGTTGGGGATTCCCAGTTGTCTTCTACGAAGCGGATATCATGAATATCGGTATCAATGCCTAACTCTTTCAGGGAGTTGAGGTAAAGTTCCTGAATGTTGTCTGGTGATGGTTTCAGAAGCGTTTGGAACTGGTAGTAATGCTGAAGGCGGTTAGGGTTTTCACCATAGCGACCATCGGTTGGACGGCGGCAGGGTTGCACGTAGGCAGCACGCCAGTTTTCCGGACCAATAGCGCGTAAAAAAGTTGCTGGGTGGAATGTACCCGCACCAACTTCCATATCCAATGGTTGAAGTACAACGCAGCCTTGCTCGGCCCAGTAGCTTTGCAATGTCTGAATTAAACCCTGAAAGGTTAATACCTTATTTGTTGCCAAAATTTCACCTGCTCCGGCCCGAGGGGACCTGTTACGAATCTTGTCGAGCCCTTTAAATTCGGTGCTCGCATAAAAACGCGTAAGTATACACTGACGGGGAGTTTTCCAAAAATTTTTAGCGTGAAAGCGGGCTTAAGTTGGAGCGGGTTTTAAAGAAAGGGGCCCTTTAAAGATTCACCCAAAACAGGTGGCGCGTTATCGGCGCCAGAACATGGGTGATAACAGCACGATAAAAGTAAATACCTCCAGGCGTCCCAATAGCATTGAGAGGCTTAAAACACATTTGGCGGGATCATTAATGCTGCTGAAATTGGCTGATACTTCGCCAAGGCCGGGCCCCAGGTTGTTGAGTGTGGCGCCAACAGCTGACCAGGCAGTCACTTGATCAAGGCCTGTGGCTAGCAGAGCGATTAACATAAAGACAAAGGCCAGCAGATAGACAGAGAAGAATCCCCAGATGGCACCAACCACCTTATCGGGGACGGCTTGCTGGCCGAACTTAATAGAAAATATTCCGCTGGGGTGTATCAGACGTTTGACCTCACGAATTCCCTGTTTGGATAACAGGAGGACGCGGATCACTTTCATGCCGCCGCCTGTTGAACCCGCACAACCGCCAACAAAAGCCATTAAGAAGAGTAAAAAGGGCAGCATGTTTGGCCACTGCGCAAAGTCTGCGGTGGCAAAGCCGGTAGTGGTGGCGATTGACACCACTTCGAATAGAGCTGCTCGGAGCGCGGCTAAAGGTTCATAGCTATCGGTGGCTATTAAGACGGCGCAGGTAATAGCGCTAATAATCACCAGCAGGCTGATATAAAAACGGAATTCCGGGTCAGCGAGATAATGACGTACGCCACGGCTTTGCCAGGCAACAAAATGCAGGCCAAAGTTGGCGCCGGAGAGGATCATGAAGAAAATACCAATGCCTTCAATTAATGCGCTGTCGAAATAGGCAAAACTGTCGTCGTGGGTTGAGAAACCGCCGATAGCAATGGTCGAAAAACTATGCGCTAAAGCATCAAAAAAAGTCATGCCAGCAGCCCAATAGGCCAACATGCAAAGGATTGTTAAGCTGGCGTAAATGTACCAAAGGGCTTTCGCTGTTTCCGTAATACGCGGGGTCAGTTTGGTATCTTTAACCGGGCCGGGTGTTTCGGCGCGATATAACTGCATGCCACCAATGCCAAGCATCGGTAGAATAGCCACCGCTAGAACAATAATACCCATGCCTCCCAGCCACTGCAGCTGCTGGCGATAGTAGAGAATGGATTTGGGGAGCAGGTCGATACCGGTAATGACTGTGGCGCCGGTTGTGGTGAGCCCTGAAACAGATTCAAAAATAGCATCAACAGCGCTTAGTTGAAGATCTTCACTAAGGTAAAAGGGCAGCGCCCCGAAAAGACTGAGTACCGTCCAAAAAAGTGCTACAACGATAAAACCGTCACGGGTGCGTAACTCATGGCGTACATGCTGTACCGGTAGCCAGATTGACAGGCCGCTAAAGAAGGTAATGGCCAGTGCGGTAAGGAACGCATGAATTGCGGATTCACCCAATGCCCAGGCAAGGAGTAAGGGTATGGCCATGGTTAAACTGAAGATCATCAGTAACACGCCAAGAATGCGCAATATAACGGTAAAATGCATTGATTTGTTGTCTTTTAGTGTCTACTTGTCTAGAAAAAACCTAAACCAACCTGGAATAGGCGCTCCACTTCATTGACCTTACTTTTATCAATCAGGAATAGGATAATGTGGTCCATGCTTTCGATCATGACATCGTGGTGAGCAATGATAACCTTGTTGTCACGTACGATAGCGCCAATCGTTGTTCCCTGAGGTAACGCGATATCTTCCAGCATTCTGCCAACGACTTTTGAGGAGCGCTCATCGCCGCGTGCAACCACCTCGATGGCCTCGGCTGCACCGCGACGCAATGAATAAACATTGACAATATCGCCCTGCCTTACATGGCGTAACAGGCGACTGACAGTAATTTGTTGAGGTGATATGGTCAGGTCAATATCGCCATCTTCCACGAGGTCAACGTAGGCCGGGTTATTGATTAAGGTCATCACCTTAGCGGCGCCGAGGCGTTTTGCCATCAACGAAGTCATAACATTGACTTCGTCGCTATTGGTTAATGCACAGAACATGTCGACTTTCTGAATATTTTCATCCAGTAGCAGTTCTTCATTGGATGCGCTGCCGTGTAATACGATGGTTTTATCGAGTTCAACGGAGAGCTGGTGACAACGGTTAAGGTCTCGTTCTATCAGTTTTACTTGATAGTCATCTTCAAGCACGCTGGCTAGTCGTGCGCCAATGTTACCACCACCGATAATCATGATTGATTTGTAGTGCTTTTCAATGCTGCGCAGCTCGCTCATTACCTTTTTAATGTCGCCCTTGGCAGCAATGAAAAATACTTCGTCGCCGGCTTCGATGACGGTATCGCCCTCTGGCGTGATTGAGCGATTTTGACGGTAAATGGCGGCCACACGGGTATCGACAGAGGGAATATGCTGACGCAGTGTTGATAATGCATGCCCTACCAGAGGCCCCCCTTCAACAGCTTTAACACCGACCAACTGCACCAGCGAGTTGGCAAAGTTAACCACTTGCAGTGCCGTTGGGTGATAAATCAGACGGCGAATATGATCGGTCACTTCCAGGTGTGGACTGATCAGCTCGTCAATTGGTACCGCTTTACGGTCAAACAGAGAGCCGCTTTCCAGGTATTCGGGTGAACGTACACGGGCGATTTTGTGGGGTGTGTGGAACAGTGTATAAGCGACCTGGCAGGCCATCATGTTTGTTTCGTCGCTGCTCGTTAGCGCAATGAGCAGGTCGGCGTCTTCGGCACCGGCTTGTTTCAGTATCGTCGGAAAAGACGCATTGCCATGGATGATACGAATATCAAGGCGATCCTTGAGGGCATCCAGTTTTTTAATGTTGTCATCAACAACAGTAATGTCGTTGGCTTCGCTGGCTAACGTTTCTGCGACGGTGGTACCGACTTGACCAGCACCGAGGATGATTATTTTCATTGGCCTGAAGGGTCGTTGTTAGGGCTGTTTTTGAATGCGTGCGTAATAAAAACCGTCGTGCCCTTGCGGTTGCGGAAATAACTGACGCCCGACCGCTCCAGGAGTACCCCAATCAGCCTCAAAGGGTAAAATTTTGGCCTGACACTGTTGTTTTAAAAATGTGCTTATCACCTGCTCATTTTCCTCTGGTAGTACAGAGCATGTAGCGTAGAGAAGTATGCCATGTGGCTTTAACAGAGGCCATAGTGCCTGCAGAATCTGCAACTGTAGTTTGGCTAGCTCTGTAATGTCGTCGTCGCGGCGTAGCAGTTTTATGTCAGGGTGGCGACGGATAACCCCGGTGGCGGAGCAGGGCGCATCTAAAAGTATGCGGTCATACGGCTGTTGGTCCCACCACTCGTTGGGTTGACTTGCGTCACCTTTGACTACCGTGGCGCTAAGTTGGAGGCGCTCAAGGTTTTGGTGAATACGTTGAGCACGGTCAGCATCAAGCTCCAAAGCTGTCACGCTGGCTAATTGTGGTTGAAGCTCTAGCAGGTGACAGGTTTTACCGCCGGGCGCCGCGCAGGCATCCAGTACACGCTGGTTTGGCTCTAGCTGCAATAATGTAGCAGCTAGCTGGGCGGCTTCGTCCTGTACGCTGCATTGGCCATCGGTAAAGCCGGGCAATGTTTCAACACTGGTGGGTTTTTCGAGATTGATGCCGTGCTGGCTGAATGGGCTGGCTTGAGCTTCGATATTGGCATTGTTAAGTTTTTCAAGGTAATCGGCGCGGTTGTTGCGTAGAGCGTTTACGCGTAATGACATCGGCGCGCGTTCATTATTAGCCGCACAGATTTGTTGCCAGTGCTCCGGCCAGGCTTGTTTTAAGCGCTTAATTAGCCAATAGGGGTGGGAATATAGGTAGTCGGTTTTTTTGTTGAGGCTATCAAGCATGGCCTCTTTTTCGCGCTGACTACGGCGTAAAATAGCGTTAATCAGCCCGCTGGCTGATGCTTTTTTAAGTTGTTTGCAGGCCTGCACGGTTTCACTGATAGCGGCATGTGCTGGAATACGTGTGAACTCTAATTGATAAAGGCCCAACAGTAACAAGACTTTTACGTCGGTATCCTTAGCCTTCAATGGTTTATCCAGCAGCATGTCGATTTGTGCGTTTAACCGCTGATACCAGCGACACACCCCGAAACATAACTCCTGTAACAATGCCTGGTCCTGTGATGACAGGATCTCGGGCTGATAAGGCAGTAAACTGGCAAGCGACTGCTGATTTTTGACGACACTGGTTAGAATGCGGGTGGCGTGGGCTCGTAGGTTGAAACGTTTGCTCACGAGAACTTCTTACCCGTGCCGAATAACTCCTGTTTGGCATTAAGCACGGCGCTGACAGGCAGGGCTTTAGCGCCAGCTAGCTGCACGGTTTGTAGCTTCAACACCCCTGAACCGCAGGCAATATCAACACTTTCCGAGTTACTGCAAAGAATTGTGCCAGGCTCTGAGTTATGTGTTTGTTGGTTGGCCGTTGCCTGCCAGATACGCACACGCTGGCCATCCAGTTCACTGAAGGCAACGGGCCAGCTGTTAAAGGCGCGTACCAGCCGGTCGATTTCAGCGGCACTTTGCTGCCAGTTAATACGGGCCTGGGACTTATCAAGTTTGTCGGCATAATTGGCTAAATTGTCGTTCTGTGGCGTTGCCTGTTGCTGTAATGCCGGTAAATCAATTAGCGCTTCTAATAAGCACTCGGCTCCAAGTTTGGCAAGGCGGTCATGCAGGCTGCTGCCGGTGTCGTCATCATTAATGGCGCAGTTTTTTGTAAGCAACATATCGCCGGTATCAAGGCCAGTATCCATTTGCATAATTGTGACACCGGATTCGGCGTCTCCTGCTAATACCGCACGCTGAATCGGAGCCGCTCCGCGCCAACGAGGTAGTAAGGAGGCATGAACATTGATACAGCCGAGTTTGGGAATCTCCAAAATAGCCTTAGGCAAAATGAGCCCGTAGGCAACGACCACCATGAGGTCGGCGTTGAGTGATTTTAAGATATCCTGCTCAGTATCCTCTTTTAGGCTCAATGGCTGATAAACCGGAATACCATGTTCAAGCGCCAGTTCTTTCACTGGGCTGGCGGACAGTTTGCGGCCACGACCAGCCGGACGGTCGGGTTGGGTGTAGACGCCGACAAGCTGGTGCGTGCTGTTTAATAAAGCAGCGAGACTGCTGGCGGCAAAATCCGGCGTACCGGCAAATACAATGCGTAATGGGGCGGCAGGCGCCATGCGTAATTTCCTGTTAACTGTAGGGTGAGGAGGCTTAAGAGTTGAAAATTAAGCGCGCTGGCGATGAATTTTTTCCAGTTTCTTGCGGATACGCTGACGTTTCAGGGGCGACAGGTAGTCGACAAATAACTTGCCATCCAGGTGATCAATTTCGTGCTGAATACAGACTGCCAGCATGCCGTCATCTTCAATCTCAAAGGTCTCACCGTTGCGATCCTGGGCGCGGACTTTTATGTGGTCTGGGCGCTGTACGGTTTCATAGAAGCCGGGCACGGACAGACAGCCTTCATCCATCTCTTCAAAGCCGTCACCAATGACCTCAACTTCGGGGTTAATAAATACCAATGGTTGGTTTTTATCTTCCGAAATATCAATAACCACGATGCGCTTTTGCACATTAACTTGAGTGGCTGCCAGACCAATGCCTGGGGCGTCATACATGGTTTCCAGCATGTCGTCCGCCAGTTTACGGATGCTGTCATCCACGTCATTAATTGGCAACGCTTTGTTGCGCAGGCGTGGGTCTGGAAATTCTAGAATAGGTAATAAAGCCATGGGACTATAATTAAACTCCGGGAAAGCACATTGGGGCTAAGTGTATTTGCCGCAATAAAAACAGCTGAACAATGCGAGACAAAACCTTAGCTAAATATGGATTATAAAACTATATTTAGAGGCACATCGAAAAATTTGTTCTATTATACAGTTTATGTGTTCGGTATTTAACTACCCGTATTTGTAAGGAATCAAGCCATGAGGAAAGCGCTTTTTGGGTTGATCAGTTTTATGTTGGTGACTTTTTGCGCCCATGCAACTGATCATGCGGATGAAAACCCGCTGCGACTCGACCACCCTGATCGACATGTTGTAGTTAAGGGAGATACGCTTTGGGATATTTCTGAAACTTTTTTGCGCTCACCTTGGTTGTGGCCTGAAATTTGGCATGTTAACCCGCAAATTGCCAATCCCCATTTGATTTATCCGGGCGATGTGATCAGTTTGGTTTATATCGATGGTCAGCCAAGGCTAACTTTGCAGCGCGGCCCCGGTGATCGAACGGTTAAACTGTCTCCGGAAATGCGTATTGAGCCGATTGATACTGTTATTCCAGCGATTCCCTTAGATGCTATTCGCCCCTTTTTGAAGAACAGTCGAGTGACTGATCAACAGACACTTGATCAGGCAGCCTATGTGATTTCGGGTCATGAGGGCCGTATTGTGTCGGGCGGTGGTGACACCATGTATGCCCGTGATGGCAGCGGGGAACAGCTGGCTAAGTACGCCTCTTATGGTGTTTATCGCCCCGGCCAATCCTACGTTGATCCTGATACGGGTGAACTGCTGGGTATTGAAGCGCTGGAAGTAGGTTTAGGCAAGGTGATTGCTAAAGATGATGATATTTCCACGGTTCGCCTGAATTCAGCAGAAAAAGAAATTTTAGCTAAAGACCGCCTGTTACCTACTGAAGAAGTTAAAGTGATTCCTACCTTCTTCCCAAGTGCACCAGAAGGCGACGTTAACGGCAAAATTATTGCGGTATTGGGCGGCGTTAGTCAGCTTGGCCCGTACGATGTTGTTGCGATTAACCGAGGTGAGCGGGAAAGCATTGAGGTTGGTAATGTGATGGCGATTTACCATGATAGTGGTATGGCCATGGATCGCGTCAAGAATGAGCTGGTGCAACTACCACCTGAGCGTGCCGGTATTTTAATGGTCTTCCGTACCTTTGAAAAAATGAGTTATGCGCTGGTGCTTAAGGCTCAGCGTCCTCTGGCGGTAGGAGACACCCTCAAAAATCCATAAATTGTTAATAACAATGGCCGGCAGGATGCTGGTAATAATGTGCAAGGATGCTACTTATGGAACCACAAAAGGATGATCAATTAGGGCCATGGTTGGCCCTTTTTTGTGTGCCAAAATTATCGCTTCGATGTAGTTTGGCGCTACTAAAAAACTTTAAAACGCCTGCGGCGGTTTTGTCGGCTAATTCGTCGAAATTAAAAGAGTGCGGTGTTAGCCCTGAAGCCCGAAAGGCGATTCATGAATATCAAAATCAGTGCGCTGCCAATATCATTGCTCAGCGCGTTTCACAATCTTTGAACTGGTGCCAGCAGGCAGAAGATCATCATATTATTCATTTTGAGCATGATGATTATCCCGTGGCTTTAAAGGAAATTGCGCAGCCGCCCCTGCTACTGTTTGTGATGGGCGAGCCAGGGTTGCTGAACAGGCCACAGCTAGCGATGGTGGGCAGCCGCTCCCCCAGCTTTGACGGCAAGCAATTAGCAAAAAATTTTGCTGCTGAGATAGGTCATCTTGGCCTAATGGTCACTAGTGGGTTGGCCATAGGCATTGATGGTGAAAGCCACAGGGGCGCTTTGGACGCAGGTTTTCCAACGGTCGCTGTCATGGCGACGGGCATTGATCAAATCTACCCGAAGCAACATGTGGCGCTGGCTCAACAGATTCGACAACGAGGTGCGCTGGTAACCGAGTTTCCGCTCGGACAGGGGCCAAGAGCACATAGCTTTCCACAGCGTAACCGCATTATCAGTGGGTTAAGCTTAGGTGTGCTGGTGGTTGAGGCGGCAATTAAAAGTGGTTCATTGATTACAGCACGTTATGCCCTAGAGCAAAACCGCGAAGTGTTTGCCATCCCGGGGTCGATTCATAACCCGCTTGCTAGGGGGTGTCATCGCTTAATTCGGGATGGTGCTAAGTTAGTCGAGTGTGGACAGGATATTAGTGATGAATTAAGCCTGCAGCTAACCTTGCCGCTGGAAAATGTTGCTGATCCTGTCGCCGAACAGAGTTATCCCGAGGGAGCTGTTTATCGGCAGGTTTTGGAAAAAATGGGCTTTGATCCTGTTCCGATGGATGCGTTGGTGGAGCGAACGGAGTTAATGGTGACGGAGTTGTCGGCGGTCTTGACTCAACTAACCTTGCAGGGGAAAGTGGAGCACACTGAGCGTGGTTTTGTGCGCGTTTTCACTCCTGAGGCTAACTGTTAGCAGGGCATTGCTTGCAAGCTCAACTGCTCTGGGGTAATTTTCGCAGCATTGCTAATCATACCGGCTATAAAAATGACCGATGCTGACTTACATAACGCCGTTGTCGCCCTGCGTAACGGAGAGTTGATTGCTTACCCCACCGAGGCTGTATGGGGGTTAGGCTGTGACCCAATGAATGAAGCAGCTGTCAGAAAACTACTCAATTTAAAGCGGCGGCCAGTGGAGAAGGGACTGATTTTGGTGGCGGCGAGTATTAAACAATTAGAGCCCTATTTATCAACGATTAACCTGGAGCAGCGTCATCAACTGGAGGCCAGTTGGCCTGGCTTTCAAACCTGGGTTGTTCCAGTCCCTGATACGGTGCCTTACTGGCTAACAGGACAGCATTCAAGTATTGCATTGCGAGTAAGTACTCACCCACTGGTACAAAACTTGTGTCAGGCCTTTGCTGGTCCATTGGTATCTACTTCCGCAAATCCAGCTGGACATCTGCCTGCCTTGACTGCAGAAGAGGTACACAGCTACTTCGACGATCAGGCGTTTATTGTGCCGGGAGAGCTTGGCGGTGCTGACGCACCATCCTCTATTATTGACCTTGTGACAGGAAAATCCCTGCGCTAGTTTATTCACTAAAGTCTGGATTTAGTTTGATGGCAAAAGCGCCTATTTTGCAGGAAGAAAACCCGCTACTGGACGATGCCGTTATGCAACCGCTGGTTGCTATCTTTTTACAGAGATTGCCTGAAACAATACAAAATATGGACCACGGGACGATGCCGTTATGCAACCGCTGGTTGCTATCTTTTTACAGAGATTGCCTGAAACAATACAAAATATGGACCACGCACAGCAGGCTTGTGACTGGAGCATTTTGGCACGTTACGCACACCAAATTAAAGGAACTGCTGGCAGTTTTGGATACCCTGATTTGACAGATCAAGCGGCAGCGCTGGAGAAGTGTTTAAAAGCCGGTGATATTGAATCGGCCGCTGATCTATTTGCCAACATTAAAAAATATGTGCTTGGTGAGGGTTAAGTCCCTTAGCTTAGGTAACCCTTTTTCAGCCATTCATATCTAATAAGCCGCTAATTTTGCTACCATGTGCCGATTAATTCGAGCGCCGTTAAGAGGTGCTTGTCATCTCGATTTCAGGGGGACGTTGTGAATCATTCGGATATTCAAGCGGTAAAGGACTACCTGCTGCAATTACAGGATAATATTTGTCGTGCACTCGAAGACGAGGATGGCCAGGCTCGATTTATTGAAGAGAGCTGGCAACGTGAAGAGGGTGGCGGTGGTCGTACCCGGGTCATTGCCGACGGAGCTGTGATTGAAAAAGGCGGCGTTAATTTCTCCCATGTATACGGTAAAACGTTACCCGCTTCGGCGACGGCGGTTCGCCCTGAGCTAGCTGGGCGCAGCTTTCAGGCGATGGGTGTGTCGTTGGTGATTCACCCTAAAAACCCCTATGCACCGACATCCCACGCCAACTTCCGTCTGTTTGTTGCTGAGAAAGAGGGCGAAGACCCGGTTTGGTGGTTTGGTGGTGGTTTGGATTTGACGCCTTACTATGGTTTTGAAGAGGATGTGCGCAGTTGGCACCAGGTGTGTAAGGATGCCTGTGATCCTTTTGGTGATGACCTCTACCGCCAATACGCGAACTGGTGTGATGAGTACTTCTTCATTAAGCACCGCAACGAACCACGAGGTGTTGGCGGGTTGTTTTTCGATGATTTGAATTTGTGGGATTTCGAAACCTGTTTTGCCTTTGTTCGCTCTGTTGCTGACAGTTATACCAAAGCCTACTGCCCGATTGTGAGCAAGCGTAAAAACACCGAGTATGGTGAGCGCGAACGCAAATTCCAATGTTATCGTCGCGGGCGTTATGTGGAGTTCAATCTGGTTTATGATCGGGGCACCCTTTTTGGTTTACAGACGGGTGGGCGTATTGAGTCTATTTTGATGTCGTTGCCGCCGATTGTGCATTGGGACTATAACTGGCAGCCAGAACCAGGCAGTCCGGAAGCTGAGCTTTATGAAACATTCCTGCAACCGAAAAAGTGGATACTCTAGGAGCTCCAGCAAAAATCATGACTGATCAATATGCCGTAGTTGGCAACCCCATTGGCCACAGTAAATCGCCAGCAATTCATGCGGCCTTTGCTGAGCAGACTGAGCAAGATCTTAATTATGAGGCTTTATTGTTTGAGCTGGACCTTTTCAAAGAGCAGGCGCAGGCGTTTTTTGCAGCGGGTGGAAAAGGCTTAAACGTTACGGTGCCCTTTAAACTGGATGCCTGGCAATTTGCTGACATTCTCAGCAAGCGCGCTCAGCGGGCCGGTTCGGTTAATACCCTGATGATTGGTAAGGATGATAAAATCTACGGCGATAACACCGACGGTGTTGGCCTGGTGCGGGATATTGTACAAAACCACGGTGGTAACATCGCTAAAAAACGTGTGTTAGTACTGGGAGCGGGTGGTGCAGTGCGAGGCGTGCTGGCGATCATTCTGGCCGAAAACCCTAAATCGCTGGTGATTGCCAACCGAACGGTCAGCAAGGCTCAAACGTTGGCCGACGAATTTGCTGATTTAGGCGAGATCTCTGCTTTAGGCTTTGACGAGTTAGCTGGACAGCAATTTGATCTTGTTATCAATGGTACGGCTGCTAGCCTGCAGGGCGATTTACCACCGTTGCCGGATAGTATTTTGGCGGCTGATGCCTGGTGTTACGACATGATGTATGGTGCCGAAGAAACTGTATTTAATGCCTGGGCCCGCGATCAAGGTGCAGAAAAAACAATGGATGGTTTAGGGATGCTGGTGGAGCAGGCAGCGGAATCCTTTTTTATGTGGCGTCATGTCAGGCCGAATACGACAGCAGTGATAGAGTCATTACGAGCTCAGCTGGGATAATCATGTGGCAGCAAAAAACTATCAGCTTGGATCCAAAGCCCAGAGGTTTTCACTTAGTAACCGATGAAATCGAGGCGCAATTGCCGGAGTTAGCCGATTTTAGTGTTGGTTTGGCTCATCTTTTTATTCAGCATACGTCAGCATCGTTAACGATAAATGAAAATGCTGATCCTACCGTGCGGCAGGATTTCGAAGCCCATATCAATAAAATGGTGCCGGAAAATATGCCCTATTACCGGCATACGCTGGAGGGTTCGGATGATATGCCTGCACATATTAAAAGCTCATTGCTGGGGTGCAGTGTGACTTTACCTATTACCCGGGGGCGTTTTAATCTGGGCACTTGGCAAGGTGTTTATTTGGGCGAGCACCGCGATTATGGCGGCGCTCGCCGAATAGTTGTTACCCTGCAGGGCGAATACAGCGGTTAGTTAGCCGTCGTGCATTTGGTCAACAATATACTGATCCTTGAGCGTGGCGTAATGTTGAGCACTGTAAGTAAAGAAGGCGCGCTCAAAATCAGTCAACGGTCGAACCCGTTTGGCGGGGCTGCCTAAATACAGGTAACCGCTTTCCAGTACCTTGCCCGGTGAAACAAGGCTGCCTGCACCAACGACGACATCTGACTCAATCACGGCGCCATCCATAATGGTTGCGTTCATGCCGATCAGTACTCGATCCTGAACGGTGCAGCCATGCAAAATAACCTTATGACCCACGGTCACATCATCGCCAATTGTCAGTTCGTGCCCCGGATTGCTTTCTCCAGCGTGGGTCACGTGTAGTACACAGCCGTCCTGAATGTTTGTCCGTCTTCCGATGCGCACTTGGTTAACATCACCACGAATGACCGTCATTGGCCAGACGGAGGTATTATCGCCGAGTTCGACGTCGCCAATTACCAGCGCGTGAGGGTCAATATAAGCGCTGTTGCCAACTTGTGGGGTAATGCCTTGAAATGTGCGTACTGTCATGAGATTTAAGATTCTCCGGCCTTGAATTAATGAGTTTTAACGTAATATCTAGAGTGTAGCGCAAGGACACCTGTGGAAACCACGGTTTTTGCGGTCGCCTAATTCATACTTTGGTCTAAACGGAAAATCACCCTATGTCTAACCCGTTGTTACAGCCTGCTGAGCTGCCTGCTTTTTCAGCCATTAAACCTGAACATGTACAGCCGGCTATTGAGCAGCTTTTGGTTGAAAACAGACAACAAATCCAACAATTACTAGCGGATGTTGAGACGCCGGATTGGGAGCAATTCATCGCCCCTATCGAGGCGCTGGATGACCGCTTAAGCCAGGCTTGGTCACCTGTCAGTCATATGAACTCGGTGGTGAATAGTGATGCGTTGCGGGAGGCCTACAATGCCTGTTTGCCGTTGCTGAGTGAATACAGTACAGAAATGGGGCAGAGTCCTGAACTATATCAGGCTTATCAGACGATTGCTGATAGTGACCAGTTTGCGGCTTTGGGTCAGGCGCAGCAAAAAAGCATCGAAAATGCCCTACGGGACTTTCGGTTGGCGGGTGTTGCACTGGCCGATGACAAAAAACAGCGCTATGGCGAGATTAAAAAACGTCTGTCTGAACTAACCAGCAAATTTGCTGAAAACGTACTGGATGCTACTCAAGGCTGGACCAAATTAATTGCAAGTGTTGAGGATTTAGCGGGCGTGCCAGAGTCCTCTCTTGCGGCTATGGCGCAGGCGGCAAAAGCTAATGACCAAGAGGGTTATTTGATTACGTTGGAATTCCCCTCCTACTTCCCGGTGGTAACCTACTGCGAAAATGCCAGTCTGCGTGAAGAGGTATACGAAGCTTTTGTGACCCGCGCTTCCGACCAGGGGCCCAACGCGGGCGAATGGGATAACAGTGGGTTGATTGATGAAATTCTGGCTCTGCGTCACGAACTGGCCCTGCTGCTGGGTTTTGAAAATTATGCAGAGTATTCGCTGGCGACCAAAATGGCTGATAAACCAGAGCAGGTCATACAGTTTCTGCAGGATCTTGCTGATAAGGCTCGACCCCAGGCGCAGCAAGAGTTTGCGGAGCTACAGGCGTTCGCCAAAGAAAGTGACAATGTAGACAGCTTAAACCCCTGGGACGTGGGGTTTTACGGTGAAAAACTTCGCCAGCATCGCTACGCCATTTCACAGGAAGAATTACGACCCTGGTTCCCGGTCGATAAGGTGATTGCTGGCATGTTTGATGTGGTGAATCGCCTGTATGGCATCGATATTAACGCGCTTGAGCAGTTTGATAGTTGGCACAAAGACGTACGTTTTTATGAAATTTCCCAGAACGGTAAAGCCATTGGTCGCTTTTACCTGGATCTTTATGCTCGTGCCGATAAACGCGGCGGTGCCTGGATGGATGAGTGCCGAGTTCGGCGTGTTGCGGAAAATGGCATTCAACTGCCGGTGGCGTACTTGACCTGTAACTTCAATGGTCCGGTGGGCGATAAACCTGCGCTACTGACGCATGATGAAGTGACGACTCTGTTCCATGAGTTTGGTCATGGTCTGCATCATATGCTGACGGAAATTAATGTGGGCGCAGTATCAGGTATCAACGGCGTGCCCTGGGATGCCGTCGAATTACCCAGTCAGTTTATGGAAAACTGGTGCTGGCAGCCGGAAGGCATTGCCTTGATTTCCAGCCATTTTGAAACGGGGGAGCCGCTGCCTGAGGATATGCTTGATAAATTGTTGGCGGCGCGTAATTTTCAGGCCGCGATGCAAATGGTGCGACAGTTGGAGTTTTCACTGTTTGATTTTCGTATCCACCTGGAATATCAATCAGGCGTTGAGGGCTTTGTGCAATCAGTGCTGGATGAAGTGCGCCAACAGGTAGCGGTTGTGCCTGTGGTATCCTACAACCGTTTTCAGCATGGTTTTAGCCACATCTTTGCCGGCGGCTACGCAGCGGGTTATTACAGTTATAAGTGGGCAGAGGTATTGTCTGCCGATGCGTTTTCCAAGTTTGAGGAAGAAGGTATTTTTGATGCGGCTACTGGCCGCGAATTTTTAGAAAATATCCTGCAAAAGGGAGGGTCACAGGAACCAATGGAGCTGTTTATTGCCTTCAGAGGTCGTGAGCCCAGCGTTGAGCCGTTGTTAAGACACAGCGGTTTGGCTTGATGGTTTTCCATCCATATTAAATTTAAACGATAAATACAGGAAATATCCTATGAGCAAAGCAAGTGCAAGACACCTACTGGTTTCCACTGAAGAGCAATGTCAGCAAATTAAAACAGACATCGAAAACGGTGCAGATTTTGGTGAAATGGCCAAGCAGCACTCAAGCTGCCCGTCCGGCGGTCGTGGTGGTGATTTAGGTGAGTTTGGTCCAGGCCAGATGGTACGTGAGTTTGATGAAGTGGTTTTCAGTGCGCCGCTGAATACCGTTCAGGGCCCGGTTAAAACGCAGTTTGGTTATCACCTGCTGGAAGTGACTAGCCGCACAGAGTAGGAGATTACCTGCGTGGGCGGGGCAGCGTTAAAATAAGCTTCAAGGTGCTCACTTATAGATAATAAGTGGCGCTTTTTCGCCTGATTTTGCCTTGCTCCGCCTGCCCGGCTAAGGTTTCTAATAGCCTGATGTAGAAATGTTTGTGTGCTAGAATTCGCCGCAATAAATATGTTTGAGGAAAGTTCGATGATTGTTGTAACCGGTGGTGCAGGTTTTATTGGCAGTAATTTGGTGAAGGGCCTGAATGAGCAAGGCCGCACAGACGTGATGGTGGTTGATGACCTCACCGATGGCACCAAATTTGTAAATATTGCCGATTGTGAAATTGCTGATTACTTAGACAAGCATACGTTCCTTGAGCGCCTTGAGTGTGACATGCTGCCTGACATTGAAGCGATTGTGCATTTGGGTGCCTGTTCGGCCACCACTGAGTGGGATGGCCAGTTCATGATGGAAAATAATTACGAGTACAGCAAAAAGGTTTTCCATTACTGCATTGCCAAGCAAATTCCGATGATTTACGCCTCCAGTGCAGCCGTTTATGGCGGTAATACCGAGTTTGCTGAAAAGCGTGAAAACGAGCAGCCGTTGAATGTCTATGGCTACTCCAAGTTCCTGTTTGATCAATACGTGCGACAGCATCAAGACGAAATTCACAGCCAGGTGGTTGGTTTGCGTTTTTTCAATGTCTATGGTCCACGTGAAGACCACAAAGGCTCAATGGCCAGCGTGGCATTCCACCTCAATAACCAAATCAAAGAAAATGGTGAAGTAAAACTGTTTGAAGGTTGTGACGGTTACGAAAATGGCGGCCAGCTACGCGACTTTATTTACGTGGGTGATACCGTAAAAACGCAGTTGTGGTTGCTGGAAAACCCGCAGGTATCAGGCATTTTTAATTTGGGCACAGGGCGTGCGCAGCCATTCCTGGATGTGGCTAAAGCGGTTGTGGATTGGCACGGTAAAGGTGAGATTAAATTTATTGCCTTCCCGCAGCACCTTAAGGGACGTTATCAAAGCTACACACAGGCGGATATTTCAGCCCTGCGTGATGCGGGTTACAGCGAGTCCTTCAAAACAGTTGAAGAGGGTGTTCGTGAGTACCTGGACTTTTTGAATAAATAAGGCGGTTACTACGATGAAAAAACGTTTTATCGCTGGCGCAGTTTGTCCGCGCTGTTCAGAAATGGACAAAATCGTCATGTACGAAAAGGACGGGATTAATTATCGCGAGTGTGTTGAGTGCGGCTACGAGGATGAAATGCCCGTTGCCGGATTGGCTAATGAAATCCCTACGCGTGTGAATGAAAAACCAGCCAAGCCTCAAGTGGCTGAGCAAGTTTTAAATTTCGTTGATCCCAGCAAAAAATAGCCTCTTCCAGAGCCGCTGATCAGTGGCTCGTTTATTTCCCCTTATCGACTACACTTAGTCTCAACAAAAGCGTTAGTCTGTTGAGATAAAAATGAAAAAATTATTCTTGTTAGTGGTGTTTGTGGCCGCTGTGATTGGTGGCATCAAAGGTTTTATTTATTACAAAGTGACCGAGCAGCTGGATGATGCGATTGCGATGCTCAGCCCCTTTGCAAATATCAGCTATGAGGGTGTGAGCAGCGATCTGGACGGCGCTGTGTCGGTAACGGGGGTTAAAATCAAAGGCTACGGCAACGGTTTGGAAGTCGGTGTCGATGAAGTCGCTCTAAAATTCCCCAACCTGCAAACCCTGATGTTTATTGGTGAAGACCTGAAAAAGCAGGTATTGCCAGAAAACATGAAGCTTACGCTTCGCCACCTTCGTATGGACCTGCAAACATTACGCCCTTATATGATTATGCTGGAGTCGCAGGGTCAGCAGTCTTTTAAAGATTACAGTTTATTAGGCTGCGATGACCTAATAACGGTCGATCCGTTGAGTGCACTGCAAAAACTGGGTTATAGCGAGTTAGATGCGACCATTGCCATGGGCTATGAATGGGACCGTGCATCTAAAAATTTCACTTTAAACAGCCAGTTTCGTTGGCACGACATGAGCCATAGTGACATGGTTGTTAATCTTGGTGATATTGCCACCCTGTCTGCTGCGGCGATGCTGAGTGAGCCAGAGTTAAAGCGTATTGCGGTGAGCCTGCAAGATGAAGGTTATAACGCGCGATTGATAGAGCACTGTGCTGCTGGGCAGGGTGTGAGCGGTGATGATTTTATCACCTTGCACATGGCGATGCTTCGCGCAGCGTTATCTGAGCAGGGTATTAGTTTCAGTGAAAACCTCTATGAGGTGTATCGCTATTATCTGCAGGCGGAAGGTCCGTTAAAGCTGCAAATGTACCCCGCTAGTATGCAGCAACTGGCTAACTTGGAAATGTTCAAGCCAAGTGATTTGCCAGCGCTACTGGGCCTTGAAATTCACATGGGTGACAGGGTGATTCGCGATATTCGGTTTGATTGGGAGGAATCGAAGCTCAAGCAGGCCATGGCCTCGCTGGAGCCAACACCTGAACCTGTTGCAGAAGAGCAGAGCCGCAGCGTGACAACTCAGCAAGAAGCACCTCGGAACAGCTATGTTGAGATTCTCACCTCGCAGTTGAACGAGTTTATGCACAAAGACCTGCGTATCAAAACCATTGATAATCGCCGTCTTGAGGGGGCGCTCAAGCGGGTAACAACAAACCGTATTTATATTGATGTGCCCATGGGTGGGGGTACAGCGACGTTGCCCATTAATATTGCCGATATCAGTGAGGTGAAAGCTAAATTTGAGCCTGAGGCCTATCAGGTTGCGCCCATCGATAGATAACGGTAACTTTGCGGCCTGTTAAAGCTGCCGGGCGGGAAAGTTGTGCAAATAGTCTGTTTAGATCTGGAAAGCGTGCTGGTCCCGGAAATCTGGGTCGAGTTTGCCGCGCGTACCGGCATTGAAGCACTCAGCGATACTACCCGCGAAGTGCCAAACTATGATGTGCTGATGCGCCAGCGACTTAAATTGTTGCAGCAGCATGGCTTGGGTTTGGCCGAAATTCAGGCTGTGATTGCCCAGATGGAGCCGCTTGCTGGCGCGGTGGCGTTTCTCGATTGGCTCAGGCCGCAATATCAGATCGTCATCATCTCCGACACCTTCTATGAATTCAGTCTGCCTTTGATGGAAAAGCTGGGTTGGCCAACGCTGCTGGCGCATCATTTGGTCTGTGATGAGAAGGGTACGGTTGTGGATTACAAGCTTCGTCAGATAGACCCAAAACGTCAGTCGGTTATTGCGTTACAACAGCTGGATTACTCGGTGATTGCCGTTGGTGATTCCCATAACGATATCAGCATGCTGGAACAGGCGGATAACGGTATTCTTTTCAACAGTCCTGACGCGGTGAAAGCGACTTACCCGCAATTTCCCACAGCAGATAGCTTTGCCGAGTTAAAGACTAAAATACTGGCGTTCAGTTAAGCGCAACCTGTTCTGCGCAGTGGTGTGTGCCCTTAATCGGGTAATCCGGTGGCCAAGTCATACCGGGCCCAGGCCCGGTATCGAGTTATTAAACCCCGTTTATTTCTTGCAGGTAGGCGTTCCTGTTCCCGCTGTTTCGCTTCTTTCCGCTCGCAAAGCCCGCTCCTCATCAATCACTTCCTGCGGGAATTGGCCCATAAAGCAGCAGCACACATTCTCATCAATCATGGTGCGAGGTCCGTGGGGATGCGCGATATGCTTATAGGGGGCATGGTGGTGCCCGTGTCCATGGCCGTGCGAGTGGCTGTGACTATGACTATGACTATGGTAATGAGCATGTCCGTGGTCGTGCGAGTGGCTGTGATCATGGGAGTGGTCATGGACGTGAGAGTGACCATGAGAGTGCGCCTCATCATCCTGCGGATCACTATTCTCTTGATATTCAGCGTGGTGGTGATGCACATCCACCTCGCCGCGCGCCAGGCGGGCTTTAAAGTCAGCCATTAAGCCACCGCCCTTTTCTTCGCTACGAATGGTTTCATTAATACGCAACGCAAAGGTGTCGATCACGTGTGACTGATCTCGCAGGTAATCCGCCTTGAAGTAGTCAATCTCGGGTTGCTCGCTGGCAATTTTATCCACATAGGCATAAATACGGTCGATCAAACGGCCACCAAACAGGAAGTAGGGCGCCACCACAATTTTCTTGAAACCCAGCTTGGCAGCCATTTCCAAACCGCGTCCCACAGAAGGGAAGGTTACGCCGGAGTAAACGGTTTCTGCCCAACCAAACCCCAGGTTTTCAGCAACAATTCGAGTCAGTTTGGCGGCTTCGGCATTGGCTTCAACCACCGAGGTGCCACGGCCAACAACCACCAGCATGGTGTCGTACAGCGCGCCGACTCCCGGAATTTCAGTTAAGCCAACGGCCTCCAGAATACGCTGCTGAAACGCCAGAATCATCTCGTTGTGCAGGCCGAGCTCTTTCCCGTACTCGATGGTCAGGTGCGGGTGCTTCTCCTGATAGGTGGTCAGTACGGAGGGAATATCATTCTGCGCGTGCGTTGCGGCAAACAGCATGCCTGGCACCGCGTAAATGTGCTCAACACCCTGCTCAAGCAGCTTATCCAAGGCCATGTGAATATTTGGCGCCGAATATTCCAGAAAGCCGTACTCCGCTTTAATACCGGGGTAGCGAGCACGCAGGCCGGCTGCCAGTGAAGCAAATTCCTCTTCGGCAATCTTGGCGCGGCTGCCATGGCCGCAAATGATGACGCCCGCATTATCGGGTAGTGAAGCTAAATCAAGCATGGGTCTATTCTCCTGTGGACGCGAATTATAGGGGAGAATAAGAGAGGGTAAAACAGTAAACCCGATACCATGATGTATTCCATGGTTTGTGATTAAAGGTGGAGGCAGAGGTATTTGCTAGTTTGCCGATAAAAATAGTTTTAGGATGAGTTAGCGTTTTTAAACTGTATGGTAATTAACTTGATGTGTCTGTGTGCTGAGAAATTTTTCTTGGATGTTTTAGCAAGTGAGCCAAAGGTGGTTTCGGAGATAGAAAGCTTTTCGGGTGATGTTCGTGTAGAAAAAGAGTGTTTGGTTTTTTCGATTTCGGCGCTTTATCTGTTTCTGACTCAATTTTATCAAGAGAGTGTTGGTTTCGCTGAGTTCCAGCGCCAACTCTACCAAAGTACGCTTAACCAGGATCTAAAAGCCCACGGAGCTCAGATAGTGGTTCACCGCTCTACCGACAAAGTGGCAACTAATTTATATCGCCTTGAACGCGTGGAATCAGCGGATTCAAAATAGTTAACGGCTTGTATTAAAAGGGTCAAAGACTTACCATTCCTGAACTGGAACAGGTGCCAGCGCTTCCATCGCGAAGTCAGGATAATCGGGAAGTATGGATAGCGTGATCGTTGATCATCAATCCCATCGCTGCCCCCGCATCGGTAATAAAGAGTCGTTTGCAAAGGGTCTGTTCACACTAATTGAAATATCACTGCTGAAGGTCATTTTTCCCTTCAATAAGGCATTATGAGCACCATGTAGTCATCTACATAAGCGAGTAATAACGCGGTGGAAGGGGAAAATGACTTCAGCCCTTCGGGTTATAGCTAAAAACCCACCAGGCTGTGTTATTCGTCACTTATTTGGAGTGACCAAACTTCGC
Organism: Gammaproteobacteria bacterium F7; assembly: GCA_001593685.1. Lineage (GTDB taxonomy): Bacteria > Pseudomonadota > Gammaproteobacteria > Pseudomonadales > IMCC2047 > IMCC2047. The sequence goes on from LUKI01000012.1 coordinate 47,583, forward strand.
TCCTCATGCCTTGCCTGATGAATTTTTAGCTATAACAGTGGTGTTTCAATTAGTGTGAGCAGGCCCTAGCCACTAGATTTAAGTGATCTGGGAAGGCGTAAATTTTTCGGTTGGGTCGGATTGGCGCAACCCTCTTTGAGCCCGAAGACCGGCCTGATCTGCCACTAAAACCTCTTATCGCACGGTGGGTGCAAGGTGATAAAAAATATGTCTTCAAACCAAGCTTCAATTTCTAACTCTTCAGCAAAATCACTTGCCACTAACGGCTGGATGAGCACACTGACAGCGCTGGCATTCGGTGCTTTGATGATCTTTGCTGTAGGTTTCGCTCCGATGGATGCGGCCCACAACGCGGCTCATGATGTGCGCCACAGCATGGCATTTCCCTGCCACTAAGCCTTTTTGTCAGCCGGGTTTGACTGGTTTTTGGCGTTTAAAAATTTAGCTGTAGCGAGTCCAATATGCTTTTTCGTGGAATAATTCTTTGTGCCCTTTTGGTAGGGGTATCTGTGGGTGTCCTTCAGACAGGCCTGCAATCATTGCTAGTCGATCCCATTATTTTTGCTTCTGAGACCTATGAAGTGGTTGAGGAAGCGTCAGTTGTTACGCATGAACATGCTGATGGTCATCACCATGATCATGAAGCCTGGGCGCCGGCAGACGGCGGCGAGCGCCTTTTCTTCACGGGCCTGTCAAATGTGTTGGTTACGATTGGCTTTGCGGCCATGATGTTGGCGGTTATGTGTCAGACGCAGCTACAGGGCTGGACGCAGGTATCGGTTATGCGCGGTGCCCTGTGGGGCTTAGCGGGTTTTATCGCCTTTTTTGCTGCGCCGGGCATTGGTCTTCCTCCCGAAATTCCCGGTATAGAAGCGGCTGTTTTGGAAAACCGTCAGGGGTGGTGGATGTTGACCGTTGGTTTATTCCTGACTGGTTTAGCGATACTTGGGTTTGCGCCACTTAAGTGGAAGGCGTTTTCTATTGTTTTGTTTGCGTTTCCTTACCTGGTGGGTGCACCACACGTCAGCGGCCCTGAATTTACCGGCGAAGCCGAGCGCGTCGCGGCTCTGCACGAACTTCATTCAACCTTCATCATGGCCAGCGGCATTGCCAACCTGGTGTTCTGGTTAGCGTTGGGTCTGGCATGCGCCTGGTGTGTGAATCGTTGGGTCCTGAAGGGGGCCTCAAACAATGCAGCAGCTCACGCCTAATAGCGGCGCACTTTCTGTTCCCTGTTTTCCCTTCGTTGCGGTAACCGGGCAGGAACCCTTTAAGCTCGCGTTAATTCTTGCGGCCATTAACCCGGCTCTTGGCGGGGTATTGATCAGTGGGCCGCGCGGTTGTGCTAAGTCGACGCTGGCACGTGGCATGGCTGACCTGTTACCTAATGGCAGTCACACTTTCGTGACTCTGCCGTTAGGTGCTACCGAAGATATGCTGGTGGGTACGCTCGACCTTCAACAGGTGTTGCAGGATAAAAATGTCGCATTTCATCCCGGTCTGTTGGCAAAAGCCGATGGCGGCATTCTTTACGTCGATGAAGTAAACCTGCTGAACGATTACTTGGTCGATTTGTTGCTGGATGTGGCGACAAGTGGCGTGAACTGTGTAGAACGTGACGGTATCAGCCACTCCCATGCGGCTAATTTCCTGTTAGTGGGCACGATGAACCCCGATGAGGGTGAGCTGCGACCCCAGTTGCAGGATCGTTTTGGGCTGGCTGTTCATCTGGATAATCAATACAGCCTGGATGATCGTGTTGAAATTGTACGCCGCCGCGAAGCTTTTGATGCGGATCCGCAAGGCTATCTCGAACAGTTTAAGACTGAGCAACAGCAGTTGCTGACAGCGCTGGAAACGGCTCGCAACCTGCTGCCACAGGTGCGCTGCTCTGATGAGTTGCGTGTTGCTATTGCTGAGCGTTGCCATGCAGCCGGTGTGGACGGGTTACGAGGTGATATCGTTTGGTATCGCGCTGCGTTGGCACATGCGGCTTGGAGTGGACGTCATGAGGTGATCGAAGACGATTTGTCTGCGGTTGAAGAACTGGTGTTGGCGCATCGCCGTAAAACACCGCCCTCTTCTCCGTCTCCTAAAAATGAGCCACCTCCCTCAAAAAGAAGGCCCCCGCAGCAACAGCCTCGTAATGAACAGGATCAAGATAACTCCTCTAAGCAACAATCTGGGCAGGGTGAATGGGGTCAGATGGCGCCGCAGAAGTTGAGAACGGCTGCAGCGCTTAATGCCGGTGTACCCGTTGGGGCGGTATCTCCACATGTGGTTAAAAAACAAGCACAGGGCGATGTAAGCTCAAGCGCATCGAAAGGCCCGGCAAAGGGTCTCGGCAAGTTGTCACAAAAAGAGTCACGCCGACCCAATTGGTTTACCAGCTTGGTGAGTAGTGCCGGGCAATGGCCGCCAAACAAGCTGAAAATGCGCAAAGCACGCAGCGGTCAGCCGGTACTGCATTTTGTGTTATTGGATACCTCGGCCTCGACCCTGAAAAATAGCCTGTTTGCCAATGCCAAGGCAGCGATTATGGACATTGCCGAGCAAGCCTATCGCTCCCGCGAGCAGTTGACGGTGTGGGGATTTGGGAATCAGCAGGTAGAGAGTTTTTTGCCACGCCGTCGAGCCCCTAAAGCGTTACGCCAATTACTCGATACCATTCCAGCTGGGGGTGGCACGCCGTTGCGTGAAGGACTGCAGCAGGCCGGTGTTTATCTGCGGCAAATAGCGAGACAGCATCCGGATGTGGCGATGCGTACCTATTTGATTACCGATGGTCGCAGTTCACAGCAGGTGAGGGATTTGCGCCTGCCGGGCGAATGCCTGCTGATTGATATCGAGTCTTCGCCGGTAAAACGTGGGCGTGGACAGGCGTTAGCACGAGAGCTGGCGGCAGATTATTTTTCATTAGCGGTAGCCTACTGATGACAGACAAAAACGAAGCCCACAAAAAACGCGCAGCCTCCCGCAAGGCGGTGATCGATGCGAAGATCGCTAAATCTACCGAAGAGCGTGGTGTGCTGATTCTGCTGAAAGGCCCGGGCAAAGGTAAAAGCAGCTCGGCTTTTGGCACCATGGCACGCGCCGTCGGTCACGGTAAGAAATGCGCGGTGATTCAGTTTATCAAAGGGCGTTTGGAAACCGGCGAATACAAATTATTTAAAGACCATCCGCAAATTGATTGGCATATCATGGGTCACGGGTTTACCTGGGAAACTCAGGATCGTGACAAGGATATTGAAGCCGCACAGCAGGCCTGGGCTGTCG
>LUKI01000013.1 GCA_001593685.1 Gammaproteobacteria bacterium F7
TTATGAAGAAGCGATGCATACCTGGACATACCAGCACTGTATTGAAACCTTGGGGCTTGATCAGGGTGAAATTTATAACCGTTACCGTGTCGTGCCGGCGATTCACCGCAAAATCAAGCTGGCAAATAAATATTTGGACTCTGTCTTGAGTACAGAAATAGATTTACGTAACCGTGATGATCTGGAGCGGTTTGTTTTGTCTTACACCTTTTTTGCTGCTGTATTTGAAGGTTGCTGGTTTTATAACGGTTTTAGCCCCATTTTTGCCCTGCAACGCCGCGGCTTGATGAAGGGGACCGCTGAGCAGCTGCAATACATCATGCGCGATGAAATTATGCACTGCGGGTTTGGTCTTCGAGTAGTAAAGCAAATATTGATAGAAGAAAATATCACGCTTGATCCAAAAGCCATCCGCCGGATGTGGGACGAAGCTGAAGCCGCTGAAAGTGGTTATGCGAATTATCTGCTGGAAGAGCCCATCCTCGGTTATAGTGCAGAAGAACACCTGGAACAATTTCGGTTTGTTGCTAATAAGCGTGCCAAACAACTTAACCTGGAAGAGCCCTTCCCTGGTGCAAAAAATGCCTTACCCTGGCTTGATGAGCAGGCTAGCATGAGAAAGGAAAAGAATTTTTTTGAAACCCGTGTTACGGAGTATCAAACTGGTGCCTCGCTACAGTGGTAATCTGTGCTCTCTAGTTATGCCAGCCTTCATTCAGACTGAGGCTGGCAGTATGGTCAATATTTATGTGTCAACATGAAGAAAGAAACTGCCCACGATGCGGCGCCGCCTTTGAGTGCAAGGTGGGCTCAATTTTGATCTGTCACTGCAGTGATGTGCAGTTATCTGAGCAGCAGAAGGCGTTGATTGCTGAGCACTGGGATGACTGCCTGTGTCATCGTTGCTTGATGGCGATTAGTCGTATGGAGATGGCCGTCATTGATGATTTATAAACGATGGAGCCACCGTTTTGTTGGTGCGAGCCTTGATGGGCAAAAAAGCCTAACCAGTCGTTGTTAGAGGTGGTTGCTAAAGAGCATCCGCAGAGGGTTCAGTAAAGAGGGAGCCGCGCTCCCACTTTACTGATTTTAGGCCTACAGCGTTTTTCGCTTCAGTAATCTCAGCATAACAAGGCCAGAGCCCAGCAGTAAAAAAGTGGCGGGTGCTGGCACTGATTCACTGGGCGGGAATACTTCAGCGGCTGTGCCTTCTATGCCAACTGTAAAACCGTTCCAGTTTTCATTACTAAGGCTGCGCCAGCTGACCGTGTCGAAAGCGCCGGTGAAGCGAAGTGTTCCGTGTGGCTCGCCAGTTCCAAGTAACCGGTATTCCAACACGCCACCACCGATATCTACGATCTGTTTAAAGGAGGTTCCGCAGCCCCAATAGCCGCAGTCATTGCCATCGGCGATGTTGCCAAAGCTGAGGATGTCAAAATCCTGGTCAAATGCGTAACCGTTACCATTCAGGCTGACATAGGAAAATATTGGGTTGGCAATGGTTTCCGAGAAGCTCAATGTTTGGAGCCCAGCTCTGTTGAGCGCGATAATGTCTGTTCCCGTTGGAATGTTGTTGACCTGAGCGCTGGTGTATGGCGAAGTGGCCGGGTTTCGGCCAGACCTGTTGTTTTGCCAGTAATCCGTGCCGCCATTGGTTTGGATAAATGATATGCCCTGCGGGTTGTTGTAGGTCACATTGACGGTAGCGGTTGTGGTTGTAATCGTGCCGTTTGCAGTGAAACCATTGTTTGAGTTACTGCTTTCCCAATCAGCCCAGTTGATCGTGACAGCGTGAGAAGCAGAAGCCAGCCCTGTCAGGGTTAAGAGCAGTGCGCCACGGACAGCGTGCTTTATTTTCTTTTGCATTGTGATGGTCCTTACCTTTGTTGGGTGTGTGGAATATAAAATGTCTTGTTTGGCTTTGGAATAAGCAAAATTCAGGCCAGCCTTTTTAAATCAAAGGGTTAGCGATTTTTCGGGGCGGAAGGGAGTTCGGGTGTAAAAAATAGTGACAGGGCTGTTGTATTGGCAGAGTTGGCAATCACGCTGTATGGAAAGCCTCTACTCAAAAGGCCAGCCGCTATCTGTTAGCCAGATAAACGGCTGATTGTGTAAGAGCGGGTGATAGGTTAACGGATAGTGGCTTGCTGGTTATAGTTTTAACCGTTGCTCAGTTTATAACAGGGTGTGTAGCTTTCTTCACTCATTCCAATTTTCATCCGTTTTTGGCGAATAAAACTACGAAGCAGTTTATCAATTTCAGCCAGAATTTTTTCGTCACCGTTAATTTTATACGGGCCGTGTTGGGCAATTTGTTCAATACCGAAGGCTTTGACGTTGCCCGCTACGAGGCCTGAAAAGGCGGCGCGCAACTGTGAGGCGCGCTGGTGAATCGGTAATCCGTAATCCAGCTTTAAATCTGCCATGTTCTGGTGAGTTGGGATGAAAGGTAACTGTAAGTCTTCGGCAATCTTCAGTGACCAGTTGTAATAGTAAGCTTCCTGTTTCTTGCGACGCTGGGCATGTACTTGGTCAATGTTGGCTTTAACTTGGCGAGCCACTTCCGCTGAATCCCCGGTAATAATTTGATAAAAGTGAGCCACTTCATCGCCTAAGGTGGTACGTAGGAAGTGATCAAGTTCTTCAAAGTACTGGGCGCGAGAGGACGGACCGGTAAATAATAGTGGCAACGACTGGTGGTTGCTCGGGTGGCTAAGAATACTGAGCAGGTATAACACCTCTTCAACGGTGCCAACCCCGCCGGGAAAGACGATGATGCAGTGTGCTAATCGAACAAAGGCCTCCAGCCGTTTTTCAATATCCGGCATGATGATCAATTCGTTGACGATTGCGTTAGGCGACTCGGAGGCGATAATGCCGGGTTCGCTGATGCCAATATAACGACCATCCCTAATATGTTGTTTCGCATGACCAACGGCGGCGCCCTTCATCGGACCTTTCATAGCGCCAATGCCGCAGCCGGTGATGATGTCGATACCTCGTAACCCCAGTTGGTAACCAACTTCCTTCGAATAGTCATACTCTTCGCGAGGAATGGAGTGACCACCCCAGCAGACAGCCAGATTGGGATGCGTGTCAGGTTTGACGACGCCAGCATTGCGTAAAATGCGGAACACGGCGTCGGTGATGCCTGCAGAGGTTTCAAGGTTAAAGCGATGTTCGCCAGTGGCTTTAAACTCGGTGAATATGATGTCGCGCAGGGCTGAAAACAGGTGTTTGCGAATACCGGTGACCATTTCGCCATCAACAAACGCGGCTTCCGGCGCGTTGTGAATCTCCAGCTTGACCCCTCGCGATTGAGGAACAATATCGATATCAAAGTCGGAGTGATCGGCCAATATTTTGGCGGCGTCATCCTGTTCGGTGTCGGTGTTAAGAATAGCCAGTGCGCAGTCGCGATAGAGTTGGAATACCTCTTTATCGGGTGAGCTTAAACCCGCAATTTCACTCTGGGATAAAAGGTTTAACGTAATTTGGGGGCGAATAGTAGCGTGCGGTACTTTGGTCATAGAGGCTCTTTTTTTCTGTTCTACGTTAACTATTAAACTAGCACCTTTTATCACCAATAACGTTATTGAAATGAGAAAAAATCAATGGTGAGTTGGCAGTGATAAATTCAGGCTATTGCCAGAATTCATCACTGCGCTAAGCATTTTGTTTAGCTCTGCTGTCAATCGGGCGACTGAATTAGCCTTGCTTAAGCAAATAATCAAAGGCACTCAGTGCAGCCTTTGAGCCTTCCCCCATGGCAATGACGATTTGTTTGTAGGGCACGGTGGTAACATCGCCGCAGGCAAAAATCCCCGGCGCACTGGTTTCGTTACGCTCATTGATGATGACTTCACCATACGGGCTGGTTTCCAGCATACCCTGCAAAAAGTCACTGTTGGGAATTAAACCAATTTGTACAAATACACCGGATAGTTCGACGCTATGAAGAGCGTGACTGTTACGGTCTTCATATTCCAGAGCGCAAACCTTGCCATTGTCAGCGATAATGCGCTGTGTTGCCGCATTGCTGATAATGTTGATGTTTTCTCTGGCGGTGGCTTGGTCGACCAGAATTTGGTCCGCTCGTAGCGCCGGTGCAAACTCTAACACAGTGACTGATTTGACAATGCCAGCTAAATCCAGCGCCGCTTCAATACCGGAGTTGCCGCCACCAATCACGGCAACATCTTTGTTCTTGAAGAATGGGCCGTCGCAATGCGGGCAATAGGCCACGCCGTTACCAATATTTTCCTTCTCACCGGTTACGCCCAGCTCTCGCCACTTAGCGCCGGTGGCGATAATTAATGCACGGGTTGCGATCTTTTCGCCGGATGATAGTGTCAGGGTTTTAATGGTGCCATTTTCAATAGTGTCGACCCGGATATGCTCCTTGAGGGTAATATCATAATCATTCATGTGGGTCTGTAGCGCGCCTGTCAGTTCTGTCCCCGTCGTTTTAGGCACCGAAATCAGGTTCTCGATACCCTGAGTATCCTTTACCTGGCCGCCCATGCGATCAGCAATCAATGTTACCTTGATACCCTTGCGGGCCGCATAAATAGCGGCAGCGACACCGGCAGGGCCGCCACCAATGACCGTCACGTCCTGAGTGGGAAGTGGGTTGTGGTTGCTGCTTTCTGCGTCGACCAGTTGGGGATTTAAGGCACTGAGTTTGTCCAGTAATTGAGCCGTATCAACTTTGCCGTTGGCAAATACCTCACCGTTGAGAAAAACGCTTGGTACGCCTTGAATATTACGACCTTCGATAAGCTCTGGATAAAGGCCGCCATCAATCATCTCGCTGCTAATGTTTGGATTCAGCGTGGCGAATTGATTGAGTGCCTGCACAACGTCTGGGCAGTTGTGACAGCTTAGGCTGACAAAAATCTCGAATTTCAGTGGTTCGTCGATACGACGAATAAACTGTTGAATGCCATCGTCAAGCTTGAGGGCGGTGCCTGAGCTGTGCAACACCGCCAGCACCAGAGAGTTGAATTCGTGGCCGCCGGGAATGCCGGAAAACTGGATGCCATTTGCAAGACCGTCAACTTCAAGCATAAAGCTGAGCGGGCTTCTTAACTGGCCTTCGGTGTCTCTTATATCGAAATGCAGGTGTTCCGAGGCGGAGACAAAATCAGATAGAAACGTCACCAGCTCCGCGCGTTTTTCATGTTCTCCAGCCTGTAGTACCAAGGTCACATCGTTTTTCATATGAGCGGTGTAGGTTTTAACGGCGTCTAAAATTTCTGCAGATAACATCTGTCTATCTCCATTAGGTGGTGCTGATTGTCTGTTAGGTTCAGCCCCGCACGAGTATGCAGGGCTGGGTTACAGTGGTTAGATTTTGCCTACCAGATCCAAGCTAGGAGTCAGCGTTTCCTGTCCCTGCTCCCATGCCGCGGGGCAGACTTCGCCGTCGTGGGTTGCCACATATTGAGCGGCTTTCACTTTGCGAACCATGTCTTTGGCTGAGCGACCGATACCCAGGTCATGGATTTCTGCGACCTTAATAATGCCGTCAGGATCAGCCAGGAAGGTGCCGCGCAGTGCCAGTGCTTCCTCTTCGATCATCACATCAAATCCGCGCGTGATGGTACCAGTGGGATCACCGATCATCGGGTAGTTAATTTTGCCGATGGCTTCGCTGGTATCGTGCCAGGCTTTGTGAGTGAAGTGGGTATCAGTGGAAACTGAGTACACTTCAACGCCAAGGCCTTGCAGCTCTTCGTAGTGTTTGGCCATATCTTCCAGTTCGGTCGGGCAAACGAAGGTAAAGTCTGCTGGGTAGAACAGGAAGATTGACCATTTGCCTTTTACATCGTCGCTGGTGATGGTTTTGAACTCACCATTGTGAAAAGCTTCGGCTTTAAACTCGGGAATTGATTGGTTGATTTTAGCCATGTTGTTTCTCCTGATTAATGATTGAATGGAACGCTGTTTGTTTGTGTTGATAGAAATAATAGGGTGGGTTATCGTTCTTTTAAATTGAATAAAACAGATGGTTCTGATCTGTTTTGTAGAACATTTTGGCGGGGCTTTGAGGTGAGAAACGGATGATTACACTAAAACAATTGAGTTATGCCGTGGCCGTGCAGAAAACGCTACATTTTAAAAAGGCAGCGGATGAATGTGCGGTATCCCAGTCGGCGTTGAGCACGGCAATTGCTGAACTGGAAACACAACTGGGTGTGCAGATATTTGAGCGTGATAATAAACGGGTACTGGTGACGCCGCTTGGTGAAATTATTCTACGCAAAGCTCAGGCCATTAATCTTGAAGTGCAAGAGTTATATCAGCTGTCGCACAGTCAGAATGCACCACTCAGCCACCCCATGGCACTTGGTGTGATTCCTACAATTGGTCCGTACTTGTTGCCAAAAGTATTGCCAGAGGTGCGCCGCCAATACCCCGATTTTGAGTTGACGTTGATTGAAGAGCAGTCCCATGTGTTGGTTGAAAAGGTAAGGAGTGGCGAAATCGATACGGCCATTTTGGCGCTACCCTACGACACTGAAGGCTTACATGCGTTTACCTTTTGGGAGGAGGATTTTCTGGTGGTGGTTAATGAGTCCGGCGGCTATTCAAAACTCAAAAAGATCAGCACCAATCAATTAAAAGATGCGCCTTTGTTATTGCTTAAAGACGGTCATTGTTTAAAGGATCATGCGCTGGCGGCCTGTAAGCTGCAATCAACCGAAATGCAAAATGCAGTGGCGGGCACCAGCTTGCCTACGTTGGTGCAAATGGTGGCTGGACGCATGGGCGCGACGCTGGTTCCCGAGATGGCGGTTGACCAGCTGGTGGCCGACAACCCCGAGATTAGAGCCGTGCCGCTCGATGAGCCCGGTCCGCACCGCAAGCTGGCCTTTATTACGCGGCTTAACTACGGGGGCACCGCGAATATTGAATTGCTGATGCGGCTATTCCGGGAGCAACTTACGGGTATTCAGACTAGCGAAAAATAAGTCGAGGCTGTTTCAGATTTCTAACCAACAACCCGTCTCAACCAATGATCAGCGGATATTTTCCCCGGCCCCCACACGGCAATCAGCGCGATCAGCAGCCCCCATATAATGTGTTGGCTAAAGGCTGCGGGGGCGATGAATTCAAGACTGATAACAGCAACGATGTTGAAGAGGAACAGGCCAATTGACGCGAACGAGGTAAATAGGCCCAGTGCCAGCAGAATGGGTAGTAGTAACTCGCCTCCCGTTCCCAGGTAAGCTGCTACTTCGAAGTTTAGCCATGGTACTTGGTATTCTTCCTCAAACAGAAACAGCGTGCTGTCCCAGTCCCGTAACTTGGTCAATCCCGAGGCGAAAAATACCCAGGCCACGTAGAGGCGCGCGCCGAGTAGCGCAACGGGTTTGAAAAAACTTAATAGCTTGTCGATTGCATCGGCTACTGAAAAGTAGCTCCGTAAGATTATTTTCATGGGTGATTTCCTGTTAGTTGGCCGGCTTAATCCCGCAAAACAGCCCTGCCTGGAGGGCCTTGGGCAGCCAGGTTTCAAAGTTAAAGTTGGTATGGCTCATATTATCGAGCGCTGTGGTTAAGGGTTGTTTCGCTAGCAGTTGCTGCAACCATAAAAATTCTGTTTCATCGATGACGCGTACCTGGGCTTTCCATTGCGGGCGCCAAATGAGTGCGAACTGGCTTTTTTGAGCGGCGATGCTTTGTGCGGCGGCTGCAAATAATGCCGGCGTTGCTTCATCGTTTTGTTGTGAACTCTGGTGAGCTTGCCAGATGTCGACCACCGGGTGTGATGAAGCAAGCAGAAAGACACCACTGGCGAGTACCACCTCAAGCTGGCTGGCATCCTGTTCAGCCAGCAAGGACAACGACTCCAGGTCAAGTGCGACGTTAGCCGCGCGTTCGCTTTGATGGCAGAACCAGTCCAGCTGTGCGCAGTCGCTTAAATAGGGATAATTTGTTAATGCGGTTTTGCCGGCCAGCCAGAGAGGTAATTCGCTGCCCCATTCTCCCCAATCACCAGCGGTTAATGGGTAATCCTGAAGGAATTCATGGCTCAGCGCCGAGAAACCATCGCCAACCAGTTGAGAAATAGTTGGGTAGCTAATTGCCAGCGCTCGTTTGGCATTGGCCGCCAAACTGCGTTGGTAGGCCATCAGCCCCGGTGATTCAGAATGTGCATTATTCTGGTTGTAAATGGCGCTGATCAGGGCTGACTGGGTCTGTAGCGCTTGATTATGCGACGTCACGGCTTAATACCTCTTCGGCAATGGCTCTGGCCTTGGCGGCTTCATCGGTTAGCACCTCCCAGGAGGGCAGCGCTGTATCCCATTCCACCAGCGTTGGTACCGCGCCAAAGTGCTTGAGAGCGATGCGGTAACCCTCCCAGACGATGTCTGGTACAGGCTGGCTGTGGTCGTCAATCATTGGGGCGCCGGGCTGTGCGGGGCTGCAACCAGCAAGGTGTATTTCACCCACGAGTTGCGGCGGGATTTGCTGAATATAGCCGCTGACGTCGCCCAGAATATCAGCGCTATTGGCATTGCTGGCGTTAACCACCAAATTATTGATGTCCAGTAGCAGGCGGCAATTGGCACGCAGACAAAGCTCGGTGAGAAAGCTGACTTCACTCATGGTTGAGCCTTCAGGTGTGATATAGGCCGACAGGTTTTCCACCAGTAATTGGCGAGCAATATGCTGCTGAACCGATTCGACATTTTCGACCGTGATGTCGAGCGTTTCGGCGTTAAAGGCAATGGGCAATAAATCACCAGCATGCACAGGACTGAACCGCTCTTCATTGTTGCTATCCTGCTGCAAGGAGGACCAGGTAAAACAGGCGTGGTCGGATACCAGCAGTGGCTGGCTTTGCTCAATCAGTTGACGAAGCTTTTGTAATGGCTGTTTAGGAATGCCACGCGCTGAGCCAAGCCCCAGCGTGGTTGCGTGCAGGCTAATGGCGTACTGTTTGGCGACCTGGTCGAGCACCGCTTTCGCAGCACCGCCCTCGGCAAAAAAGTTCTCAGCATGAACTTCAATAAAATCAATGGCCTTGGGGCGGGTTAACGCATCCTCATAATGGTTATGGCGTAAACCAACGCCAATGAGAATGTCCGATGATGTTGATTGCTTTTTCATCTTTCTTTAACCCGCGTCATGGTCAAAATTAGCTGCTTTTCTGTGCCGCTTTAAAGGCCGTTTTGGCTTCTTTTTTGGTCATGCCACCGAGGTCATTACAGGTGCCTTTGGCAACGGTGATCCATTCATCTGGAGCGTTGTCTACGGTTGCTTGACCGGCACAGGAATGGGTGCCTGCCAGATTGGCGCAGTCGTTTTGACCGGCTTTGGCGATGCCGTAGCATTTTTCCTTGCCACCAGCCAGTGCCGTGGGGGACATAGCTGTGCCTGCGGCAAGAGTTGCAGCCAGGGCTGCGGAAATAACCAGTGCGTGTTTCATAAAAATATCCTCACTCGATTGGGGTTGTTATGTGTTGGTTTAACCAGTTGTTGAGCTGCTCTTCATTGTGCAGACCGCTGAGCCGACTGGCGATAACCCCCTGCTTAAAAAGCAGCAGGCTGGGCACAGAACGGACAGCGTAGCTGCGGGTTAGTTCAGGATGCCGGTCGACGTTAATGCTGATGCTTTTCAGCTTCGAATGCTGTGGACTGAGGCGGTTAACAACCGCCGCCAGTCGCTGGCATGGCTCGCACCAGTTAGCCGAAAACGTCGCTAACACCCATTGGTGTTGCTTCAAAAAGGGCGCTAGATCGGCCGCTTGTTTAAGTTCGCTGATTAGCATCGGCTTGTCGGTTATTTGTTAGCGATCTTCCAGAACCGCATCCGTGTGGTATTTAATGTCCGGCCAGATACCGTCGGCAGCAGCAATGTTGCCCGACACATCTTTTTGCCACAGCTTCTGTACATTTTTATTGAGGTTTAAATACAGTTTGCCGTCGCTGATTCTCCAGGCCGTGGGGTCGGTATCAAATTTACGCTCTTTGGTGACACCAAAGGCACAGAAACCGCCGAATTGTGGTGCGTATTTTTCCGGATTGGCGCGGAAGGTGTCGCGATGCTCAGCTGAAGCAAACTGATAAATCGCATTTTTATAGGTGGCTGTGTAGTCATTGGAGCCCATCACGGGCTTGTTATCTACAAAGTATGCAACCGGGTCATAGCCTTTAATTGCCAGGTCATTTAGGTCGGCGTTTGCGTCAATATCAGCCGCGTTTGCCAGACTGCTGAGTAGTAGCGCGGAGGTGATTGCGGCAGCGCTGAATAATTTTTTGATCATGTTGTTCTCCAATAAATAGATGTCTTCTGTGTCGGTACGGGAGAAACTATAGTGATATTTTTTGGACGAAAGTGTGCTTATGGTCTGCAATAGTAGACCAATTGTCTTTTTTGTCGTTTTCTGGTGGAGTGAGATATGGATAAACTGTCAGCTATTCTTAATCGTTTTTCTATTTCGGCGGGCGTTTTTTATAGTGGTGGCCTGTGTGGTCTATCGGCTTTTGATGACGCAGAGTCTACGCAGGGGCACCTTCATTTATTGAGCAGCGGTCGAGTGCAGATACAGGACGGTAAAGGAAGGCAGATCAGGCTGGAACAGCCGTCGCTGGTGTTTTACCCCAAGCCAATCAGGCACCAGCTCATTGCCGATGAAAAAGACAAGGCTCGGGTCGTTTGTGCGTCTATTCAATATGGAACGGGCCCTAACAATCCACTGGCGAATGCATTACCGGAGGCTGTGATTATTCCGCTGGCGGAGTCTGCCATGCTGCAATCAAGTACCGCGCTGTTGTTTGACGAAGCCTTTCATGAACGCAGTGGCCGTGACGCGATGATGGATCGTCTGACAGAAATTTTTCTGATCCAGTTACTACGCCACATGATGGATAGCGGGAAGCTTTCTCAAGGCATGTTGGCCGGCTTATCGCACCCGCAGTTGGCGCAGGTGATCACGGCGCTGCATCAGCACCCGGAGCAACAGTGGACGCTGGAAAGCATGGCATCGCTGGCACTGATGTCTCGCTCCAGTTTTGCCGAACATTTCCGTGAGTTGGTGGGGCAATCACCGGGCGACTACTTAATCGAGTGGCGGGTCGCGGTGGCGCAGAGCATGTTGAAAAAGGGCAAGCCTGTCAATTTGGTCGCCAACGCAGTTGGTTATGACAGTGCTTCGGCGCTGGGGCGCGTGTTTCGCAAAAAAACCGGCCTGTCACCGAAGCGGTGGTTGCAGCAGTAGGGAAAAGCAACTTTTATGACAGCTTGACTGAAATCAAGTCGGTGGACATGTTTATCAAGATAATACAGCCTGGGTCTGTTTCGGCCCGGTGGTTTTACATTTGATGCAGTTTTTAACTTATCAGTCAGGGCATTATGTTTAAAGATTTTCTGAGTCTGTTCGGTACTCCGCCGGCCAGTTCTCTGCAGCGTAAGGATCAGTGGCTTGCGCTATTCGCCTCCTTTGTTGCGATGTTAGTGGTTGGTGTTGTGAATAGCCTGCTATCGCCAGGCTTTCCGCACTTGGTGTTGGTCGCATCGGTTGGCGCCACCATTGTGCTGGTGTTTGTGGTGCCAACAAGTCCGTTTTCACAACCCTACTCGGTTTTAATGGGGCACTGTCTTGGGGCGGTGGTTGGCGTGAGCTGTGCTTATCTGACGCTGGAGGTCTATTGGGCTGCGGCTATTGGTGTTGCGTCGTGCATTTTATTGATGTTTTTGACCCGCTCCATGCACCCTCCGGCCTGTGCAACAACGATGATGCCGATTATTGTTGGTGCGGATACCGTTAACGGTTTCTATTTCGTCTATTTCCCCGTGCTCAGTAATATGCTGTTGCTGGTGTTGGTTGCGTTTCTGTTTCATCGTTTTCTGTTGAAAAAAGAGTATCCGACGCAACCAACGCCAACCAGTGACCCTATTCATAAACATAAAGATGCCAGCCCGTTGGTCAGGCTGGGCTTGCAGCCTGCCGATTTAAAAGGGGCTCTGGAAGAGATGAATAGCTACCTGGATATTTCAGAAAAGGACCTGACCCGTGTTTACAGTTTGGCGCAGCAGCGGGCTTATACCCGTAAATTTGGTGAGGTGCGTTGCAAGCATATTATGTCGCGGGATGTGATAACGGTGGCTCCGAATACGCCACTTGAAGAGGCCTGGAGTTTGCTGCGCGCGCACAAAATTAAGGTATTACCGGTGCTTGATGATGATCGTAAGGTGGTGGGTATCGTGTCTTTGGTGGATTTCGTCAAACGCGCGCACCTGAAAGGGTTTGATGACATGTATGAGCAATTGGAGGGGTTTGTTAAAGGGCAGGAGGGCAAGCCGCCCCACGTCAGTGAGATCATGGTAAGCCCGGTATTTAGTGTCAATGAGCGGGACTTTATCGCTCAGATTGTACCCTTGCTATCGGATCAGGGCATGCACCATGTGCCGGTGCTGGATGCTGACCAGCAGTTAGCCGGCATTATTACCCAATCGGATTTAATTGCGGCGCTTTATTCGAGTTCAGCAAACCAGAACCTGGGCTAAGGTTTTCGCATCGTCAGAATGACTTCACCGACGCTAAAACCAAACTTGCTCATGCGGGTTTTGTTGATGATGACCTTATCCGTCACCTGATATAGCCAGTCATCCATGGTCAGGGTGATGGTGTCGCCATCAATCGGTACGTTAAGTTGGTAGCGCATGTGAATGGCGTTGCCGGCAAAACGCAGCTCCGCCTCACCCTCAACATCTTCAGCGCTGCCAATCCACGTGCCATTTTGGTCGGGCTTGAATAGCCAGTCGCGCAATTGCTTCTCGCCGTCACTCCAGTAAAAGACCTCTTCGAGGTTTCCCTGTTTTTCATTCCAGCTGGCGTTAATGTCGGCGGTGAAGTGGCGTAAGAGTTCGCCACTGCGACTCAGCACAATACCTTCAACCTTGATTGGACCGTTAAAAAAGTCATAGGGATCAAATTGCGGCTGGTTTTGACTGTATTGCGAAACATCTACATGACTGCAGGCCATTAGCAGTAGGGAAGATATCGTAATGAGTAGTTTTTTCATGCTGTGCTCCTGATGTTTTTAGTGAAACGCTTAGGGCATAAATTTGGATCGCAGATAAACCAGAAACAGTAACCTGTCGTAACAGACACTATGAATATTTTTGTGCTGGATAACGATATTGATCAATGTGCACGATTTCATTGTGATCAGCATGTCGGAAAAATGGTGCTGGAAAGTACGCAGATACTGTGTACAGCACTCAACCTGCGCGGTGTAAAAACGCCCTATCGACCAACCCATGTGCATCACCCCTGTGTGCATTGGGCTGGCGAATCACAGGAAAATTTCCGCTGGCTGGTGGCATTGACCGAAGCGCTGAATCGTGAATTTTGCTGGCGCTATCAGCGTGCTAAAGATCACGCATCAATGGTGGTGTTACGGGAAATTAAAAACCAGAAACTTGAGTCGCGTGGCCTGACACCTTTTGCGCAGGCTATGCCCGAACAATACAAAGTGCCGGGCGATGCGGTTGCTGCCTATCGTGCTTTTTATTGTGGCGAAAAAGCAGGGTTTGCCACCTGGAAGCGGCGTGCCATGCCTGACTGGTTTGTGCCGACCCTGGTCGAAACGGGGTCTCCATGAGAGCGTTAGTGGTTGGCGGCAGTGGTGGTATTGGCGCGGCACTGGCGATGCAGTTCTGTGAGCGTGACGATATTGACCAGGTTGTGGTCAGTTGGCACCACCGGCGACCTGTTATTCAGCATCAAAAACTTGCCTGGCTGGCGCTAGATTTGTTGGATGAAGGCTCCATTGCAACGCTGTTTGGGCAAGTGGGTGAGATTGATTATGTTATAAATACGGTGGGTTTTTTACACGGCAAGGGTTGGTCGCCAGAAAAAACCGTTAGCAAGCTCGATACAGAGCTGTTTATGTACAGTATGTCGATTAACGTGTTGCCTACATTACTGTTGGCAAAATATGCCCGTTCGAATCTGGCTGCCAGTGAGCGCCCCGTGTTTGCAGCGCTTTCAGCGCGCGTTGGCTCCATCACTGACAACCACTCCGGCGGTTGGCATAGTTATCGGTGCTCAAAGGCAGCCTTAAACATGGCCCTTAAAAACATCAGCATTGAATGGCGGCGCGTTTTACCGAGGTGTGTGGTAGCGGCACTGCACCCGGGCACAACGGATACGCCCTTGTCGAAACCCTTTCAAGCCAATGTCGCCGCTTCTCAGCTATTCAGTCCTGAACGAGCGGCTGCTCACATGCTAAATACTATTGATAAACTAACGCCGCAGGACACTGGCAACTTTTGGACCTGGGATGGAAGTAAGTTGCCTTGGTAGTGGCGTCTGCAAGTAATGGCGACGCAGGTAATTTTTACTGGTAGCTTGGTTTGCTGATTTGGTGTTTGTTTAGAAAGGTATCGACACGGCCTGCATTCCAGCTGGCACCGGAGACCATGTAGAGTTTGCGATAGTTGAGCTCATCGGCCACCTGTCGAGTGCTTAATTGTTGTCTTAGCAGGTCGATGATGATCGGTTTGGTTTGATCTTCAGGCGTTGTGTTAGCCATATCTTTGGTATTGGGCATTATTTTTCTTTGCCTCATGTTGTTTGAATAAGCAGGCTGATGATTATCGACGGGAATTATGTCGTTTTAATGACTGTTTTCCGCACAGAACACGTCGAATTATTACAACATCAGGTAATAACAAATGATTGAAATGGCTCGTGATCTGGTGCGACATTCTTCGGCTTTTGAGCGGGTTAATTAAACGCTTGGTGTGTCGAGGGTCCTTCTATTGCCGCTTCTAATTTAGAGGCTTGGAGCTGAGTAAGCAGAGAGGCGGTATCTTGCTTAATCTGAATAGGTTAAAAAATATTGAAATACGAGCTGAAAATATTGTTATTTGAAGAGAAAATACCACTTCAAATGAAAAGGTTGCACAATGAGCTTTCTAATTTCTATCAGCATTTTATTGGCACTATTTGTCAGTATTCGTTTCACCACCTCAACCATTGAGCGGTTTGGCGTAGCTAAATCGGTCAGCCCTTATCGGGTGAAGTACATTGCCAAAACGGTAAATTTGGCGCTCGTTATCTTTTACCTGATTCTGCTGGTGACGTTTTTAGGGATTGAATACTCACAAATTTCGATTTTTCTTTCTTCTGTATTTGCTGTTATTGGCGTTGCATTGTTTGCTCAGTGGTCAATTTTGAGCAATATCACGGCAAGTCTGATTATCTTTTTTGGATTTCCTTATCGAGTGGGTGACTATATTCGAGTTATTGATGAGGATGATGGGATCAGTGGCGTTATTGTAGAGATATCTCTTTTTCATGTGTTGATTAAAAAGGGCGATGAGCTAATCACCTACCCCAATACTCTCATCCTGCAAAAGGCGGTCGTGAAGTTACCCGCTGGGCCGGTGGTGTCATCGGATGAGCCGCCGAATGACAAGTAAACGGTTGTCTAGGTGACTTGCCTACAACCCAGACCAATCGCGCAATCGATACCAGCGCTCGACAACCGGAACTATTTTTGGCGCGATGATTTGAAAGGGGTGGCTCGGTAGTGGTTCGTCGCCGAAAGGCGTGTTACCCGATTGATGGCTAATGACCCGTTCAGCAATTTTTGCGCCGAGATACACGGAGCGCGTGACGCCGGTACCGCAATAACCACAGGCGTAGTGGATGCCCTGTTCGTTAACGCCTATGTGAGGCATGTCATCAAAGCTGTAGCCAATTAAGCCTGACCAGCAAAACTCAATTTGGGCGCTGCCTAAGCTGGGGAATACCCTCACCATGTCATCGCGTAGATGACGAAAGGCGCGCCAGTTTTTTTGCTTTTCTCCCTGGATCATGTGGTCGCCCCAGCGGCCAACTCGTCCGCCCCACAAAATGCGTTTGCCATCGGGTGATGGACGGAAATAGTGAAAGGCTCTGGCTGAATTTCCATAGGCGCGCATATTGGGTAACAGGTGCTTTACCGTATCGCTACTGAGTTCTTCGGTGGCGATAATGGCCGACCCCACCGGAACAATTTGGCGTTCCGTTGTTGAATTGGTGGTGCCACCATAACCGTTAGTGGCAAGGATCACATCCTGTGCATGAATAGCACCTGCATTGGTGTTTATATGAAAACCTTGCGCGACTTTCTTGATGTTAGTGACGGCGGTATTTGCCTGTAGTATTACGCCAGCGGTTTGCGCTGCTGCTGTAATGCCTTTATGAAGTTTTCCTGGGTGAACCAGCCCGTCGCCAGGCAAAACATAACCGCCATGATAAAAATCCGTGTTTACCTCCCGATGCTGTTCGGATTTGGGAATCATTTGAAATTCGACATGGGTGCGCTTATTTAAGGCCTCCATTTCGCGAGCCATTGCCTCGTAGTGCTTGGGTTTAACGGCGCCCCTAAAACGTCCCACTTCCTGTAGGTCGCAATCGATGCCCTCCTGTGCAATCAATTGCTTGAGGTAGGAGAGCATTTGTACGCCTTCGTTGAGCAGCACTTTTGCTTTGGCGGCGCCAAATCGGTTTTCCAGCTGGCCAATCGGAATTTTTTGGTTGCCGCTGCCTATTTGGCCGCCATTGCGAGTGCTGGCGCCAAAGCCAATGGGGCCTTGGTCAAAGACAACCGCTTTTTTCCCCGCCTTTGCCAGCGTTAGCGCAGCAGAAATGCCCGTAAAGCCACCACCAATAACGGCAACATCGATATTCTTTAAGTCAGTCAAATCGTGGTTTTGTTGGTAAAGCGGAGCGGCCTCCCACCAATAGGGGTGGTAGTGGGAGGAGGAAAAAGGCTGAGATTGATCTGTGCTCATGTTCTATTTTCCAAATTTGCTCCGAGGGTAATCTGCCATGATTGAAAACCTAATGGTGATTTGGTGAGGCTTAAAAGAAGCCCAATGGGTTTGTACTGTAACTCACCAGCAAATTTTTTGTCTGTTGGTAGTGGTCGAGCATCATCTTATGGGTTTCTCGGCCGACCCCTGACTTTTTATAGCCACCGAAAGCGGCATGGGCCGGGTAGAGGTGATAGCAGTTTGTCCAAACACGACCAGCTTGAATGCCTCGGCCCATTCGGTAAGCACGATTAATATCGCGGGTCCATAGACCGGCACCTAAGCCAAATTCGCTGTCATTGGCGATAGCGAGAGCTTCGGCTTCATCCTTGAAGGTGGTCACCGAGACCACGGGGCCAAAAATTTCTTCCTGAAATATACGCATATCATTGGTGCCCTTGAGGAGCGTTGGTTCAATATAAAAACCTTTATCAAACTCGCTACCCACTTGAGCAATTTTACCACCAAGCAGTAACTGTGCGCCTTCCTGCTTGCCGATATCCATATAGCTAAGCACTTTGTCGAACTGGGCTTGGGAGGCCTGTGCGCCCACTTGAGTCTTAGTGTCCAGCGGGTTGCCTCGGACAATTTTATTGGCGCGATCAATGACGATGGCAATGAAGTCATCATAGATGCTTTCTTGAATAAGAGCGCGAGACGGACAGGTACAGACTTCGCCCTGATTAAAGAATGCCAGCACCGCACCTTCGGCACATTTACTAATGTAATCCTTTTCCTGCTGCATAATATCTTCAAAGAAAATATTGGGTGATTTGCCCCCTAATTCGACCGTGGAGGGAATAATATTGTCAGCAGCGCATTTTAAGATGTGTGCGCCGACCGGGGTGGAGCCGGTAAAGGCTATTTTGGCAATACGTGTGCTGGTTGCTAAGGCTTCGCCTGCCTCTTTACCGTAACCATTAACGACATTTAAGACACCGGCTGGCAGCAGGTCGCCAATAATTTCGAGTAATTTCAGGATTGAAAAGGGCGTCTGTTCAGCGGGTTTAAGAACGATACAGTTGCCGGTGACCAGGGCCGGAGCGAGTTTCCATGCTGCCATCAGCAAGGGGAAGTTCCAGGGAATAATCTGGCCGACAACGCCTAAGGGTTCATGGAATTGATAGGACACGGTTGTGTCGTCAATTTCGCCCATGGTGCCTTCCTGAGCACGAATACAGCCCGCGTAATAGCGGAAGTGATCAACGCATAACGGTACATCCGCAGCTAAGGTTTCGCGGACAGCTTTGCCATTATCCCAAGTTTCAGCCACGGCCAGCATTTCGAGATTCTCTTCGATACGATCGGCGATTTTCAGCAGTAAATTGGCGCGCTCCGTTACCGAGGTTCGCCCCCAGCTCGCTTTTGCGGCATGAGCGGCATCTAATGCTAAATTGATGTCGGCTGCTGATGAGCGAGGAATTTCGCAGAAAGCTTCGCCGGTGACGGGGCTGATGTTGGAAAAATACTCACCGTTAACCGGCGGCACCCAGCCGCCATTAATGTAGTTATCGTAGCGACTCTTTAACGAAACGATGGCACCTTCTGTGCCAGGTTGAGCATAAATCATGATCTTCACCTCGTGGTATCGACAGAAATCAGAGCTTAAGAATAAAGCGCTTAATAAAGACGATACTTGTCTCGTATTCTCAATGACTTGACTCTCAGTCCTTAACGGATTCAAAATTCATGGACTAGCCATTCAATGGTAAGACCTGATGCAAACTGAAAAAATTTCGCTGGAGCAGCGGCGTAATAAGCGGCAGTTATTGGTTGAAAACAAACTGACATTCGGCGGGCCGGCGGCTGAACTGAGTATTTACGATACCTACCGTGCGGTTTCCGGTGTCCGGCTTGATGCTGACCAACTGATGTATTGCGGTATGGTCACCGGCAAAAAAATCATGCATGGGGCTGAGCAGGGCTTGGGGCAGGGACAGATTTTTTTACCGCATGAATCCTATGTGATTCCGCCGGGTGGTTTTGTAGATATTGATTTCCCCGAAGCGAATGAAGCCAAGCCGACCACCTGTTTGACCATTGAAATAGCCAGAGAGCGTATCGAGTCTATTTCTGAGCGCATGCGAGATTTAACGACGCTGGAAAATCTTGATCATAGCTGGGAATACCAGCCGCTGGTTATTCATAACCACCACACCACTGAAACCCAGCAGTTGCTGGAAAAGCTTGTTTCGTTGTTTACTCAGGACCACCCCGATAAAGAAATCATGGTGGATCTGGGGGTGTCGGAGCTCATTATCAAATTACTTCGGCAACAGGGAAGGGAGGTGCTGCTTAATTACTGCCATCAGGCGCCTGATGCAAATGCCATGAGTGCGGCCCTCAATTTTATTGAGCAAAACCTCTCTCAGCATCTGGATATTGAGGCGCTTTGTCGGCATGTGCGAATGAGTCGCAGCAAACTGTATGTCGAATTTAAAAAGCAGCTTGGTTGTTCGCCGTGTGAGTACCAGCAGCAGCTGCGATTGAAAGCGGCGGCTGAAGCAATCGGCAAAGGCTGCACGATCACCGCAGCGTGTTTTGACGTGGGTTTTAGTGATCTTAGCCACTTTAGTCGACGCTTTTCTCAATTTTTTGGCTGTTCGCCAAGTCAATACCGGTCAAAATACGCTGACTAGAGCAGCCGTTAAGCTCGTTTTTGTCGGTTTAAAAAGCATATCGATTTAGGCTGGTTTTTTAGCGTAATAAGAAAGGGAAGCGCTATTTTAATCAGTTGCCTGCTTTGTCGCCAAGCTCATGCTGAGGTGCCGGATCAGCTAATGCGCTGGGTGTGGGCTGGTGGGCGGAAGCTAAATGGTTTGGTAAGGCGCAGAAACACTGAAGCTATGAGATATGTTGCTTAAATGAGCGCCATTTCAAGCTTGTATTTACGTTTTACCCAGTCGGGCAATGAGCGTTCAAGTAGCCTATAGAATTCAGGGCTATGGTTATGATGCACTAAGTGACATAACTCATGAATGATCACGTACTCGATACATTCTTTCGGAGCTTTTATAAGGTCAAGATTAAGAGTTAATGTTTTGTTTTTTGAAAGACTGCCCCAACGTTTCTTGAGCTTCATGATTTTCACAGTGGGCTTGCTAGCATCATTCAGCTTGAACTTTGCCCAGCACTCCTCAAAAGATTTAGGTAAATAAAGATTGGCTTTTGATCGGTACCATTCGTTCAAAATCGCCTCAATATTCTCAGGCTTACCGCTATCTGTCGTGGCCATGAAAAAACCATTTTTCAAGAGGATGTTATTTTCAGAACCTTGCGCGATTTTTAGACGGTATTTTTTCCCTAAATATAAATGACTTTCGCCACTAACGTATTTTCTTGAGGGGGTTCTGGGGTCAAACTGATCAAAGTATCGTATTTGGCGTTTAATCCAGCGGGCGCGTTTTCTAACTTTCTCTTCAATCGCTAGTCTTTCTGTTCCTTCTGGCGCTTTAACAAAAACGGATTTGTCAGGATGAACTGATATTTCTAATGACTTCCTTTTAGAAAAGGATATTTGAAAGGGGATTTCTCCCCCTCCGTATGTAATGGAATATGTCATTGCTGACATCAGTGATGTCTCCTGTGCTTCGCAACTTGCATTGTTTTTTCGATAATCTCATCCATCTGCTCCAAGCTGAGAGCTACGCCATGCTGCTCTTTTACCTCATCGTATAGATAATCATCGATATCATTCATTGCCGTTTTTTGAATGTCAGAATCGTCCCAAAAATCGACCTTCCAATGAACGTCTATTATCCGCTGAATAGCAAGCGAAGTTTCCGAAGCAATAGTGTCGATCTGATCTTCGTCCATGTCGTAAAGCATGAAAAAGGGTTTGACCAAGCCGAAATAAGCACAAGCTTCATCGTTCTCGCGAATATTCTGAGGTACATCGTCATGCTGCTTAGTGGCGACTTTATTACGAATATCAATTACACGGTTTAAGTATTCAAGGTCAGATATTCTTCTTGCCTTAAAGTCATCAATAGCCTCCTGAATTAACTTTGAAAACTTTTCATAAAAGGCAGGATCTTCGTCCATATTTTCTGTGATGCTACGCTTGGTAGCATGTGCAATGGTGTCTGCTTTTGAGGCAGTTGTTTTGGTTTGGTAAACACCCTGATCCTCTTTTACCATGTTAAACATTTTCTCATCGAAAATATTAACTGGCTCGTTTAACTGAGTTACTTCATTCGCTTGAATATGGGTATCCAGTAGTTTCTTGATTTTCGGCTCATAGTCGCGATAATCAATGGCCTCGGCATACCTCAACTTAACTGCGGCTTTTAAGTTCTGGAACCGTTTAAGGTCATCCTTGTATTTTTTCAGCTTATTTTCATCTGAGCTCATAATGAATTGTTCAGAGGATAAGGCGATGCCTAGTGACTTACTGAATGCCGATAAGCATTCATAAAACTCCTCACGAACTTCGTCATCTGCTAGTAGAACCTCATAGGCTTCTTCATCCTTCGAGTTTTTAACTTCCTTGAATAAATCCCATAAGTCGGAATAGCGCTGAGGCAACTTGAAAACTTCTTCATTTATTGAGGTCAGTGTTCCCGCTAAATCATCCTCATCAAAACCCTCGAATGCTTCATACATAGTGAGGGCTTCGTCCAATTCACCCAGTACGCTTGCATAGTCGACGATATATCCGAACTCTTTGCCTTCATAAAGCCGATTGACTCGAGCAATCGCTTGTAAAAGGGTATGCTCTCTTAGCGTTCTGCATAGGTACAAGACCGTGTTTCGTGGCGCATCAAACCCCGTTAAAAGCTTATCCACGACGATCAATATTTCTGGGTCATCACCGTGTTTAAATTGATTGATAACTTGCTTGGTGTACTCCTCTTCAGAGCCAAAGCGTTTCATCATTTTTTCCCAGAATTTTCCAACGTCATCTGTTGGGCCTTCATCAACTTCCTCATGACCCTCACGCGTATCTGGGCCTGATATGACCACTTCAGTCGTTACAGTACCAATTTCCTGTAGGAATTTTTGATACTTAAGTGCCGCTGATTTTCCGGGTGCGACGAGTTGCGCCTTGAAGCCTGTACCTTGCCAGTTAGCTCGAAAATGTTCACTGATATCGAACGCTCGCATGTAGATAACCTGATCCGCTTTATTAAGCATTTCAGCTCGAGCGTATTTCTTTTTAAGATCGGCTTTTTGCTCTTTGCTCAAGTCCGCCGTATGGCGCTCAAACCACAGATCGATGGCAGACTGATTCTGTTCCATCTCAACGTGTCTGCCTTCATATAGCAGTGGCAATACAGCTTCATCTGCTACCGCTTGCTTTATCGTGTAATGGGGTTCAATTAGACCACCAAACTTGGCGAAGTTGTTCTTTTCCTTTTTTAGCAGTGGCGTACCCGTAAAGCCAAGAAAACAAGCATTGGGCAGCATTTGACGCATTCTGGCGGCTAAAGAACCAAAGTTGGTTCGATGGCTTTCATCTACCAGTACAAATATATCTTGTGACTCGTCCACGTACTTCTCAGCTACCCAGCCCTTTTCAAACTTATGAATAAGTGTAGTGATGAGGCCTACCTTGTCTTTGAGGTGCTTAACTAGATTACGACCAGAAGTAGCACGTTCACGACTTAAACCACAGGCAGCAAAAGTGTTACCAAGCTGTTTGTCTAAATCATCCCTATCGGTTACCAGAATGATTCTGGGGTTAATCAACTGCGGATCGAGCGCCATAGCTCTGGTGAGCATGACCATGGTGAGGGATTTCCCTGAGCCTTGGGTATGCCAAATAACGCCGCCTTGTCGTGAGCTAGAGCCTTCAGCTGATAAAGAGTCTGCCCCCAGTTTTTTTATTCGAGCTATCGTAGCCTTAATGACAAAATATTGTTGATAGCGGGCCACCTTTTTAATGCCCCCATCAAAAAGCGTAAAGCGGTAAACCAGATCGAGAAGTCGTTCTGGCCTGCATAGGCTATAGATAGACTTGTCTTGTTCTGTAACTAAACGCTTACCCTCAGCTTCTAACTCATCAAAAAAGTTTCTGGCAGTGGCAAACTCTCCACTAAATAGTTGCGCTTTTACATCATCGCTAAGCGCCGTATTTACCGCCTTATCAATATCGACTTCTTTGTCTTCTTGTTCCTTCCCCTGTTCCTTCCAAACCGCCCAAAACTTTTTAGGTGTGCCCGCTGTAGCATACTGTGCTGCGTTTTTATTCACCGCCATAACTTGCTGCACAAAAGTGAATAAACGAGGAATATAGTCGTCGCCTTGGTTTCTGATGTTTTGCGAAACAGCTTGTTCAACATCGACTTTAGGTGACTTGCACTCAATCACGCTAAACGGTATTCCATTCACAAACAAAACAATATCCGGCCGGACGGTTTCGGTACTACGTGCTCGTTCTACAGAAAACTCAGCCACCACATGAAAACTATTATTCGAAGGCGTTTTCCAATCGATATAGTTCAGAGTAAAGCTCTTTGAATCTCCCTCAATGGTTTGCTCCATGGCGGAACCCAAAGTTATCAGATCGTAGATGGCTTCATTGGTTTTTTGTAGTCCATCAAACTTAAAGTTTTTAAGTTTTTGGATGGCCGTTTGAATGTTCTCCTCGCTAAAAAGATACTCCCCACCTTTATAGTTTATGCGGTTTATTTTTTTGAGTTGCTTGCGAAGAATACCTTCCATTATGACGTTAGACGTTCGGCCACCGCGTTCAGCCAGAGCTTGCTCGGGCGTTAAATAGTGATAGCCTAAGTTTATCAGCTGTTGTAAAGCTGGGATCTGTGACAAGTACTTTTCGTTAAATTCAAAACTCTCAGGCTTTGAATCAACATTGTAGTTAACAGGCGGTGTACTCATGCGCTCACCTCCTTATATTCTGCCTCGGATACCCGTTGCTGAGCGTTCACTTGCCATTTTCCGGTTAGCAGTTTTTGCATTAGTCCGCGTTTTTGCAAGCGGTATTTTTCTGAAATTTTTCTCAGCGTATCAATTTCTTTCTTTGCAGAATTAAGTGTTTTAGTAATCTCGGATTGAGTTTCAATATCAGGTATTGAAGCTTTTACCTCAGAAAAATGGTGGAATTTTAGGTTCCAAGTGTCAGACGTTAATCCTTGTGAGTATCTGTAGAATTTATGAATCATTGGCTTTGTTTTAAACAAAAATGCCATGAATTCAGGATGCACAATCTTCTTTGGTGTACAGACGGTGTATGCAGGGCTGACAATCCCATCAATAGTGGAGAGTGCAGATACGCCTTGCCACATCCGCATGGTGTTATAACCTATATCGTTAGGGCGAATTCTTAAGTATTTCGATTTGTCCTCATTTGAATTATCTTTTCGGTTTGTTTCGGAGTGTGGGACAACTCCTTTTTCCCTTGTGATTGATATCAGAGGAAGATCGACATTTTTTGTCTCTCTCCTGTTTTCAAACAAGTCGCTTAGTTTGTATGACTCCCATGAGGCTGTGGGTTTGAAAAGTTTTTGAGTTAACCACTTAAACTGATTTTCCTTGGCCGCAATTAATGCTTCGGTTTTCTCAATAGCGTTATCCCAAAGCGCTAAAGTATTTGCTATTTGCTTTTGCTCCGGTTCTGATGGGATTAAAATAGGGACTTTGTTTAAATCTTTTTGTCCAATATTTGCGCGAACAACTCCTTGAGAGCGTCGAATCATTTCTCTACGAATGTTACTGCTATTAAAGCAATAACCAGCGAAGTATGGATCCAACAAGTCTTCCTGTTGCCGACCTCTAATTACAAAACCACCAAAAGTTATCTCTTCATGATCAAGATATACTGAAGAATATGCAATTTCGTTTGGTACCTCTGAGGTTCTGTTGAAGAGGAGGTCGCCATACATTACAGAAGATTCAGCTTTTTGCTTTTCTGTAATTTGAACTTTTCCTTGAATATCTTCTCTTTTTAAAAAATGACTTTTGAAAATATCCATGACATTTACGAACTCAGTTCCTTGGCCGTATGCGCTTTTATCTGCATTGATACCATTTTTGAATTCCATAAATGTCCCAAGCGTTGTACTTTTCCAGCCAGAGGGGATTTTTTTAGAATTAATCATTTTTCACCCTCCAGCTTCTTCTGCGCACGAGCCAGCTGCGGTATACCTTTTTCAGGCTTAGGCAATTCTTCCGGCATGGTGCCGCCTAGCTCCTGAATGGTTTCACGAACCTTGGCTCCAACTTCGAAATGGGTTTTATTGGCCTGTGTTTTATTGTCGACCTCGTCGCGCTTGAGCTTCTCTTCAGTTTGAGTGGCGCGGAATAGGTTGGCGGCCAACTCTGTACTACCCATGTGGTCGAGTATTTTCTGGCTCTTTTTTAAGCCTTTGTGTTGGTGAATAGCTTTATTGTCTAGGCCGCCATAGAGGCCTTTGTAACCATGGTTCTGGAAGATGGCATAGTCTAGGCCAGTCTCAACCCCCGCATCTCGGGCGGCGGCTGCCAGTTGCTTATTATGGTCTGCCAGCTCATTACGCAGCATGAGGCGTTTTTGGTCCTCATTAAGCTGTTGAAACCCGGTGTCATCTTGTAATTCTTGACGACGAGTCTGGATGGCGAAATAAGTCTGGCCATTGGCGATCACCGCTTTGCTAGCATCGGCGTTTTGTACGATGAGGTAACAGGCATAGCGGGAAAGTTGGTAGTCTCGGGTAGAGCGCTTGGCACCTGAGCCAATATCGACCATTTTCCCCACCTGGGAAAAATGGTCCTCACTAGACTGGCCGGAGCCTTCACAGGCAGTCATGGCCTTTTTGATCACTCGCTCAAATTTGTCCCAACTGCTGTAGTCAAGTACGGTCTGTAGCTCTCTGGCATACCAGAATTCTGAGCCATCAACCTCCTGCTTTAAGCTTTCAAAGGTCAAATGTTCTGCACTGATTGGTTGTTTTTTGCTCATTTTGCCACCTCCGCTGCGCTTGCTGGGGTAACATCCTTAAGCATTTCAGCCATTTTCTGGCGAACCTCGGCTAGCTCGGCTTCAAGTGTGGTAATTTCAGCTTGAACGGCCGTAATATCGATCTCGACCTCTTCTTCAAAGGTGTCTACATAGCGAGGAATATTCAGGTTGAAGTCGTTTTCTTTGATCTCGTCAAATGAGGCCACATGAGCGTATTTTTCAACTTCTTCACGCGCGGTAACCGCCGCAACGATTTTGTCTAGGTGCTCATCAAGCAGTATGTTCTGGTTTTTACCCGCTTGGTAATGCTCTTTACCGCTGGCGTCTATAAATAAAACGTCTTTACGGCTTTCATTGGCCCCGCCTTTTTCACGAGAGCGATCAAACATTAGGATAGCGACAGGAATGCCAGTGCTAGGGAATAGGTTTCCTGGCAGGCCAATAACTGCATCGAGTAAGTTTTCCTCGATCATCTTTTGGCGGATTCGGCCTTCAGCGGCACCTCTGAATAGCACGCCATGAGGAACCACCACGGCAATTCGGCCTTCTTTTTCAACAGCTGCTTCGACCATGTGGCTAATAAACGCAAAGTCAGCTTTTGATTTTGGTGGTAAGCCACGCCAGTAGCGGTTGTATCGGTCTTCTGCTACGTCATCGGCACCCCATTTGTCGAGAGAAAATGGCGGGTTAGCGACTACATTATCAAACTTCATGAGCCTATCGTTTTCGACCAATGCGGGGGAGGTTAGCGTGTTGCACCACTCGATACGGGCTGAATCAGCTCCGTGAAGAAACATGTTCATGCGGGCAAGTGCCCAAGTGCTGCCATTTACTTCCATGCCGTAGAGAGAAAAGTTTCGATCACCTACTTGTCGAGCAGCCTCAATGAGCAGCCCGGCAGATCCGCAAGCGGGATCACATATACGAGCGCCAGCTTTGGGGGCGCTTAACCTTGCTACTAACTCCGATACTTTGTGTGGCGTGTAGAATTCACCGGCTTTTTTGCCCGCATCTGAGCCAAAGCGCTCAATAAGGTAAATGTAAGTATTTCCAATAACGTCTTCAGAAACGCGGGAAGGCCGCATATCTAAAGCGGGCTTATTAAAGTCATCAAGTAAAGTTTTAAGGCGACGATTTCGATCTTTGGTTTTCCCTAAATTCGATTCGCTATTGAAATCTATGTTTCGGAAAACGCCTTCTAGTTTTGACTTGTTCGCTGTTTCAATATGCTCTAAAACAATGTTGATTATTTCGCCAATATTCGGCTCGTTCTTACGCTCAAATAAAGAATAATAGTTGGCCAAAAATTTCTCTGTAACGACGTTTTTCTTTTCTTTGGTTGCTGGATCTTCGACTTCTTCAGTCAGCTCAACCATCGGAAGTAGAAAACGTTCACGCTCAAGCTTTCGTCTAATGCGAGTGTCGTCATTGCCATACTGCTTTTTGTATTCTTCGTAGTGGTCATTCCATACATCGGAAATATATTTCACAAACAGCATTACCAAGATGTAGTCTTTATATTGTGCTGGATCGACAGCGCCTCGGAATGTATCGCAAGCAGCCCATGCTGCATTATTGATGTCTTTTTGTTGAATTTTATCGTTCATAAACTCGCCCTCAAATTTTGTTGCGGGGCTGGTTTTAACCAGCCCCGATTGAATTAATTAAATTGCTAAATGTTAATTGCCGATGATTGAGGCCATGTAATCGGCCGACCAAACGGAGGGTAAATTGATGTACTGTCTTTTACTGTGTACCTAGCAATTGGTTCGCCTTGTTCGTTAAGCTCTTCACATTCATAGATGTCAGTGTCTTGACCTTTTCTCTGAGTCCACTGGCTATTCAAAATATTGAGAGTGTGCGATTCAGGTATACCTATCTTTTTCTTGTATTCATCAGTCATAAGAACTCCTTACCCCTTAATGTTGCGAGGGTCATTGCCGTGGCTATCTTTGCGCTGGATTTGGCCATTTTTACCGTGAACAAACAGCTCTGAACCTTCCCGTTTGCTTTGTTCGCGAGCAGCTGCTTCGGCCTCTTTTTTAGTTGAGTGAACACTGCTAGCGCGATCAGATCCACCTTTCTTGTTGGCCCATCCATCTGCATGAGGCACAACGTGGCGAGTAGAGTTCTTGCTAGATTTAATATTTTTTGTCATACTTAATTTACCTTTTATTGGTTAACTACCTTGTTCAAAGTGCTGCAACACTTGAACGCTCTAAGAACCCAGTGACTGCAATCACTGGGATTCAGATGCAAAACACATCAGAATTCCTTCCATAAGTTGGCGCTTTTTCTCTGCCAACTCTTTCATTATTTTTTGCTCCTCAAGGGCTAGTCGCTCCAGCTCAACAATCTTTATTTGCGCATCCATAGGCGGAATTAAAAGCTCCAAACTCTCCAGTGCTGGCTTTCCGATAGTACGCTGCACAGTGCCGGTTGATTGACTCAGCAAAGCTGCCTGCGATGCGGGCTGGTTAATGAACCAGCAAAGATATGCTGGATCTATCTTGTTTTTCTTTTCTATTCGAATGCGAAGTAGTGGAGCTGCAATAACTGCATTTTCTAGTTCGGCATTAATAAGGGCTGCTGTGTTTGTAAGCCCTCGAGATCTAAAAGCAATGTCGTTCACCTCTACTCGATGCTTTTCTTTGAGATCTTCCATATCAATGACGACTAGCTCATCACGGTTTAGTCGGTTGTCTTCAGTAAGATCCTTCATTTGAATAACTGCGACATTGCCGCTCTGGTCGGGATCTAACCTTGTGCGGAAAGAGTGCCCCATCTGTACAGATGCAATGCTCTTCAATTGTGCTTTCATGCTCTCCCCATTATTAAAAGTGATGTAACGGCGTTTCTGTAATTTTATGTAGAGCTTAAGTGTAGGGTTGTGGGTTGTCAATATTAAAAAATGCAAAAACGACATTACTGTAAAAATAAATTATGTTTTGGCGTGTTTGCCCGCCCAATACATCCTACTAACCTTTTGATTAGTCCGATAATAAGTTGCTGATTTTAAAGGATCTCTGTTCTCTGGTCGTGGGCTTGGGGTCTGAGGGGTGGGGAGAGGCGCAGAGAGTATTCGGCAATTCAGAGAATATTTGCCTTGGGTCGTCCGAGATTAAGAGTGGTGCGAAGTCCGTAACCCCTTGCCACATAAAGCCTGTAGCGTGGGGTGCAGGCATAAAAAAGTGAACTGAGATCAGTTCACTTTCTTCAATTGGTGGAGGCGGCGGGATTTGAACCCGCGTCCGTCAGTCCGCTGCTTGAGGCTCTACATGCTTAGATCCACCTATTGATTTAATGTTAGTCAGCCCGGTGGGCAAGACGATTAACACGAGCCTGTTTAAAGTTTAGTAGCGCCGCCACAGACATGCTTTGCTACGATCCCATTCTATATGACGGTTGTTAACGCGGTATGGGCACCTTGCTAAGAACCGCTAACCGGGTTTAAGCGGCTAGAGCGTAGTTGTCGTCGTTGGCAACTAATAGTTTACAGCTTTGGATTTACGAGATTCGCTGCCATCTCGACATGCACCGTCAAGTTTTGTAACCCACGTCGAATCCAAAATCGCCCCCGAAATCGCCGTAGTTGCCACCTTTGAGGTGGCTCTAACTACTTTAATGTGGGTGATTTGCAGAAAAACAACTGCAGATCGGAATTCTATTTGAGATAGTTCGATTATAACTTAGAGTCAGCCGAAAAGGTGATATATTTGTTGGCGTTTTAGTGGGCTGCGGTCAAGCTATTAAGCGTTATGCCGCATAACCCGTTGTTTGTCACGATTCCAGTCACGGTCTTTTTCAGCGGCGCGTTTATCATGCTGCTTTTTACCGGTCGCAATGGCAACTTCGCATTTTACGTGCGGGCCTTTCCAGTACAGTGCTAGCGCTACACAGGTACGACCTTCCTGTTGGGTGGCCTTGAATAATTTGCTGATTTCGCCTTTGTGTAATAGCAGTTTTCGAGTGCGAAGCGGGTCAGCAATAACGTGATTACAGGCTGTTTTAAGGGGCTCTATGTGAGCACCAAATAACCAGGCTTCACCATCCTTGAGCATAATGTAGCTTTCCGTAATCTGGCCTTTGCCTGCGCGCAGGCTTTTGACTTCCCAGCCGGATAGTACGAGACCTGCTTCGAAGGTTTCGTTGATGTGATAGTCATGACGTGCCTTTTTATTTTGGCAAATCGACCCTGGTGAGGTTTTTTTCTTTTTAGCCATGGCGCGCATTATAAGCGCAACGGTGCGGGTTGAATACGGCTGATAAAAAATATGCCTGCAACAATATAGAAAGGTCTACCTAGAAGGCCTATCTGCTGGTTGTTGACCGTCGATAGCCGGTATACTTAGTGCCCATAAATAATTGCAGGTTGAACGGACTGGTTGGGGGCTTGTTTGAAAAAGTTATGGCGGGTTGTCGAGCCCTATAATCAAGGTGAGCTGGCTCGCGCCTGCGTGTCGCTTGATGCGGTCTTTGCTTTGCAGGGGCAAGCCGTTTCCAAGGATAAAATTTCCGATGTGATTAAGGTGGCATTGGATGGTAAAAACTTTTATGTGAAGCGTTATTACAAGCCACGAAGTAAAAAGGCTGGCTGGTTTAAGCGTAGCCGTGTCCGTGCTGAGTGGGAAAACTTGCAGTTCTTTGCTTCTCTCGGTATCCCTACACCATTGCTTGTGGCTTGGGGCGAAGAGGGCAAGGGCGGTAGTTTTCGTGGTGCGCTGATCACGGAAGAGCTGGTAGGAACGCAGGATCTCGCGACCTTGAATAAGGAAGGCAGCTTGCTGTTTGATGAGCCAGGCTGGTTTCGGCATACGGCGAAGAAGGTTGCCGAGTATACGCGGGTGATGCATGCGCAGCGCTTTATGCATCTTGATCTAAAATGGCGAAATATTCTTGTCGGGCCTGGTGAGCGGCCAGAGGTCTATTTTTTTGATTGCCCGTCTGGTAGACGGCTGTCGCCGTTATTGTTTCGCCGTGGCCGACTGAAGGATCTGGCTTGTCTTGATAAGGTTGGCCGTAAGCGCTTGCGTCGTACTCAGCGGCTAGCCTTCTATAAATATTATGTTGGTTGCGATAAATTAACCGCCGATCAAAAAGAAATGGCAAAGAAGGTGGATCGTTTTTCGGCTTATCTTGAGGGCGAAAGCAACGAGGCCGGATGGCGTATTTTCTAGGAGCCGTGTAAAGCAATGACAGAGCAAAAAATATCCATACATGGGGTCTGGGGGAGTCGTTGGACATTTATTTTAGCGGCGACAGGCTCCGCTGTGGGGCTGGGTAATATTTGGAAGTTCCCCTATATCACCGGGGAGAATGGCGGTGGTGCCTTTGTTTTGGTGTATTTGTTTTGTATCGCATTGATTGGCATTCCCATCATGATGGCTGAGGTCCTATTGGGGCGGCAGGGGCGACAAAGCCCAATCAATACGATGCGAGAACTGGTGCGGGAAACCGGAACACATAAAAGCTGGAAGTTATTGGGCTGGGTTGGTGCGATTGCTGGGTTCCTGATTTTGACCTATTACAGCGTTATCGCTGGGTGGTCATTAAATTATGTCTATGAAATGGGCAGTGGCACTTTTTCCGGCAAGGACGGGCAGCAGGTCGGCAGTATTTTTGATGAATTGTTGGCTAATCCCAAGCAGCTGTTGTTTTGGCATTCGTTATTTATGGTGATGGTCACTGTGGTGGTGGCGCAGGGTGTCATAAAAGGCCTGGAGAAGGCTGTGCGCATTTTGATGCCGTTGTTATTTTTACTGCTAATTTTATTGGTTGGTTATGCCTTGAGCACAGATAGCTTTGGGCGAGGTTTTGCGTTTTTGTTTCATGTTGATTTCAGTAAGATGACATGGTCGGCAGCGCTAACCGCCTTGGGTCATGCCTTTTTTACGTTAAGTTTAGGGATGGGGGCGATTATGGTGTATGGCTCTTATATGCCTAAGAAGGCCTCTATTGGTGGAACGGTCCTAATGGTTGCGGCACTGGATACCTTAGTGGCATTAGTCGCAGGGCTGGCAATATTTCCTATCGTGTTTAGTAATGGGTTGGCGCCTGGCGCTGGACCTGGACTTATGTTTATTACGTTGCCGCATGCCTTTGGCAACATGGGTTTTGGACAGTTGTTTGGCACCTTGTTTTTTGTTCTGGTGACCTTTGCGGCCTGGAGTTCTGCTATTTCTTTAATTGAGCCGGCGGTGGCCTGGGTGGTGGAGCGATTTAAGGTTAATCGCGGATTGGCAACGGTCATGTTATGTTTCCTGGCTTGGTTTGTTGGTCTGGGGACGGTTT
Organism: Gammaproteobacteria bacterium F7; assembly: GCA_001593685.1. Taxonomy (GTDB): domain Bacteria; phylum Pseudomonadota; class Gammaproteobacteria; order Pseudomonadales; family IMCC2047; genus IMCC2047. Next base: position 32,019 of record LUKI01000013.1, read on the forward strand.
TCTCCTTCAACCTTTGGGCTGAGATGACGCTGGCTGGTTTTACGGTTTTCGATGGTTTGGACTTTTTGACGGCTAATATTATGTTGCCGTTGTCGGGCTTGTTTATTGCCCTGTATGTTGGGTGGGTTTTGCCGCAGCAACGTGTGAAAAGTGAACTTGCTCTAAGCCAGTCAGTGCTTTACCAATTATGGCGGTTTGTGTTGCGATTCCTGGCTCCGCTGGCGGTGCTGATTGTTTTTATGGTGCCCCTTTATGAAAAATTTGCGGGGTAGGTTTGCATGAAGACAGTCCATCGCAGTGCGCTGGTCATGCACTCTGCTGAGCAGATGTATCGGCTGGTGAATGATGTTGAAGCGTATCCGCAATTTTTGCCCTGGTGTCATGGCTCGCATCTCAAGAGTGCCACTGAGACTGAAATTGTTGCTAGTCTTGATGTTGGCAAAGCGGGGCTTATAAAAACGTTCACGACGCGTAATCAGCTAGTTGAAAATCAGTCGGTAAAGGTTGAGCTGGTTGATGGACCGTTTCAGCATTTGACCGGTAGCTGGATTTTTACGCCCTTAAGCGAAGAAGCTTGCCGAGTAGAGTTGGATCTTGAGTTTGAATTTTCCAGTAATCTGGTTGCGATGATGCTGGGGCCTATTTTTAATGAGGCGGCTAATACGATGGTGGCGGCCTTTTGTCACCGAGCGGATGATATCTATGACGCAGGATAAAATAATAAAGGTGGAGGTTGCCTATGCGCTGCCCGACCGGCAGGCGATTATTGTTGTTAAGGGTAACGAAGGTATGACGGCTTACGAAGCAGTCGTTGAGTCGGGTATTGCTGATCAGTTTGAACAAATTGATATTGAAAATGACGATATGGGGATTTTTGGTAAGGCGATTCGCGACCCTAAAAAACAGGTGCTGAAGGCTGGAGAACGTGTCGAAATTTATCGACCTTTGCTAATTGATCCAAAGGCTTCGCGTGCGCAGCGGGCAGAAAAGGTTAAGAAGGAAAAGGCTAGCGCGAAACAATAGCCGCGCTAGCGAGGCTATTATTCTGTATGGGCGTTGCTGGGAATGAAGTCGCCTTCAAAGTGAGTGAGTAAATCATTCTCAAAAAACAGGCTAATGCTTTCCTGTTGGCGTTTTTCGCCGCCAGGTTGGTAGCTGTAGACATAGTCCCAGCGCGATTGATTGAAGGTGTCCTCGATCATGGGAGTGCCCATGACATATTGCACCTGGCGCTTGGTTAGGCCCGGACGCAACTGATCAATCATTTCCTGTGTAATGACGTTGCCCTGCTGAATATCAATTTTGTAAACGTTGGGAAGGCTTAGTTTGGGTAAGCTGGGGCGATAACTGCAACCGGCGATGCTGAATAAGGACAGGGTTAGCAGTGCGACAATCAGTTTGGTACTGTAATTCACGTTGGTTGGTTCCACTCATTGGACTGAGGGCGCATAATAGCCCAGTTAAAAGTAAAGGAGTAGTCTGGAAGTATGGCTGAAGAAAATCAAGAGTTGCGAGCAGCTGGTCTTAAGGTCACGGTGCCTCGCTTGAAAATTCTACAATTATTGGAAACCTCCGAAGTACGTCACCTGGCTGCTGAAGATGTTTATAAATTGTTGCTGGAAAGTGGCGATGACGTTGGCTTGGCGACCGTGTACCGGGTGTTGACGCAGTTTGAGTCTGCTGGTCTGGTGAAGCGCCACCACTTTGAGGGTGGGCGCTCAGTGTTTGAGCTCAGTCGACATGAGATGGAGCACCATGACCATGTTGTCTGTGTTAAGTGTGGGAAAGTTGAAGAGTTTTTTGACGAAATTATCGAAAAGCGCCAGCATGACATCGCCGAGGCTATGGGGTTTGAGGTGACGGAGCACAGTCATTATATCTATGGTATTTGCCCCAGCTGCAAAAAATAGCCTGCGCCACCCCCTCTAGCTGGTGCTTAATAGCATTTCCCGTGCGTGTGCAAGCGTTTGCTCGGTGAGCTTGATGCCGCCGAGCATGCGCGCAATTTCCGAAACCTTTTCATCTTCGTTAAGTAACGACATCTGAGAGTCTGTTTGACCATCGGTGTTTTGCTTGCTGACCGATAAATGCTGGTGAGCCTGTGCGGCGACCTGTGGTTGGTGGCTGACGCAGAGTACCTGTCCTGCCTCCCCCAGCTTTCGCAGCAAGCGGCCCACTACTTCCGCGGTGCCGCCACCGATGCCGACGTCCACTTCATCGAAGACCAATACTGGAATTGCGCTTGCCTGCGCTGAAATGACCTGAATGGCCAAACTGATGCGTGACAGCTCGCCGCCTGATGCAACTTTGCTGAGTGGGCGAGGTGTTTGTCCGGGGTTGGTGCTGACTAGAAACTCGATGCTTTCCAACCCGTGTGGCGCCAAAGTGTCGTTATCAAGCGCACTAAGTTGAGTAATAAACTGGCAGCTGTCCATGCCTAGTGTGGCCAGGTGCTCAGCAATTTGCTGGTCAAAATCTTTGCTGGCAGCTCGGCGCTTTTCGCTGAGCTGCTGAGCGGCATTTAAGAAGGTTTGTTTGTGCTGGCTCACTTGGGTGGTGAGCTGCTCAATGCGTTCGTCCATGTTGTCGAGTTGTTGGAATTCGGTGCTGAGCCGTTGTTGCAGTTCGACTAGTTCAGGCGCTTGAATGTGGTGCTTGCGAGCGATTTGGTAGATGTCACTTAAGCGCTCTTCGACCAGTTGCTGGCGCTGCGGGTCGATGTTTACCTGCGACAGGTAGTGATTAACGCTGTTGGCTGCTTCGTCGATTTGAATCTGGGCGCTTTGTAACAATTGACGAGCTTCGTTTAAGTCCGGGTGCTCGTCCTGAATGTTGTCGCTAAGGCGAATGGCCTGATTGATTAAGTTGCTGCAATCGGTGCTGTCGATATCAGTGGACTGGGTCAGGGCCAGAATCTGTTGTCCATTGCTGAGAATTTCGCCGGCGCTGGCCAAGCGCTGCTGTTCAGCTTCAAGGCTCTCAATCTCGTCGGCTTGCAGGTTGAGCTCGTTTAATTCTTCGAGCTGATAATGCAACAGTTGGTGTTGTTCTGCTTGGTTTTGTGTGTCGATTTTTAGCTGCTTGAGCGTTTTTTCAGCGAGGTGCCATTGCTGGTAATAATCATGTACGTCGTTGGCCAATTTGTCAGCGCCGGCAAAGCTGTCCAGCAGGCGGCGGTGGCTGGTTTTGTCGAGTAATGACTGGTGTTCGTGCTGGCTGTGAATATCGATCAGAGATTCGCCAAAATCGCGAAGCTGAGCGAGCGTAGTGGCGGAGCCATTGATAAAGGCGCGCGAGCGGCCATCACGAGTCAGTACACGGCGGAGTATGCAGTCATCGGTATCCAGGCCCTGCTCGTCGAGCCACTTTCGGGCTTGGCTGTTGGCGCTGATATCAAAGCTGGCACTAATTTCCGCGCGCTCTGTGCCGTCGCGAATAATGCCGTTGTCGGCTCGGTCGCCTAATACGAGACCTAGTGCGTCGACGGCGATGGATTTGCCGGCGCCGGTTTCCCCGGTGATCACGGTCAGACCTTTCTCAAGGTCGATTGAAAGGTGTTGGACGACGGCAAAGTTTTTGATGTTTAGATGTGTTAACACGCAGTGGCAGACTCGTAATTCGGCTTCAGTGAGTGACTATTTATAAAGTAATTGCTTTGAAATAACCAGTGTTGTCAAGGCTTGTAATAGGTGCGAATTGAGAGAGGTTATTTTTAAAAAATAGTCTTGAATCACTATCTGCTGGCCCCATATAGCTAGCAGGTAAATTAATGGTGGGTGTGCTTGTAACAGCAGCAGGCCCTTGCGCGTGACTGATTAATTAAACGTTAGATTTAGGTTGGAGGTTGAAAGGTATGGCAGAAGAAAAAGCTACCTCAGAAAATACTCAGGATGCTGCGGATGTGACGCAGGATGAAGCGATTCAGCAAGAAGCGAGTGCAGAAGAACAGGCGGACGTGAGTGAGCAGGATGCGGGCCAAGATCTGGCGGCAGAGCTTGAAGCAGCGTTAGCGCAGGCAGCCGCGAACAAAGAGGCTGAGTTGCGAGCGCATGCCGAGATGCAGAATATTCGTCGACGTGCTGAGCGTGATGTTGAAAATGCACATAAGTTTGCGCTGGAAAAAATGACCAATGAGCTGCTGGTTGTGGTGGATAATCTGGAGCGGGCTTTGCAGGCTGCCGGCGCGGCTGACGATTCGTCAACAGCGCTGCGTGAAGGGGTCGAGATGACTCTGGATGGATTTGTAAAAACATTGGCAAAGTTCAATATTGAGCAGATTGATCCAGAGGGTGAGCCCTTTGATCCTCAGCAACATCAGGCTATGTCAATGGTGGAAAATCCTGAGGTTGAGCCAAATACGGTTGTTGCGGTTTTGCAGAAAGGTTATAGCCTGCATGGGCGCCTGGTTCGTCCGGCGATGGTTATGGTGTCAAAGGCGGCAGCGACGCCAAAGATTGATGAGCAGGCCTAGCCTGAGGGGCTGTTGAAAGTTAGTGAATGGCCTTGAAAATAGTTAAAGCAGTCCAATATTAGAGATTAATCCACACAGAATGTGTGTTGTTAGTTATTAGATTCGGCAAGAATTAAGTTTGGAGTATTAGAAATGGGTAAGATTATCGGGATTGACTTGGGTACCACTAACTCGTGTGTATCTGTAATGGAAAGTGACAAGCCAAAGGTGATTGAAAACGCTGAAGGTGATCGTACTACGCCTTCCATCGTTGCTTTTACTGATGATGGAGAAGTGCTGGTTGGTCAGCCTGCTAAGCGCCAGGCGGTGACAAATCCGAACGACACCTTGTTTGCTATTAAGCGATTGATTGGGCGTCGTTTTAAAGATGATGTTGTTCAAAAAGACATCAAAATGGTGCCTTACAAAATCGTTGAAGCTGATAACGGTGATGCTTGGGTTGAAGTTAAAGGTGATAAAAAAGCGCCGCCTCAGATTTCTGCTGAAGTCTTGAAAAAAATGAAGAAGACAGCGGAAGATTATCTGGGTGAAGCGGTTACGGAAGCCGTAATTACTGTCCCTGCTTACTTTAATGATTCTCAGCGCCAAGCCACTAAAGATGCGGGCCGAATTGCTGGTCTGGATGTTAAGCGTATTATCAACGAACCAACGGCTGCTGCATTAGCCTACGGTATGGATAAAAAACGTGGCGATTCAACGGTTGCTGTTTATGATTTAGGTGGTGGTACGTTCGATATTTCCATCATCGAAATTGCTGAGGTTGATGGCGAGCACCAGTTTGAAGTGCTGTCCACTAATGGCGATACTTTCCTCGGTGGTGAAGATTTCGACCTGCGTCTGATCGACTACTTGTCTGACCAGTTTAAGGCCGAGACAGGTATTGATCTGCATAACGATCCGTTGGCACTGCAACGACTGAAAGAAGCGGCTGAAAAAGCCAAGATTGAGTTGTCCAGTGCGCAGCAGACTGATGTGAACCTGCCGTACATTACGGCTGATGCCAGCGGGCCTAAGCACCTGAATGTAAAAGTGACGCGTGCTAAGTTTGAGTCGCTGGTTGAGGATTTGGTTAATAAGTCTCTGGCGCCTGTGAAACAAGCGCTGCAGGACGCTGATCTGTCTGCTAGCGAAATTGATGACGTGATTCTGGTGGGCGGTCAGACCCGTATGCCACTGGTTCAGGGAAAAGTTAAAGAGTTCTTCGGTAAAGAAGCCCGTAAAGACGTTAACCCTGATGAAGCGGTTGCGGTGGGTGCATCTATCCAGGCAGCGGTACTGTCTGGCGACGTGAAAGATGTGTTGCTGCTGGACGTTACACCGCTGTCTCTCGGTATTGAGACCATGGGTGGTGTGATGACTGTTCTGATCGAGAAGAACACGACTATCCCAACCAAGAAAACACAGGTATTTTCGACAGCCGAAGATAACCAGTCTGCAGTAACTATTCATGTTGTGCAGGGTGAGCGTAAACAAGCGGCGCAGAATAAGTCTTTGGGTCGTTTTGATTTGGCTGAGATTCCGCCTGCGCCACGTGGTATGCCTCAAATTGAGGTGAGCTTTGACTTGGATGCCAACGGTATTTTGAACGTGGGCGCTAAGGATAAGGCGACGGGTAAAGAGCAGTCCATCGTGATTAAGGCCTCTGGTGGCTTAAGCGATGAAGACGTTGAAGCGATGGTGCGCGATGCTGAGGCTAATGCTGAGGAAGATCGTAAATTTGAAGAGCTGGTGGCAGTTCGTAACCAGGGCGATGGTCTGGTGCACGCTACGCGTAAAATGCTGGAAGAAGCGGGTGATGCTGTTTCAGCTGAAGAAAAAGCGCCAATTGAGTCGGCAATCAGTGATCTGGAAGCCGCACTGAAAACCGATGATAAAGAAGACATTGAAGCGAAAACAACGGCTTTGACTGAAGCCTCTGCGCCGCTGGCTCAGAAGATGCAGGAGCAAGCTCAGGCGCAAGCCGGTGCGCAGGCAACCGATGCTGGTGCTGATGCGCAGAATGCTGGCGGTGCTGATGATGCCGTTGACGCTGAATTTGAAGAAATGAAAGACGACAAGAAGTAAGCGGTCGTGGGGCTTATAGCTCCACGGGCAGCTCTTTTAAGGGTTGACTCATTTCTTTTGAGTTTAAGGAAAGGCGCGCGGCTTTTAGTCTCGCGCCTTTGCTCGATTTAATATTCAGGTTGTTGAAACGGTTTTCAGTAGCTTGTTGTTCGATTTGCAGGAAATAGCTGAACACTATGTCTAAACGCGATTATTACGAAGTGCTGGGCGTTGCCAAGGGTGCCGACAGCAAAGAAATAAAAAAAGCTTATCGTCGTCTGGCGATGAAGTATCACCCAGATCGAAACCCTGACGATAAGGCGGCGGAAGCCAGCTTTAAAGAGGTGAGCGAAGCATACGAAATTCTCTCCGATGGAGAAAAGCGTGCTGCGTATGATCAGTTTGGTCATGCGGGGGTTGATCCGAATGGCGGAGGCGGTCGCGGCTTTGGTGGTGGCGCTGGCAACTTCAGTGATGTATTTGGTGATGTTTTTGGAGACATTTTTGGTGGCGGCGGTGGTGGGCGTCAGCGCAGTCATGTGCAGCGTGGCGCCGACCTTGGGTATAGCCTTGAATTGGATTTAGAGGATGCGGTTAAAGGTACGCAGACTAAAATCAAGGTGCCCTCCATGGTTGGCTGTGGTGAGTGTGATGGCTCGGGGGCGGCAAAAGGTTCGCAACCGGAAGACTGTCCCACCTGTGGTGGTGTTGGTCAGGTGCGTATGCAGCAGGGTTTCTTTGCTGTTCAGCAAACCTGTCCGCGTTGTAAGGGGCAGGGTAAAATCATCAAAAACCCCTGCCATAAGTGCCATGGTACTGGCCGTGTAGAGGAAACTAAAACACTTTCCGTCAAGATTCCGCCGGGTGTTGATACCGGTGACCGCATTCGTCTGTCGGGTGAAGGCGAGGCCGGGGTGCATGGCGGTCCCGCAGGTGACTTATATGTGCAGATTAACGTGCGTGACCATAAAATCTTTACCCGCGATGGGGCGAATCTTTACTGCGAAGTGCCGATCAGCTTCGTGGATGCCTCTTTGGGGGGCGAGCTTGAGGTGCCAACGCTGGATGGGCGAGTGAAGCTGAAGATCCCGGCAGAAACGCAGACCAACAAGCTGTTTCGTATTCGTGGTAAAGGGGTGGCTCCAGTACGTGGTGGTGCGACGGGCGATTTGTTGTGCCGTGTTTATGTGGAGACACCGGTTAACTTGACGTCTGAGCAGAAGGAGTTGTTAAAGCAGTTCCAGGAAACATTGGATGGCGAAGGTAATAAGCAGTCGCCTAAAAAGAACTCCTGGTTTGATGGTGTGAAGAACTTCTTTGACGATATGAAAACATAGCGCTTTCTGGGGTAGTATTAAATAGTATGCCGGGCTTTCTGGGTTAGATTGTCCGGCATCTTTTTTTGATGAGATTAATTTTAGAGCGGGAAAAATGATGACGCGCATTGCAGTGACCGGTGTTGCCGGACGGATGGGTAAAGCTTTGGTTGAGGCGGTTATGCAGGCTGAGGGGGCAGAGTTGACGGTTGCTGTTGTGCGTCCGGATAGCTCCCTGGTGGGCGTTGACTCCGGTGAATTGGCTGGTGTCGGTGCTAATGGCGTTAAGGTTGTTGGTGATCTGTCAGAAGCAGTTGATGATTTTGATGTGTTGATTGATTTTACGACGCCTGCGGCGACTTTGAGTAATGCAGCGCTTTGCGCGCAGGCGGGTAAGCAGTTGGTGGTCGGTACCACTGGTTTTACAGATGATGAAAAGGCGCAAATGCTGGCGACAGCTGATCAAACGGCTTTGTGTGTGGCTTCAAATTTCAGTACGGGAGTTAATCTGTGCTTTAAATTGCTGGATATTGCTGCGCGTGTGTTAGGTGATGATGCTGATATCGAGGTTTATGAAGCGCATCATCGGCACAAGGTGGATGCGCCTTCGGGGACGGCTTTAAGTATGGGTGAAGTGGTTGCGAATGCGCTGGATCGTGATTTATCCAAATGTGCGGTTTATGGTCGAGAAGGGCAAACCGGTGCGCGTGATCGCGAAACGATTGGTTTTGCGACAGTGCGTGCGGGCGATATTGTCGGTGATCATACGGTGATTTTTGCGGCGGACGGTGAGCGCGTTGAGATTACTCATAAAGCGTCAAGCCGCATGTCGTTTGCCCGAGGCGCGGTGCGCGCAGCGCAATGGCTGAGCAAAAAATCGAGCGGTTTGTTTGATATGCAGGATGTGTTGAATCTGAAATAACAAATCTTGCCTTAAATTGTTCATATTCTCTGTTCCTGCCCTAGAGAAACATGGACAAAACAGTGTGATTTCCGTAGAATTTCCGCCCCAGAGTTCAACGGAACTCAATACACATTTCAAAAGCGGGATAAGGCCATGGCCCTATCTCGCTTTTTTGCAGCTAGCTTAGGCAGAAACGCCAACTTCAAAGCAGCTGATCCTTAGAAAAATGGGCGCGAGGGTATCAGGTTGACTAGACAGGCCATACTGGCATTAGCCGACGGTAGTATTTTTAAGGGTGTGGCAATTGGGGCTGATGGCCAGGCCACGGGCGAGGTGGTTTTTAATACCGCTATGACCGGTTATCAAGAAATTCTTACCGATCCATCCTACGCAAGCCAGATTGTTACGCTGACCTATTCCCATATCGGTAGTACCGGTACTAATGATGAAGACGAAGAGTCTGATCGCGTGTGGGCGGCTGGGCTGGTTATCCGCAACTTGCCAATCCTCGCCAGTAATTGGCGTAAAACAGAGTCTCTGGATGAATACCTGACCCGCCGTAACGTGGTGGGTATTGCTGAAATCGACACCCGCCGCTTAACGCGAGTGCTGCGAGAAAAAGGTGCTCAGAACGGTTGTGTGAAAGTGCTGGAAGCCGGCGCCGATGAGCAGCAGGTGATCGAAGAAGCGTTAGCTGCTGCGAAAGCCTTCCCGGGCCTGAAAGGCTTGGATCTGGCCAAAGAAGTTACTGTTTCTGAAGCGTATCAGTGGACAGAAGGTGAGTGGAAGTGGGCTGAAAATGCTTCCGGTTTTGAAAAGCCTGAAAGCACGCCTTACCATGTTGTTGCTTACGATTTTGGTGTAAAGCGTAATATTTTGCGCATGCTGGTGTCACGCGGCTGTCGTTTGACGGTTGTGCCCGCTAAAACACCCGCCAGCGAAGTGCTGGCATTGAATCCGGACGGTGTATTCCTTTCTAATGGCCCGGGTGACCCCGAACCCTGTGATTATGCGATTAAGGCTATTCAGGAAATCCTGGAAACCGATATCCCTGTTTTCGGCATTTGCCTGGGTCACCAGCTGTTAGCGCTGGCCAGCGGTGCGAAAACCATCAAGATGAAGTTTGGGCACCACGGTGCTAACCATCCGGTGCAGGATCTTGCTGAAAAAACAGTGATGATTACCAGTCAGAACCACGGTTTTGCAGTGGATGAAGCATCCATGCCGGACAACCTTGAAGCAACGCATATTTCCCTGTTCGACCAGTCTTTGCAGGGTATCCAGCGTACGGACAAACCGGCCTATAGCTTCCAGGGGCACCCTGAAGCGAGCCCGGGCCCACATGATGTGGCGCCACTGTTTGATCGTTTTATCGAATTAATGAGAGTGGCCGCCCAGTAAGCGGCGCCAACGAGTCTCCAGAGCGAATATAGATTTATGCCAAAACGTAGCGACATAAAATCCATCCTTATCCTAGGGGCCGGCCCGATTGTTATTGGCCAGGCCTGTGAATTCGATTACTCCGGCGCGCAGGCCTGCAAGGCGTTACGCGAAGAGGGTTACCGCGTTATTCTGGTGAACTCTAACCCGGCAACGATCATGACTGATCCGGCGATGGCGGATGCAACTTACATCGAGCCGGTACGCTGGAAAACAGTCGCCAAAATTATCGAAAAAGAGCGCCCTGATGCGCTGTTGCCAACGATGGGTGGTCAAACCGCACTGAACTGTGCGCTGGACCTGGACCGCGAAGGTGTGCTGAAAGAGTTTGGCGTGGAAATGATTGGCGCTACGCAGGATGCTATTGATAAGGCCGAAGATCGCGAGCGCTTTGATAAAGCCATGAAGGCGATTGGCCTGGAAACGCCGCGTTCCGGTATTGCTCACAGCATGGAAGAGGCGCTGCAGATTCAGGCGCAGCTGGGCTTCCCTTGTATTATTCGCCCATCCTTCACGATGGGTGGTAGTGGCGGCGGTATTGCCTATAACAAAGAAGAATACGTTGAAATTTGTAAGCGTGGCCTAGATCTGTCGCCAACCAATGAGCTGCTGATTGATGAGTCGTTGATTGGCTGGAAAGAATACGAGATGGAAGTTGTTCGTGATAAAAACGACAACTGCATCATCATTTGTTCTATTGAAAACTTCGACGCCATGGGTGTGCACACGGGTGATTCGATCACGGTGGCGCCTTCCCAGACGCTGACTGATAAAGAGTACCAGCTGATGCGTAATGCTTCGGTGGCGGTACTGCGTGAGATTGGTGTAGAAACCGGCGGCTCAAACGTGCAGTTTGGGATGAACCCTGAAACGGGTCGTATCGTGGTGATCGAAATGAACCCGCGTGTATCGCGTTCTTCGGCACTGGCCTCCAAAGCCACCGGCTTCCCGATTGCCAAGGTGGCGGCAAAGCTGGCGGTGGGCTATACGCTGGACGAGCTGCAGAATGAAATTACGGGTGGTGCGACACCGGCTTCTTTTGAGCCAAGCATCGACTACGTGGTGACTAAAATCCCTCGTTTCACTTTCGAAAAATTCCCGCAGGCTGATTCCCGCCTAACCACGCAAATGAAGTCCGTGGGTGAGGTGATGGCGATTGGTCGTACTTTCCAGGAATCCATGCAGAAAGCACTGCGTGGCTTGGAAGTAGGTATCAGTGGTTTTGACCCGATTGTGGATAGCGAAGCTGAAGATCCACGTGCGTTGATCACTCACGAGTTGCGTACGCCGGGCGCTGACCGTGCGCTCTACCTGGCAGATGCATTTCGTTATGGTTTCAGTGTTGATGAAGTGTATGAGTTCAGCGGTGTTGATCCCTGGTATCTGGTGCAAATTGAAGACATCGTTAAGGAAGAGCAGGCGGTTGCTGGACAATCCCTGCAGGCCATTGGTCGTGAGCACCTGTACCAGCTGAAGCGTAAAGGGTTTTCTGATCTGCGTTTGGCTGCTTTATTGGGCTGTCATGAAAATGACGTGCGTGCACGCCGTGATGAGCTGGATGTGCATCCGGTTTACAAGCGTGTTGATACCTGTGCCGCTGAGTTTGCTTCGTCCACGGCTTATATGTATTCCTCCTACGAGGAAGAGTGTGAAGCTGAGCCTTCTGACCGTGACAAGATCATGGTGTTGGGTGGTGGCCCGAACCGTATTGGTCAGGGCATCGAGTTCGATTACTGTTGTGTGCATGCTGCGTTGGCAATGCGTGATGATGGTTACGAAACCATTATGGTTAACTGTAACCCTGAAACGGTCTCTACCGATTACGATACCTCTGATCGGCTGTTCTTTGAGCCGGTAACGTTGGAGGATGTGTTGGAAATTGTCCGTGTTGAGCAGCCTAAAGGCGTGATTGTTCAGTACGGTGGTCAAACACCTCTGAAGTTGGCGCGTGGATTGGAAGCTGCCGGTGCCAAGATTATTGGTACCACGCCGGACGCAATTGACCGCGCTGAAGACCGAGAGCGTTTCCAGCAGATGATTGAAAAGCTGAATCTCAAACAGCCGCCAAATGGTACGGTGCGCAGCCTTGAGGAAAGTCTGGAGAAAGCTGAAGAAATCGGCTTCCCGTTAGTGGTTCGTCCTTCTTATGTATTAGGTGGTCGAGCCATGGAAATTGTCTATAACATCGATGAACTGAAACGTTATATGAATGAAGCCGTTTCAGTGTCCAATGAAAGCCCGGTATTGCTGGATCGCTTCCTGAGTGCCGCTATTGAGGTGGACGTGGATGCTGTGTGTGATGGCGAGCACGTAGTCATTGGTGCGATTATGCAGCACATTGAGCAGGCCGGTGTTCACTCCGGTGATTCGGCGTGCTCCCTGCCTCCCTACAGCCTGCCTGCCGATGTGCAGGATAAAATGCGCGATCAAGTGAAAGCGATGGCGATGGAGCTCGGTGTTGTTGGTCTGATGAACGTGCAGCTGGCCTATCAGGACGGTGAGATTTATGTGATTGAGGTGAATCCGCGTGGTTCCCGTACGGTGCCATTTGTGTCCAAGTGTATTGGTGCATCGCTGGCTAAAATTGCCGCGCGTTGTATGGCCGGACAGTCATTAGCTGATCAGGGTTTCACAGAAGAGGTGATTCCACCGCACATGAGCGTGAAAGAGGCAGTATTCCCGTTCGATAAATTCCAGGGCGTTGACCCGATTCTTGGGCCAGAAATGAAGTCCACCGGTGAAGTTATGGGTGTTGGTGATAGCTTTGCTGAGGCCTTCGCAAAGGCCCAGGCCGGAGCGGGTGATGTGCTGCCTACTGGTGGGCGTGCTTTTCTGAGTGTTCGTGACGCAGATAAAGGCCGTGTTGTTGGTGTGGCGCAAAGCTTAAGTAAGTTGGGTTTTGAGATTGTTTCTACCCGCGGTACCGCCAAGGTGCTGGAAGAGGCGGGTGTTGAGTCAGCGGTTGTGAATAAGGTGCTTGAAGGTCGTCCTCATATCGTTGATATGCTGAAAAACGACGAAATCAGCTACATTGTGAATACCACCGAAGGCACGCAAACCATCGCTGATTCGGCCAGTATCCGTAGCACCGCCAAGCAGCATCGAGTGTATTACAGTACGACTATGGCCGCGGCGGAGGCCTTCTGTGAGGCGAGTGCCTATAATGCTGAGGAACAGGTGCGTAGACTGCAGGACTTACATGATAAGGTGGGCGCATGAACAAGTTTCCGATGAGCAAGCAGGGTGAGCTACAGTTGCGAGAAGAGCTGGAGCGCCTGAAAACCATTGAGCGGCCGCGGATTATTGAGGCGATTGCTGAAGCGCGTGCCCATGGTGATTTGAAAGAAAATGCCGAATACCATGCTGCGCGTGAAGAGCAAGGGTTTACCGAAGGCCGTATTCAGGAAATTGAAGGTAAACTGTCCAATGCGCAGGTGATTGATGTCACCGCCATCAGTAATACGGGCAAGGTGATTTTTGGCGTTACGGTTGAGCTGGAAAATATCGATACGGAAGAGGTCGTTAGCTACCAGATCGTTGGTGAGGATGAGGCAGATATGAAACAGCGTAAAATATCGATAACCTCACCGATTGCTCGTGGTTTGATTGGCAAGGTGGAGGGCGATGTGGTCGGCGTGAATGTGCCTGGAGGTTTGGTCGAGTACGAAATTATTTCTGTGGAGCACGTTTAGTCATTTGATCTTTAAAGGGGCATCCTGAATGAGTATGAGAGACCTCTTTGTTGTTTTTAGAGGTCTCTTAGTCAGGCGAGGTGGCGAAGCCAGAGTCAGCTAAAGGTTTAGTTCTGATAAAAGCGTATAATATTTGATAGCTTTTGGTTCTGTTCTTTGGCTTGGCGATAGATCAAGGCAACCTTGCCAATCGTTTGAACCAGCTCGCAGCCGCAGCTGCTAACCATTTCCTTGATCAATTCTTGTTTTTGCTCTCGATCACCACAGCTTACCTTTACCTTGATTAACTCATGATCATTCAGCGCCCGTTCAAGCTCCAATTGCACGCCCTCGGTTATGCCATTTTCAGAAATGGTAACGATGGGGTTGAGGTGGTGTCCGATGCCACGGAATGCTTTGATTTTTTCTTTGGGTAACGCCATAGTGATCCAGAATGTCTTCAAACTTAAAAAGGGCGATCATTATAGCGGATCGCCCAGAATAGTGCAGGGACTGTCTATATTATTTGAATCGCCACTGTTGTGGCTGAAATTGTGACAGCCAAGGCGCGAGGAGTGTAGTTTGGTGCTTCCAAATGAACGAGGAGTAACACTGGGTGGTGCAATTTCAGTCACAACCCAGAGGGCTGAAACCATTTTTCCGGTCAACTGCGTTATCAGTCGCTTATGTGGAGTAACCACATCACGCGACTTCTGCCTTGTTGATCAAAAAAATGGTTTTCAGCAGTGATGATTCAAATAATATAGACAGGCCCTATCATGGCGCGCAGTAAATCCAGTGGTCGTTGGCTTGATGAGCATTTTAATGACCAGTATGTAAAAAAATCTCAGCAGGATGGTTATCGTTCTCGTGCCAGCTATAAGCTGCTTGAGTTGCAGGATAAAGATAAGCTTTTTAAGCCCGGTATGTCTGTTTTGGATTTAGGTTCTGCGCCAGGGGGCTGGTCACAGGTAGCCGTTGAGCTGGTTGGGGATAAGGGACGTGTTGTTGCGTCGGATATTCTGCCAATGGAGCCGATAGCCGGGGTTGACTTTGTTGAGGGTGATTTTACTGAAATGGAGGTCTACGATCAGATTCTCAACGTATTGGGAGAAGGTAAGGTTGACCTTGTAATTTCTGACATGGCCCCCAACATGAGTGGAGTGAGCGCGGTTGATCAGCCTAAAGCTATGTATTTAGTGGAGTTGGCTGTTGATATGGCAGATCAAATTTTAAAGCCAGGTGGCGCGTTGATCGCAAAAGTTTTCCACGGTGATGGATTTGATGAATTATTAAAAACTACACGGTCAAAGTTTAAGAAGGTACAGATTCGTAAGCCTGATGCTTCTCGAGCACGCTCCAAAGAGCAATACTTGGTAGCAAAGGATTTTAAAGCGCAGTAAGCACTGATAGTCTCTGCATAGTGTTTAACTGCTAATAGAATGAAGTAATCGGTTTGCTAGCTGACAGCCGGTTTTAATTGTTTATAAGTGAGGTATTGCCTTGAACGACATGGCAAAAAATTTGATTCTGTGGCTCGTTATTGCAGCGGTGCTGCTGACGGTTTTTAATAATTTTAATTCCGAGAGCCCAACGCCGCAGCTCAATTACTCTGATTTTGTTGCAGAAGTGCAGCGTGACCGGGTGCGTCAGGTTGTCATTGATGGTTACACTATTTCGGGTGTTTTCAACGACGATAGTCGATTCCAGACGGTACGCCCGCCCGTTGCTGATCCTAAGTTAATGGATGACCTGTTAAGCCACAATGTGAAGGTGGTCGGTAAAATGCCGGAGGAACAGAGTCTATGGACTCAGTTGCTGGTAGCGGCTTTCCCGATTCTGATTATTCTCGCTATTTTTATTTTCTTTATGCGCCAGATGCAAGGCGGTGGCGGTGGTAAGGGCGGCCCAATGGCCTTCGGCAAAAGCAAAGCGCGTATGCTCACCGAAGACCAGGTAAATACCACCTTTGATGACGTGGCCGGCGTTGAGGAAGCCAAGGAAGAGGTTCAGGAGTTAGTTGAGTTTCTGCGTGATCCAGGAAAATTCCAGCGGTTAGGTGGCCATATTCCGCGCGGTGTGTTGATGGCGGGCTCGCCAGGTACCGGTAAAACCCTATTGGCAAAAGCCATTGCTGGTGAGGCTAAGGTGCCGTTCTTCACCATTTCTGGTTCCGATTTTGTGGAAATGTTTGTGGGTGTTGGTGCATCTCGTGTGCGCGACATGTTTGAGCAGGCCAAAAAGAATGCGCCCTGCATTATTTTTATCGATGAGATTGATGCGGTGGGGCGCCATCGTGGTGCCGGCTTAGGTGGTGGTCACGATGAGCGTGAGCAGACACTTAACCAGCTATTGGTAGAAATGGACGGTTTTGAAGATAAAGAGGGCGTGATTGTAATC
>LUKI01000014.1 GCA_001593685.1 Gammaproteobacteria bacterium F7
CTTGAGAATGGCCAGTATCTGGCTATCGGAATAACGTGATTTTTTCATGAAGAATCTCCTGCGTTTAGATTACGAGAAAATTCTACTTTTGAGCACTACTATTTTTCGGGGGGATTACCCAGTGATTTCAAGCGTCAGCTTCTCGGCGGGTAGCCCGGATGTTGCTAATACATTTTGCAGCAGTTGAGAAATATTCTGGCGTTGCAGTTGGTAGCTGGAGAGATTGACGGAAACACTGGGCGGGTGATCGGAGTGATCCAGCCATGAGGCAGCCGTTTTACAGGCTTCATTAAGCACCCACTCGCCAATCGGTAAAATAAGCCCTTTTTCTTCTGCAAAGGGGATAAAATTTGCTGGAGAGATGACCCCTTCTGTTGGGTGAGACCAGCGAATGAGGGCCTCAGCGCTTTTAATTTTGCCGGTAGTGGTATCGACTATCGGCTGATAGTTGAGCGTGAATTGCTGATCGTCGATTGCTTGACGAAGCATTTTTTCCAGTTCGCGCCGCTGTTTAGCCTCAACTTCCATCCCCAGGGTAAAGTACTGGGCGTTGTTTCGACCATTTTCTTTTGCCCTGTGCATGGCGGCGTCAGCTTTTCTCAGCAGGCTTTCGGTGGTTAAGCCATCCTGAGGGTAGACACTGACGCCTATGCTGGCGGAGAGAAAAGCATCATGGCCCTGAATAGAGTAAGGGGCGGCAATACAATCCAGTGTGCCATTTACAATATCTTCAATGTTATGCAGGCTGTTTTTGCCTGAAATCACAACGGCAAACTCATCTGATCCTAGCCGGGCAACGGTATCAGATTTTCTCAACTCGTTTAGTAGACGTGATGACACTTCTTGTAATAGTTGATCACCAATGGCATGGCCCAGAGTCTCGTTAATAGACTTGAAGCGATCAAGACCAATAAATAACAAAGCTAAATTGTTATCGTTTCTTTCTGCCTGCTCCAATGCTCTTGAGAGGCGGTCAGCAAATAAACTGCGATTGGGTAAGCCCGTTAAGGCATCAAAATTTGCTTGATGAAGAATGCGGGCTTCATCCTGTTTCCGTTTGGAAATATCACTAAACAGGGATACGTAACCTTCAAGCTCTCCATTGCTGTCGCGCATGGCCGAAATTGCTAACCACTCTGGATAGGTCTCACCATTTTTGCGTCGGTTCCAAATTTCGCCACGCCAGTTGTCGTTGGCAGCTAATCCTTTGAACATGTCGTCGTAAAAGCGTTGTTTATGGTGGCCCGATTTTAAAATGGAGGGGCTTTTCCCAAGCACTTCTGCCGCGTTGTAGCCGGTTATTCTGGTAAAGGCGCTATTAACTTTAATAATTTTATGATGAGTATCGGTTATCATCACAGCCTCTGTGGCTGTTTCAAAGACCGCTGAAGCGAGGCGAGCTTCCTTTTCGGCCTCTTTTTCTCTGGTAATGTCTTCCTTTATAGCAACGTAATTTATGATTTTGCCTTGGGCATTTTTTATCGCACCAAAACTGCCTCTCTCCCAATAAAGCGAGCCGTCTTTTCGCTTGTTTTGAAGCTCGCCCACCCAGGTTTTACCTTTTTTGAGAGTCTCCCAAAGTTGAGGGTATTGATCGTTGGCGCTATGTCCTGATTTTAGAATGCGAGCGTTGCGACCTATCACATCGCTACTAGAGTAGCCGGATGTTTTTTCAAAATGCTCGTTCACATATTCCAGATTACCCTCTGTATCCGTCACCATAACGGTGACAGGGCTTTGGTTAATAATTTTTGATAGCTTATGGATATCCTCTTCAGCGATGGTTCGTTCCATTTCTGCCGCTGTTCTGTCTGCAACCGTCTTAAAACAGGCGCTAAGTCGTTCCGGCTGCTTAATTGTTTGTCTGCCGAGGGCGACCAGTATGCCAATTGGCGCACCCGAATTTGAAAATAATGTCGTGCCGACATAGCTCTCAATGTTCATCGTTTGTAGCAGTGTGTCTTGGGGGTAAGCCTCTTGAATGCCTGAAGGATGAACTAACGTACTTCTTTTTAAGAGCTTTTCACAGGGAGTACCTTTAAGTTCATAGGTTATGTTGTCAGTGATTTTTCCGTTAGCGACAAAAACTTTTGTGTGAATGCTCTGTTGGGTCTGTTTGTCTAACTCACCAATAATGACAAAATCCATGTCGAAATGTCTGGATGTTGAGATGGCTAATGCTTTGAAATATTCATCGCCAACACAGCCTGACGTTGCGTCTGAGATGCTGATTAATGTGTCTTGGGTGTTAAATACGCTGTTATCAGTTGTTTGTGGTTTCGACTGATTTTCTTTGCTGTGTTTAAGAAGGCTTTGGCACATAAGGACTCGTTACAACTGAGAGCGGTTATTCATTGCGGTTCGGTACCGCATGTGGGAAGGCTACATCCAAAACTCTGTGGCCTGTTTTCGCGCCGAAGTATAGACATTAATTATCCGTTAACAACTTTGTTCTGGGGGTTGTTGACTTAAATCAAAGGGAGCTCAAGTATTCGGTTAAGAGCCAAATATGAGCTTTGTATGGAGCGTTCAGGTTGGGCGCAGGTAGCGGTTATTTTAAAACTGATCGAGTATCGCTGAGTTATTGTGGGAAAAACTTACGCTGTGTATCCAGCCAGCTTTTTAAGCTAGCGTCACTATGTAAACAGATCACAAGGCGATCAAACCTCTCAGTGTATTCCTGTAATACCTCCAAAGCTTGATGAGCGGCCAGCGGGTGTGGAATTTTATTGGTGCCAGCACCTAATGCGGGAAAGGCGATGCTGCGAATTTTTTGTTGCTCCGCCAAGTTCATCACACTTTCATAACACTGGCTGAGTAATTTCAGGGTGTTGGCGACCCATTGATCGCCGCCGCTCCATTGCGGAGTAACGGTATGAATGATGTGTTTGGCTGGTAAGTTAAAGGCGCTGGTTAAGCGAGCTTCTCCAATTTGACACTCGCCCAGAACGGAGCAAGCGTCGACCAGTGGCGGACCGATGAGGTCAAAAAGTTGAGCTGATACACCTTGCCCTCTGGTCAGGTGTTTATGGGCGGGGCACACAATTGCGTCGACAGGCATTGAGGTTAAATCGGCATGGACAATCTCGACAGTGGACATAGCAAACCCTCTGTAGTTGGATCGTAAATAGAGACCTCTTTAGTTGTTGATTATACCCAATAGCTGTGTGAAATACCTCAGCTATTGGGTTTTGGTGTATTAGGTGGAGCTTACGTAGGCGTGCTTAGCTCAGCGATATTTCAGGTAAAGTTGGGCGCTCCACGGTTTGCTTTTCTGCTGGAGCCAATACATCGGCCACGCCTTTAACCACTGTTTTGCCATCCTGATTGGTGACAGTACACTTAATTTCAACGCTCTTTTTTCGTTCGTTTTTGCTGATGATTTCGAGTTCAATTTTAAGCGTGTCCCCCAGCACAACGGGGCGCATAAATTTCAGGCTTTGACCAAGATACACAGAGCCTGGGCCTGGCATAACGGTGGCAATGGTGGCGGAGATGAGCGAGCCAGACCAGATACCGTGGGCGATGCGTTGTTTAAAGGGCGTTTTGGCCGCATAATCCGTATCCAGATGGATAGGGTTAACATCACCGGAGGCCGCTGCAAACAGGATCAAATCCTTTTCAACCAGCGTGCGTTCGGTGCTGGCTTTATCGCCAACGGTTAATTCATCAAAGGTAAAATTTTCAAGATGCTGCATTGTGTGCCTCGTTTGTTCTTTTGGGGGCTAATGTAGAGAATTTAGAATGGCAGTGCCAGCACTTTATAAACTCAACCAAGCTTTGACATGACGCCCGAATCAACCACCAATATAGCCTCTGAACTAACCGATGAGCTGAAGCAGAAAATTGACCAGCAGATTGGTCAGTGCATGATCAAGGATAAGCATCGCCTGCGTACACAGTTACAGCGTCTTGCTCGACCCCAGAATAAACTTCAAAGCCAAGCCCAGCCTCAAGCCTCAAAAAGTAGTCGGAATAACGATCGTGGTGGAAAGGGCAGCAAGAATAAAAGAGGTGCTAGCAATAACAACATGAATTTGGCGCAGCTGGAACAGGCTGTTCAGAGCTCGCTGGATCAAGTTGAGTTACGCAAAGCGGCAACGCCAGCCATTGAGTTTCCCGATAACTTACCCATTTCCCAGAAGCGCGACGAAATTTCTGAAGCCATTGCTAATAATCAGGTGGTGGTGATCGCTGGTGAAACGGGTTCCGGCAAAACCACGCAAATCCCCAAAATTTGTCTCGATTTAGGTCGTGGTGTTAGCGGCATGATTGGGCATACCCAGCCTCGACGTTTAGCGGCGCGTTCCGTGGCGACGCGGGTGGCTGAAGAGCTGAACGTTGACGTGGGTAAGCAGCTGGGCTATCAGGTGCGTTTTACTGACCAAGTTAGTGAAACCACCCAAATCAAGCTGATGACGGATGGTATTCTGCTGGCCGAAACGCAACATGACCCTTACCTGAATAAATACGACACACTGATTATTGATGAGGCTCATGAACGCAGCCTCAATATTGATTTTCTGTTGGGCTACCTGAAAACATTATTGCCCAAACGTCCGGATTTGAAACTGATCATTACCTCGGCAACCATTGATCTGGAGCGATTTTCCAAGCACTTTGATGGTGCGCCAGTGATTGAGGTGAGCGGCCGTACCTTTCCTGTTGAGGTTATTTACCAGCCCCCCATCGAAAGTGACGAGGCGAAAACCGAGGGTGTTGGCGCTTCAATTCTTGAGGCGGTGGAAACGATTCGTGCGCTGCCGCGCCGCTCTGGACCTAACGATATTTTGATTTTTCTCAGCGGTGAGCGTGATATTCGCGATATATCCAAACTGTTGAGCGACCAGCATTACCCCCATACAGAAGTGATGCCTCTTTATGCACGCTTGAGTGCGTCGGAACAAAACCGGGTGTTTCAGGCGCATCGTGGACAGCGCATTATTCTCGCGACAAACGTTGCCGAAACCTCTGTGACCGTACCTGGCATACGCTATGTTATTGATCCGGGGTTTGCACGCATCAGTCGCTACAGTTCGCGTTCTAAAGTACAGCGCCTGCCCATTGAGTCAGTCTCTCAGGCCAGCGCTAACCAGCGAAAAGGTCGTTGTGGTCGTATTGCTGAAGGGGTGTGTATTCGTCTTTATGACGAAGAGGACTTCAATAACCGGCCTGAGTTTACCGATGCAGAAATTCTGCGAACCAACTTGGCGTCGGTGATTTTGCAGATGATTAATTTGCGGCTTGGCGATATCAGCAAATTTCCATTTCTGGATGCACCGGAAAGTCGGGCTATTAAAGACGGTTATCAACTGCTGACAGAGTTGGGTGCGGTGAATGCCAAACGCCAAATTACCAATATCGGTAAACAGTTGGTGCGCTTCCCGGTTGACCCTCGGATTGCGCGTATGCTGATTGCCGCTAATCGCAATGGTGGTTTGACTGAAGTGCTGATTATTGCCTCGGCGTTGACTATCCAGGATCCTCGTGAACGGCCGCTAGACAAGCAACAGGCGGCCGATGAAAAGCACCGCGCTTACGTTCATGAGGATTCCGATTTCCTCAGTTTTGTAAACCTGTGGAACAGTATTGAAGAGCAGCGTGAGACGATGACGCAGAACCAGTTCCGTAAATACTGTAAGAAGTATTTTCTGAATTATCTGCGTATTCGTGAATGGCGTGACTTGCATCGTCAGTTGTTGCTGGTGTGTAAGGACATGAAGTTTACGCTTAATAGCGAAGCGGCGGATTACGATTCGGTACACCGTTCATTAATGACCGGATTGCTTGGAAACCTGGGTGAAAAGCAGGATCAGAAAGATTACAAGGGCGCACGTAATCGACAGTTTTATATCTTTCCGGGCTCCGGGCAGTTCAAAAAAGCACCAAAATGGCTGATGTCGGCCGAAATGGTGGAAACCACTAAACTTTACGCGCGTATTAACGCCAAAATCGACCCAGCATGGGTTGAGCCACTGGCCATGAATTTGGTCAAACGCAGTCACTCTGAACCACATTGGGAGAAAAAGCGTGGTCAGGTAGTGGGTTTTGAGCAGGTGAGTCTATACGGACTGGTCATTGTTAATCGCCGACGGGTGGATTACAGCCGTATTGATCCTGTTGAGGCGCGACAGATTTTTATACGGCAGGCGCTAGTTGAGGGCGACATCAAACTGCGTGCTACTTTCATGCGGCACAATCAGGTGCTGTTAGCGGAAATTGAAGCCCTAGAGCATAAGTCCCGTCGACGCGATATTTTGGTGGACGACGAGGTCCTGTATGAGTTTTACGATGAGCATCTGCCTGCAGATGTTTGTTCAACCGTAGCGCTCGAGCAATGGATTAAGGCTGATCAGGCCAATGATAAAAAGCTTTACCTGACACGCGACTATTTGATGCAGCATAGCGCCTCGCATGTCAGTGATGATCAGTTTCCGGACATATTTATGTGGCCGGGTATGAAATTGAAAATGAGTTATCAGTTTGAGCCCGGTACTGATCATGACGGGGTGTCCCTAAAAGTTCCACTGGGTTTATTAAATCAGCTGCCAGCCTACCGATTACAGTGGTTAGTGCCTGGCATGTTAGCGGATAAGTGTGTCGCGCTAGTTAAGGCCTTACCCAAAAATCTGCGTAAGCACTTTGTGCCGGTGCCCGATGTTGTGGCCAATGCGCTGAAACAGATGGCACCGGATAATGAACCTTTAACAGATAAACTGGGTTTGGCGCTGAAGCGCCTGACGGGTATTGAGGTGCCGCGTGACAGCTGGGATGAATCGCGTCTGGAACCTCATCATCATTTTAATATCTGTGTGCTGGATGAGTCCGGTAAAGTGGTGGCTAAGGGGCGGGATTTACAGCGTCTGCGTCAGCAATTCAGTCAGCAGGTGAGTGAGAGCTTACAGAGTGTGACCCACCATGCCGAGGAACGTACCGGTATTACCCGCTGGGATTTTGGCGAGCTGGGAAAAACCGTGGATGTGCAACAGGCGGGTATGAAGCTTAAGGCATTCCCGGCGATTGAAGATGCCGGTAACAGTGTCAGTTTGGTGCTGGCTGATACTCAGGAAAAGGCCGAGCAGATTTCCGCCAGTGGCGTGTTGCGTTTGTTGATGCTGGCTAATGCACAGCAGGTGAAATATCTGCAAAAGAATCTTCCAAAACTGGATAAAACCCTGCTTTATTTCAGCAAACTGGCGGATAAGAAATCATTGGTGGATGATTTGCTTAAGGCGGCTTTCTATAAGACCTTTTTGCTGGATAAACCTCAGCCGAGCAATGAAACTGAATTTAAAACCTGCCTCGAAAGCCATAAATCGGAACTGGTGACTCACGCTACCCAGATGGCCGAAAGGCTCAATGAAATGGGTGAAACTTTTCATCAGATCAGTAAAAAACTGAATGGTAAGGTGCCGTTACCCTGGATGCCCGTGTTTGCGGAAATCAAAACCCAGCTGGAACGCTTGTTTTGTAAGAACTTCCTGGCGCGGGTAGGGTGGCAGCACCTGCAACATTATCCGCGTTATCTAAAGGCTATCGAGCAGCGTATGGATAAACTACAGGGCCAGCTTGCCAAGGAAAAAATCTGGTGCGCTGAACATGAGCAGTTTTGGTTGAAGTATGAAACGGCTTATCAAAAACTTGCCACACAGGGACTTGATACTACGCCGGCTGAACAGTTTCGCTGGATGCTGGAGGAGTACCGTGTGTCATTGTATGCCCAACAATTGGGTACGCCGCAGCCGATCTCCGTAAAACGCTTGCAGAAAAAAATGGATGAACTGGGGGTTTAGTGAGTCTGTGTTTTGCTAATAATTGGTGGATGGTGGTGGTATACCGCTCTACTCGATAAAATACAGGCCCTTAATACCAAAAATA
Source organism: Gammaproteobacteria bacterium F7 (assembly GCA_001593685.1). Classification (GTDB taxonomy): domain Bacteria; phylum Pseudomonadota; class Gammaproteobacteria; order Pseudomonadales; family IMCC2047; genus IMCC2047. Next base: position 7,879 of record LUKI01000014.1, read on the forward strand.
TGTTTGAAATAAAAAGATCAGGTTCTGTTTATCAAGCATATTTCAACTACACTAAGGCGTTATGGATATTGTGCTCATTGGGGAGAGGTAACTGTGCAATTAGGTTGTAAAAAGATGATTAAAAAAAGCTTAACAATTGGCCTGACGAGCTTAGTGCTTAGTTTGGCTGCCGGCGCCCAGGCGGGTACTGATGTGAACCCAGATGATCCCTGGGAAGGCTTTAACCGTAAGGTATACAGCTTCAATAAATTTGCGGACACCTATTTTTTAAAACCTGTTGCCAAGGGATATGACTGGATAACCCCAGCGCCCGTTGATGACGGCATTAGCAATATTTTTGATAATCTGGGCGAAACTAAAAACTTCATTAATGATAGTCTGCAATTCAAGTTTGCTGATGCGGGCACCGATCTAATGCGTTTTCTTATCAATAGTACCATTGGGGTTGCTGGAATTTTTGACGTGGCTTCAAGAATGGGGTTGCAACGTAACGAAGAAGATTTTGGCCAAACGTTAGCATCATGGGGGGTTGAATCAGGTCCCTTTGTTGTTTTACCTCTGTTAGGTCCAAGTAATGTGCGGGACGGTATTAGTTTGGTGCCTGACCACTTCTCAGTGCCGCAGGCTTATATTGACCACGATGAAACACGTACGGCTGTTTATGCGGTTGACACGATTGATACGCGTGCTGATTTGTTATCCGCAGAAGAATTGGTGCAGGGTGACGAGTACAGTTTTATTCGTGATGCTTACATGCAGCGACGTGAATTTTTAGCCACAGATGGTGCCGTTGAGGATGATTTTGTCGCGGATGATCTTGATTATGAGTAATGCCTTTTTTTGCAGGCTGATATAAATTGAAAAAACCGGCTATCCTGCCGGTTTTTTTATGTAACAACTTGAACCTGTTGCTGCTTGAGAGTATGTTTGCAGCTAACAATCAGGGCTATGGCCCTGCTATGATAAATCGCTAAATAAAGTGAGAAATGATTCCTAAACCTCTGAATGGGTGTGCCTTTGACTGGCCCTTGTGAACATCTGTTAATCGTTAACGATGACCCGGAATCACAGCAATTAATTCAGGATTGCCTGAACGATGGTGGTTATGAAACGACCCTTGTTAGCGATATTCCCGCCGCATTAACGTATCTTCAGTGGAATCATGTCGATCTGGTGTTACTTGATCTGGGCATGAAAGACGCCGATCCTTTAAAAATGCTCAAGGAGCTGTGTTCCACTTATTCGGAACTGCCAATTATTGTTTTATCCCACTTTGGCACCATTGAGCAGACGGCCGAAGCTCTTAAGCTGAACGTGATGGATTATTTGCGTAAACCGTTTCACCCTGAAATGGTTTTATTTTCAGTCAGTAACAGCTTGAAGCGCATGAAGCTGATGCAGGAAAACCGTAAATATCGTGAGCAGCTTGAAGTTGCTAACCGTGAGCTGCAGCGGCGTCTGGAGGAAGTTCAGGCTGACCAGCAGGCGGGTAAACTGGTCCAGCAGAGAATGCTGCCGCCGTCGCCTTACCGGTTGATGGATTATAAATTTACACACCGGATTATTCCCGCTGATTATCTATCCGGCGATTACGTTGAATACCACCAGGTTAGTGACACCAAGCTGGTGTTTTTTCTAGTTGATGTTACTGGGCATGGCGCGTCATCGGCTTTTGTAACGGTGATGATGAAGCAGCTTGCGATTCGTTCGCGACGTCACTTTCAAAAAGAGCAGCGGCGTGAGGTTAATTCTGCGGCCTGGATGCTGAAGTGGATTAATAAAAACTTGCTGGATGCTGATTTAGGGCGACACCTGACTATTTTCCTCGGCGTCATTGATAAGGAAACGCGGCAGCTGAATTACAGTTATGGTGGACATTTTCCGCAAGCGATTATGAGTATTGGCGATGATGTGCGTTACCTTGAAGGGCGAGGGCTTCCGGTTGGGTTGTTTGAAGGTGCAGAATACGAAGATGTGTATATGCCGCTGCCCAAAAAGTTTGGTCTAACGGTTTTTTCTGATGGTGTACTGGAGATTTTGCCGCAAAAAAGCCTGCAGGAAAAAGAGGCGCGCTTGCTTGAGCTTGTCAAAGAAACGAATCATCGTGTTGATTTGATGATCCAACGTTTAGGTGAGAACGAAATACGTCGTGCTCCCGATGATATTTCAGTACTCAGTTTACAAACGGTATAATTGACAGTATGAATTCAGGTAAGATTTTGGTCGCTAAAAATAATGGCGTCTACGTACTTAAGCTTAATGGTGATGTGCGCCTGACATTGTGCGCGGCATTGGACATTTTTTTGGAAAAGATGATTGCTGAGCCTGACCTGCAGGCTGTTTTCATTGATTTAAGTGATACCGTGGGTATCGACAGTACCTCATTGGGCTTTCTCGCTAAAATTTCCATCCTCACCCAAAAAACCTATGCCTGGAAGCCGACGATCATTGCAACATCCGATGATATTACCCGGCTTTTATTGAGCATGAGCTTTGATCAGGTTTTCAATATCATTGATGAACGTATTGATGAGGCTGTTGACCTCGGAGAACTGCCTGAAATTGAAGCCTCGGAGCAAGATACCAAGCAACAGGTAATTGAGGCGCATAAAATTCTGATGGGGCTGAGTGATGATAACAAGGCCAAGTTTCAGGAATTGGTTAGTATGCTGGAGTCTTCCTGACTGCTCGCTGACCAATTAAGTCTTTAATGCTGCCTGCCTTGATGGTGACATTGGGGCGTTAGAGGCGCTGGTTTCTATTCAAAATTTTCTAAAATCTATTCGTTTCCAAATACCGAGCGGGCTGTTTGTTTTAAACGGATAAAATCCTTGTGAGCCACATAAATCAGCTCGGCCACCTTGCGAATCATATGTTCCTCATAACGATCAAGATTGCCATCGGCGTAGGCGACCTGCCACATAGAGCTAATCAGTGTTAGCTTTTGTTCGTAGTCGTAATTATCGTTCACCAAACGAGTGAACTGGTAAAGTGATGTGCTTTGTTGTACCTGCTGTTCAGCGAGCTCAATAAGCGAGTCAAGCTCATCGTTATTAAGCTTGAAGGTCTCTCTTAATGTTTCGACAATACGTGTTTTTTCAGCCGCCTCAAACTCAAAATCGGCGCGCGAAACTTCGATAAGCAGCGCTGCTGTAGTGAGCTTGAGGCTGTGGTCGTCGCGGGAACCTGAGTTTCCCGCGGCACTCGTTGCATCAATGGAAAGGTTAGCCTTAAAGAACTGCCTGATTTGCTCGATCACCGTAGCAGTCCATCTCAATAATGAATTGTTCCAGTTTGCCCTGATCAGCGGCAAAGTTACGGATACCTTCAGCAAGTTTTTCTGTTGCCATAGGGTCTTCGTTTAGTAACCAGCGGAAACGATCTTCTGTAATTTCCGGGTGTTTATCCTGTTCAGGGGCAGATTCAGGTGACAACTGACGTTCCAGTGTTCCCGTATCTTCCTGTAATTCCTGCATTAGCTGCGGGCTAATGGTGAGGCGGTCGCAACCAGCCAGCTGTTCAATTTCACCGGCATTGCGGAAACTGGCACCCATTACAATGGTGCTGTGCCCAAACTGCTTGTAGTAGTTATAAATGCGCGATACTGACAGTACGCCGGGGTCTTCAGCAGCAGGGTAGTGATCTCGTCCGGTGTTCTTTTTATACCAGTCGAGAATTCGACCGACAAAGGGCGAAATCAACGTGGCGCCGGCTTCGGCACAGGCAACAGCCTGTGTGAAGTTAAACAGTAGCGTTAAGTTACAGTGAATGCCCTGTTTTTCGAGTACTTCGGCGGCTTTAATGCCTTCCCAGGTCGAGGCGATTTTGATCAGAATGCGCTCTTTACCAATGCCAACCTGCTGATACAGCTCGATAAGTCGTTGGGCTTGAGCAATGGTCGCTGCCGTATCGAAGGATAAGCGGGCATCAACTTCTGTTGATACGCGGCCTGGTACAATCTTTAAAATCTCAACGCCAACATTAACGGCAAACTTGAGCAGGGTATTTTCCAGGCGTTGTTCTTCATTACCACCCTGTTGCTTGGCCCATTCAATCGCTTCGATGATGTAATCTGTGTATTCCGGATTTTGCGCGACCTTATAAAGCAGAGAAGGGTTGGTGGTTGCATCTTCCGGCTGGTAAGCCTTCATGGCGTTGATTTCGCCGGTATCGGCGACGACCACTGTCATGGTTTTGAGCTGGTCAAGTTTGTTGTGAGTTGTCACAGGTAAATCCCTTAATTGAACGAATGAGTGCTATAGCGTTTAAGTATAGACAGCCGAAAACTAGTTAGTTAGCTAATTTGGCGGCATTTTCCAGAACTTCAATACCTGCGCCGGGTTTATAGGCATTTTCGCTGATATATTGACGGAATTTTCGCCCGCCTGGCTGTCCGTGGAATAGTCCAAGGATATGTTTGCTAATATGAGTTAATCTGACATCTTGAGTGAGCTGTTGTTCGATGTAGGGCAAAAACTGTTGCAGTATGTCATGACGACTCGCTATCTGGTGATGATCATCAAATAGTTGGGCATCGGCTTGCGCTAAACTGTAGGGGTTGTGGTAAGCCTCGCGACCGATCATGACACCATCCACCTGCTCAAGGTGCTTTTGACTTTCTGTCAGGCTTTTAATACCGCCATTGATAATGATTTCGAGTTGCGGAAACTGCTCTTTTATTTGATATACCCAATCGTATCTGAGTGGCGGAATATCCCGGTTTTCTTTAGGGCTGAGGCCCTGCAAAAAGGCTTTGCGCGCATGGATAATAAAAGTTGAACAACCTGAGTGACTGACAATCTCGATAAAGCGTTGTAAGAGCTCATAGCTGTCTAGGTCATCAATGCCAATGCGGTGTTTGACAGTTACCGGGATATTTACAGCTCGCTGCATTGACTCTAGGCAGGCAGCCACGAGTTCCGGTTTTGCCATCAAACAGGCACCAAAGGCGCCGTTTTGAACGCGATCACTTGGGCAGCCGACATTCAGGTTAATCTCATTATAACCCCGGTCTTCACCAATTTTGCTGCATTCCGCAAGGTCGCTTGGTGAGCTACCGCCCAACTGCAACGCAACTGGCTGCTCGTGATTGTCAAAACCGAGTAAATGATCACGGTCACCATGAATGATCGCGCCAGTTGTCACCATTTCGCTGTAAAGTAGCGCATGCTGACTAATCAGACGCATAAAATAGCGGTAGTGCCGATCAGACCAATCGAGCATCGGGGCGATGCATAGGCGACGATTCGGTGCGCGTTTGACGTGGGCTGGTGATGCTGACGAAATATTTTGTTTATTTGGCACAGGGGTATGAGACGGGCTTGAAAAAGATTTGCGATTATACACAGAGCAGGCGTGCTTTTCGAGTTAGCCATCAAGCTTGTTAGAGGCCATTTGGCTAAATGAAGGGGAACATTTAATCAAATACAAGTGTACATAACGTACTTTAAATCAACGGCGGGCAGGGTTTTATGCCGCCGTTGTCTTTTCCGAGAACTCTTTATCGGCCGTCACAACAAGATTACGACCAGCCTGTTTTGCTTGGTAAAGTGCCAGGTCTGTGCGGTGAAAAAGCTCGGTGGCTGTTTCTTCAGGTTGTAATTGAGCGACACCAAATGAGCAATGGATAGCTAGCTGAATCGAAAAATCATGAGTAGCGATGGCTCTGCGCAAAAGCTCGGCTAACCGGGTTGCGCCCGCAATTTCAGTATGGGGGCAGATGAGCATAAACTCTTCGCCACCCCAACGGCCCAGCATATCAGTGCCGCGTACATTATTAGAGACTAAGTTGGCAAGAGTGGCTAAAATTTGATCGCCCGTGTTATGCCCCAGGTTATCATTAATACGCTTGAAGTGGTCTATATCAAACAGGACCACTGACAGTGATTTATTATAGCGATTGCACTCTTTGATTTGCTGACTGATAAACTTGTCAAGATTGCGGCGATTACCTAAACCTGTAAGGGCATCCGTATTACTTAATTTCTCCAGCTCAGCTCGCGATTTTTCAAGCTCTAAGGTGCGTATTTTTACTAATGATTTAAGGCGCTGATTAACCGCAATGAACAGGGTGATTACGATGAGACAAAGGATTAAGGCTGTAGCAATAAAGATTAACCACGTTGAGTAGGGTGTTTCCTGATTGGTGTGATCTAAATAGTTGAGGCCCTGAAAATAGTTTTCCTCTGAAATGAGCTGCTGATTTTTATAGATATTGGCAATACGGTTGAAGCGGTTATTGTTGATATGGCCCAGTTCGATAAGATCAGGCTGAATCATCCGTCGAGTCATTTCTGCTTCGAACTTCAGGTGTTCTCGTGTTTTTTGACTGCCATAACGAGTCAGAATCCAGTGAATGACTTGCTCTGGGTTTTCCATCGCATATTCCCAGCCCCGTAGACTAGCTCGACGAAAAGCGAGTGCAGTTTCAGTGTTTTTTTTCAAATAGCTTTCGGAGGTGAATAGCATATCGCCATAAAAATCAATGCCGTAGCTGTTCGGTGAAATGATAGTCACCTCAATATTATTTTTTTTGTAATAGAAAGGTTGGTTGGTGAGATAGACAGACATGGCGTCTATGGGGGTATTTAGTAATGCGTCATCTTTAAAGTTATGGGGTACATGTTTGATATCGTCATGCTTTAGACCAAACTCTGAAAATGTCGCCGTTAATGCGGCATCATCAACATTGCGTTGAAACATGACGCGTTTACCCTTTAATTCAAGTGGGCTAATAATGCCTGACTCCTTGAGCGTCATGAGAGCAAGCGGCGAATGCTGGAAAATCGCGGCCAGAACCACCAGAGGCTTGCCCTGTAGGCGGTGTAATACCAGGCTGGTATCAGCAGTGCCAAAATCGGCGGAGCCCGACAAAACAGCTTCGCTAGGCGTTTGGTTTGGATCACGCTCTCGAATCTCTACATCGAGACCCTCTTCAGCAAAAAAGCCTTTTTCCTTGGCGGCATAGTAACCGGCAAATTGAAACTGGTGGAACCATTTGAGTTGTAAGGTAACCTTTTCGTTAGCCATCAGTGGCATGGAGGCTAGCAGGCAAGAGAGTAATACTGGTAACACTGCAAAAGCCTTGGCTAAAGATAACTGTTTGATCATGTTTGTGTTACCGACTACTTATATTTAATGAATGATCAGGTGCTAATGAGGGCGCTTGAGCGCCCTGCTGCCTATTGAGTGTAGGTTATTTTGACAGAGTTAAAGTCAAAATTAGCCTTATGCGAAGTTAAGCTTTGTATCTTTTTGTTTTTAAGTCAGAGGTATTTAAATCACGGCAAGATTTCTGTGACGACTTATCAAGTGTAAAGTCATGCAATAGCGTTGATGATTTTTTTGTTTTTGAGTGGTGCATGACCTCGAGTAGCTGATCGTTTTCGACAATTATGATTAGCAGGGGAGGCTTTGTGGTATTTGCTTCAGGTGTTGTGCTTAGCGTTATTGCCTCTCTAGCTGAAGGCTTAATTTTATGTCATAGGTTTAGCGGCTGACAAAAAGCTATTCGCCAACAGCAAATATGCAATATGTTTCATATTTTGTAGGCGCGAGCCTTCCTCTATGTTGCGATCAAAATTTTGACCCGCACAAAAATAGAAGGAAGTTACTTTGTCTAAAACCAATAAGACAACATGCTTGTTGCTCTCATCGCTGGTTTCTTGTTCAGCATTGGCTGATAACAGCTATAGCCTTGGTGAAATTATTGTTACCAAGGATGTGGAACGCGCCACTGAAGCCGTTTCGACGATTGATGTTGTCACCTCAGCGGATATTAATGAGTCAGGGGCGCATAACCTGACCGAGGCCATCAACCTGTTGCCAGGCTTGAATGTTCGTACAGGCGGAGATGGTGCTGCCCGTATTGATATTCGTGGTTTGAGAACACGTCAGGTTTTACTGCTACTTGATGGTGTTCCTATCAACTCTAATATTGATGGGCAGTTTGATCCTTCCACAATTGATGTTGGCAATATCGATCGTATTAAAGTGACTCGCGGTGCCAGCTCGGTCCTTTATGGTGATGGTGGTAATGCCGGTGTTATTAATATTATTTCTAAAGCAGGTACCGAGGGAACTCAGGGCCGTTTTAAAGCGGAAACCGGTAGCAATGGCCATCGTTTTGGTCAGCTGAGTATCGGTAATAAAAGCGGTAACTGGCGCAGCTTTGTCAATCTTTCCGGCTACGAACGTGATAACTTCGATTTATCCGATGATTATGATCCGGTACCTGTAACAGGCAATCCAAATAACTTTCAGGGTTCCGGTGAGCGACTTAACAGCGACCGGGAAGATCGAAGCATTGTCGGTAATTTAATCTGGACACCTTCACCTCAAACGCAGGCTGGCATTAGTGCCAGCTACCGTGAGGGTGAATACGGCAAGCCTCCTGAAACGCGCGATTCGACGGGTGGAGATAAAGACCCGTTTGCACGAAATGCTAAATTTGAACGATTGGATGACTATGAGTCCTACTCCGTTAACGTAACCGCCAGTCATCGATTTGATAGTTCGCTGACAATCAAGCCTTCTTTGTACTTTAATCGTTTTGATGAGCTAACGAACAACTACGATGACGTCAGTTTTAGCAGTCAGTCTGCTAAAAATGCTTTTCACTCCGATAACCGCGCTGATATTTATGGTGCTAACCTGCAAGTCAGTTATGAGTTTTCCGAGCGCAATCTGGCGAGCCTAGCGACTGATTGTCGCCGTGAATCCTGGCAGTCTGACGGCTTTGAGGTTAAAGCTGCCGGTGGCGGTGGCGGTGGCGGTGGCGGTGGCGGTGGTGGTACGGTCACCAACATCATCGATATCGATGAGCACGCCGATGTTTGTTCGCTTGCTTATGAACAGGAGTTACAGGTCTCGGATGACTTGGGATTGGTTGGTGGTGTTGGTTATGCACAGCAACATCGTTCTAGCGGGAAGACGGAAAAGGGCAGCACTTATCGCATTGGCGCCTTTTATGATCTTTCCGAGGCAACGCGTTTAAAAACGTCTCATGCGCGTAAAATCCGTTTTCCAACATTGCGCGATCTGTTTGAGCCTGGCCGTGCAAACTCAACCTTGTCGCCCGAGCTAACCTATCACTATGAGGCCGGTGTGGAACATCGTTTTACTGATTTTCCAGCCCTGTTGGATGTAACGCTGTTCCGTATCGATGCCGAGGATTACATCGAGAAAGTCCCTGGTGGAGTGGCCGAAAATACTGAAAAAAGTCGTTTTGAAGGTGTTGAAGTCAGTGCTGAATATTCGCCGTTCGACCAGCTGACACTACGTACGGGTTATACCTATCTGGATGCTGAAAATCGTTCCTCAGGTGCCGAGACCCAAGATTTACAAAATCGTCCAGAGCACCGTTTAACGATGGAGTTGAGTTACCGGATGCCTTGGGGTATTAACCTTTATACTTCGTGGTTACATGTCGAAAACAACCTTGAGCTATCACGAAATCCACCAATAATTTCCCAGGAAACGGGCGATTATGACGTGCTCGATTTAAAAGTTGAAAAGCAGTTGGGTCGCTGGACGCTGTACAGTCGTGTTCATAACATGCTGGATGAAGATTATGCTGACAGTGGTGGCTATCCTGCGCCGGGACGCTGGTTTATCTTTGGTGCTGAAATGAGCTTTGGCTCTTGAGTGTAGATGCAGGTGATATGAAGCAGAGTAGGGTACTTTTTATCGGTATTGACGATACCGATAATCTTGAAACACGCGGTACAGGTTACAGAGCGCGTCAACTGATTGAGTTACTTGAAACTGAAGTGCTGGCGAAGGGTTTATCTGTGACGCGCCACCAGCTTTTGGTGGATGACCGCGTACCCTACACGTCTCACAACAGCTCGGCTTGCCTTGCTGTACTGCCGCATGCCGGCGTGTCAGATACGGCCATCATGGATTGTTGCCGTCAGTTTTTGCTGGATATCGCCGCACCGGGGTCCGATGTTGGACTGTGTCTGGCCGATGAGCAACAAGCTGCCGCGGTTACTTCCTTTGGCCAACGGGCCAAGGTTGAGCTTCTTTTTCAACCGCAAGCCCGTGATGCAGCGGCTGAGCATGGCATTCAGCTAGAGGGTTTGACCGGCGATTTTCAGGGCATTATTGGTGCCTTGTCGGCGGTTGGCCTGCATGTGTTTGGTGATGATGGGCGATATCTATGGCCACGCGACCTACGTGAATATACCGGCGATACAGTGTCTCTGGAGACACTTCTACAGTGCGAAGGTGTCGACCAGGTTGCGTTGTCTGATGGTACCGCGGTTACCGAAAATATGGCATCTATACAAATCGGAGAGTGGCCCCGAACGGTTAGAATTAATCAACAGGCTGTCCTGTTAGTGGAGCAAACAAATGAGCAAAACGGCTATAAAGTTTTGGCAAAGCAAGCCATTAAATCAATTCGTCCTTAATCAGGATGGTTCGTTCACGCTGGTGTCTCTGGTGACACTAGGTGTTATTGGCGCGATGCTGCATCAGCATTTACGTCTAGGGTTAAACCTGCCCGGTCATCATGGTTTAGAGTGGATGGCATTGTTGTTATTGGGGCGCTGTCAATCACAACATCGTTGGGCTGCCACCATGGTTGCTGTCGGAGCCATTACCACCAGCTTGGGGCAAAATGCTTTATTTGCATCGGTGCTATCACTCAAGGCGATAATTTTCTATGCGCTAAATGGTCTGTTGCTGGATACCTTGTTTCGCATCGCGCCACGTAATCTGCCGCTTGCTTTCAAAGCAGTGCTGCTGGGCGGTCTGACCTACATGATCAAACCGCTACTCTTGATACCTGTAGTTGCGCTGTTTGAACTGAAAATAGGCAGTTTTGTAAAACATGGGTACCTGTTTCCGTTGATGACACATTTTGTTTTTGGAACGATCGGTGCGTTATGTGGCCTTGCAATGGTTAATGCTATGGATCGCATAAAACAGAACACGCATATTAAACGGTGAGCCTGTTGATTAAGCTGCTGAAAATTTGTTTTTTTACCCTGTTGGCAGGGTTATCGAGCACTGTGGTTGTTGCAGGGGGAAATAGCAGCCTTCGACAAGCACCTCAAACCCTGCGAGTTATGAGTGTGGTGATTGTTCAGCAGGGCGGCTTTTTGGATGGACTGCTGGCGCCTTATCAAGCTCAGACGGGCGTACAGATTGAGCTCAGTAAAGGTCATCACACTCACGTTGCTCAGGCAATTGCTGCCGGCGAGGTGGACCTTGTTATCACCCATAGTAAGGTAAAAGCCCTGCAAAAACTCGAAGCTAACGGTGTTTTACGGCCACAGCAGCGGTTGTTTGCGAATCCGGTGGCTTTTATCGGCCCAGAAGGTGACCCAGCAGGTGTGGCATCGGTAGCTGATCCGCTCACTGCTTTTGATAAAATTCAAGCCACTGGGCATTGTTTTGTGCTTAACCGCCATCACCGAATGTTAGCGCTGCAGGAGCAGTGGATAGCGGCGTCAGCAATTAATTCCCCGTGCCTGTTGGAAGCGGGTGAAGAGGGTTTTTTGAAGACAGCATCGCATCAACAGGCCTATACACTATGGTCTCTTCACCCTTATGCGCGCAGGCCGGAGGCTACCTTGTCACCGGTTGTAATAGGGCATAAAAGCCTGCTGGAGAATTTAAGTGGTTGGGTGGTGGAGGGCTCACCAGCCGAAAAAGAAGCTCAGCATTTGTTGGCATATCTTGCCAGCGAGACCATCCAGCAACGTATCACTCAATTCCGTTTGCCGGGTTATCCGAATCAACAGGCCTGGTGGCCAGCAAAATAAGCACTGCATATTAGTCTATTTAAAAGCTGGCGCTTGTTTGTATGGTGCTGTTTGCAGAGCAGATCAAGCCCCGTTATGGCTCACCAGCCCTTGTTAATTCCCCCGTTCAACTGTGGCATCAGCTACCAACAAGGATGATATCTACCTTGCCTTTAGTAACCAGACCTGTTCCTTTGCGGAACAAAGGCCTTTCAAGCCTCCTGGCACGATTTCTTCTGCCAAAAACTTTTGCTGATAGATGTTTGAGTAATGTTGGATTAATTCCTGTTTAGAAACAGAGAATGGCGGGCCTTCCATTGATTGTTGATCATAGGTGTAGGTGATGATGAGTTGTGGTGCTGTGCTGGTTATTTCTGTTAAATGTCTTGTATAGCGATGGCGCATCTCGATAGGGAGGGCAACCAGCGCACCGCGGTCAAATACGGCATCAACCTTGCCGAGCGTTTTGTTCGTTAGCTCAAAAATGTCACCGACAAAGAGATCGATGCCTTTTGCCTGATAATGTTTCAAGTTGTCGATGTTTGAGATGGCGGGTTCTACATCAAGCTCTTCAAATAACTGATTAATCGCTAACTCACTGAGTTCTGCACCGACGACTTTATGTCCTTTGGATATCAGCCAGGGAATGTCATTGGTTTTCCCGCAAAGCGGTAAAAAAATGCGGCTATCTTGTGGAAGGTTAAGGGCGCCAAAATGTTTCACCAGTAGTGGGTTTGCTTGCTCCAGGTGGAATGCGATCTCGTTTGTTTGCCAGCGATGGTGCCAGAAATCAGTGTTCATGCTTACTCCATAAATTTGCGAGGTTTAGGGTTCACCGATAGTATGCAAGTTAAAGTCGACTTGAGGTCAAGGGGAGAATTCGATGGCTTTAATGGATATCGGAAAGGTGGCAAAACAGAGTGGATTACCGGCTTCAACACTGCGTTACTACGAACAGAAAGGGCTTATTCAGTCAAAGGGGCGTGAAGGGTTAAGGCGGCTTTTTGATGCCAATGTGATTGAGCGTTTGGCGTTGATTTCGTTGGGGCGCTCAGTGGGGTTTTCGTTGGATGAAATTGCCTTGTTCTTTACGCCCAATGGACCAGAGATTGATCGCGCCTTGCTGACAGAAAAGGCCGATGAGCTGGATCAACGAATTGGCGAATTAACGCGAATGCGTGATGGCTTGCGGCATGCTGCTAAATGCCCGGCACCCAGTCACTTTGAGTGTCCTAGTTTTCAGCGGTATGTAAAATTTGCAGGGGCTTACCCCGTTCGTAAAACGAGTCAATTGCGAAACAAAAAACAATGAAGCTGAGAGATCTTTATAGTTATTTTTTGCGTTGACCCGATACTGACACCTGATGTGCCTATTGTAGGGTGTGGTCAATTAATTTAGTCTGATAAAAGAATTTTTACTAACGATAAGGAGCATTAGTATGTCGAACGAAGGGTATCATGAACCGATTAATGAGTTGACGGATGAAACACGCGATATGCACCGTGCAATCACTTCCTTGATGGAGGAGCTTGAGGCGGTGGATTGGTACAACCAACGCGTAGATGCTTGTAAAGACGAGGAGTTAAAAGCGATTTTAGAGCACAACCGCGATGAGGAAAAAGAGCATGCGGCAATGGTGCTGGAGTGGATCCGCCGCCGAGACCCTCGCTTTGATAAGGAGTTAAAGGACTACTTATTTACAAATGACAAAATCGCCCACGGTTAATATAAAAAGCGGCCTTAATTGGCCGCTTTTTATTGCTTAACTGTTTTGCAAAAGGGAGTTCGATAATGATTCGTGCGGTTATTTTATTGTTGCTGGTATTGGTGCAGATTTCTTGTACCAGTATTCCAGAGGGTATTAAGCCGGTCGATAATTTTGAGGTCAGCCGGTATCTGGGTAGCTGGTATGAAATTGCTCGGCTTGACCACTCCTTTGAAAGAGGGTTGTCCAATGTGACGGCTGAATATTCGTTACGTGATGACGGTGGAATTCGCGTCGTTAATCGTGGTTTTTCTCGCGCACAAGGCGACTGGCGTCAGGCCGAGGGGAAAGCATATTTTGTTGATAGTAAACAACAGGCGCATTTAAAGGTCTCATTTTTTGGCCCCTTCTATAGTTCTTATGTCGTCTTTGAGTTAGATGAGGCTGGTTATGAATACGCCTTTGTCAGTGGCTACAATCATGAATACCTTTGGCTATTAGCGCGCTCACCGCAGATCGCTGATGACGTGATGGAGACGTTTATCCAGACTGCTAAAGAAAAAGGTTATAACCTTGATGACCTGATTATCGTTAGTCACGATAACGCTCATACTCCTTAATAGGTTTGAGTGCTTGTTAGCTGCCGTTCTTTCTTTGCCTGGCGGCTTCAATCATCGTCAAGGAAGTTGTGCGTTTGCGCATGATTTAGCCGTGTGCGGAAGCGGTCAGCTTTTTGAGCGAAATACATCGCAATCATACAGCCAGCCTGCAGGCCATATAAGATCATAAAGCAAACACTGTAGAAACCAGTATTGTCGACAGCCAGCCCGAAGATAATGGGCAATGTTGCGCCACCTAAAGCGCCGATAGCGGCGACAAAGCCTCCGACAGTGCCCATTTGTTCGGGATAATAGTCGTGAATTGTTTTATAGACGCTAGCACGGCCAAAACCCTGAGCAATACCGATCACAAAGATTAACAAAGAAAATACCCATAGGTTGACCTCAATGTGCAGATTGACGTCATGTTGGGCGCCATGAATAGTCATAGTCGTTGACGGGTAACTGAGGAAAAATAAGCAGCCCAGGCATATCCAAAAGACCATCCAGTTGACAGCGCGTCCACCGTAGCGATCGGCAAACCAACCGCCGAGAGCGCGCACCATACTGGACGTTGCAACAAAGAATAGGGTGAAAGCCATGGCACGTTGTGGCGATAGATCATAGACATTGGTGTAGTACTGGGGTAACCACATGATGAGTGCCAGAAAGCTGCCAAAGACAAAGTAGTAATAAAGACCAAAACGCCATACCTGCAGGCGCATAAAGACAGGCCTGTTATTCCACTGTGTTTCGAAAGCGGATTGTTTATTTACTGTGTGTTTGCTGTTTTGCGATGGGGCCAGCAAGGCAAATAACAGGGCCATCAAAATAAGACCGCTGCCATAAACTGGGCCGATGCTGTTCCAGCCCCAATAGCTGACGATGACGGGAGCTAAAACCAGGGTAATCGCTGCGCCGGCATTACCTGCGCCAAAGACGCCCATTGCGGTACCTTGCTGATTGCGCTCAAACCAGTCGTTAACATAACGAATGCCAAGCGTGAAAGAGGTACCGCTGATGCCAATCCACAAACCGAGTAATAAATAGGCGTTGTAACTGCTAATAAAGGGTAATAGGAATAGCGCAGGGGCGACCAATAGCATTTGCGCAGTATACAGGTGCTTGGGATTGTAGCGGTCTGCCAGAATGCCCGCTGGAATACGGAACAGGGCGCCAGTGAGCATTGGCGCGGCAAAAAAGATACCTAGCTGGGTGACGCTCAGTGATAGCTTTTCTTCTAACTCCAAACCTAAAACGGCATACAAAATCCAAACCGAAAAGTTAGCCGCAAAGGCTAACGTAGAGAGCGTGAGTGCCCGGCCAGAACCACTGGTTGGAAGTGATATGCTCATGCGGCTTTTCCTGAGTAATTAGCGGTTTGTTAGGATGTATGTTAACCCGGAAGACCGTGTGTCCGTAGTAACCATAATAAGTGCTAATAAATTTCGCTACTTGATTGCAGTCAAATTCTCTCGACAGTTAAAGGGGGACACTTGATCCAACCTAAATTATGACGATTTCTTAAAATAAAAATTGGTTGGAGGCGTTATGTCCAGTGATCATAAAATCAATCTATTCGCACTAAGGGACCCGAAGATCAAGACGCTCCACATTACGTGGTTTGCGTTTTTCCTGACTTTCGTTGTGTGGTTTAACCACGCGCCGCTGCTGGTCTTTATGAAAGAAGCCTTTGATATGTCGGGCCAGCAGGTCAAGGCTCTGATGATTCTTAACGTAGCGCTGACGATCCCGGCGCGCATTGTGGTCGGGATTATGGTGGATAAGATCGGACCGCGTAAGATGTTCAGTGCGCTGTTGATGATATCGTCGATTATCTGTTTGGCCTTTGCTTTTGCCCAGACCTACGAACAGCTGGCGATGTTGCGCTTTCTGATGGGCTTCACCGGTGCCGGTTTTGTCATTGGTATTCGTATGGTGGGCGAGTGGTTCCCTCATAAAAGTGTGGGTATCGCTGAAGGTATCTACGGTGGCTGGGGTAACTTCGGTTCCGCCGCTGCCGCAATGAGCCTGCCAACCCTGGCGTTGATCTACGGTGGTGACGATGGCTGGCGTTATGCACTGGCTACTACTGGTGTGATTGCCGGTCTGTACGGCCTGTTCTACTTCTTCACAGCAAGAAATACACCGAAAGGCTCTACTTATTTCAAGCCTAAGAGATCCGGTGGTCTGGAAGTCACCAGTTGGAAAGATTTTTACATGTATCTCGGGATGAACATCCCTATGTACCTTGCGCTGGCAGTTCTGGCGTGGAAGCTGTCTCCCTCAGGTGTGGCGCTGCTGACCACCTCGGCTATGTATGCGATTTGGGGAGTACTGGCTGTATTGTACTTCTTCCAGGTCAGTCAGATCTGGAAGGTGAACAAGGAAAACCTGACGAAAGGTGTGCCTGACCTGGATAAGTACGAGTTCAAGCAGGTGGCGATTCTGCAGTGGTCTTACTTCGTTACCTTCGGCTCTGAACTGGCGGTCGTATCCATGCTGCCGCTGTTCTTCCTGGAAACCTTTGTCGACCTGTCGCCGGTTCAGGCGGGGTTGCTGGCTTCAGGCTTTGCCTTCATGAACCTGGTGGCACGCCCAACCGGCGGCTGGTTCTCTGATAAATTCGGGCGCCGCAAAGCGTTGATGATTCTCATCGGTGGCTTAGCTGTTGGATACTTCGTGCTCAGTCAGGTGGGTTCTGGCTGGTGGATTCCTATGGCCGTTATCGCCACCATGGCCTGTTCTTTCTTCGTACAAGCGGGTGAGGGCGCGGTCTTTGCCATCGTACCGCTGATCAAACGACGTATGACTGGCCAGATTGCCGGTATGGCGGGTGCTTACGGTAATGTCGGTGCGGTAACTTACCTGACTGTACTTAGCTTTGTGGACTACAGCACCTTCTTCCTGATCATTGGCGCCTCCGCGGTGATTATTTTCTTTATCGCCATGTGTTTGAATGAGCCTAAAGGCAAAATCTCTGAAGTGCTGCCTGATGGTACCGTTGAAATGATTGATGTAGGTTAATTCCAATGCGGGGGCAGCCTTCGATGGGGTGCCCCTATTTTTACAATAAAATGCTAAATCATGTAGTTTAGGTAGGAAAACTGAATAGGGATGTTTCCTTTAACGGGAGTCGCTGCATGACCGAAAAGCTCAACATTGATACGGCCTGGCATAGTATCACGGGTCTCAAGTCCCACAACGAAGACAGTGCCGGTGTGCACGTACCAGAGGACCCGTATCTTGCATTAAATAAGGGCATCACGCTTGTGGTGGCTGATGGTGTTTCCTCTGCCGAAGCCGGGCAGGAGGCTAGTCAAACGGCTGTTGAGCGATTTATTGATGAGTATTATCAAACCCCCGACACTTGGTCTGCAGGGCACTGTGGGGAGAAAATCCTGTCGACGATCAACCTGCGCTTGTATCGTAAAAGTCACGAATTTGCGACGGAGAGTAAAGGTTTTCTGACGACCTTCAGCGCGGTTGTTGTGAAAAGCCAAACGGCGCACTTCTTTCATATCGGCGATAGCCGTATTTTTCGACTGCATAAAAATGGGGCAGGTGAATTAGAGTTATCCCAATTGACCCGTGATCACACTGCTGTGCTGGGTGAAAATCGAGCCACCTTGTCTCGTGCGCTGGGTATGGATAATCGCCTTAATGTTGATTATGGCCGCACGCCGCTTGAAGAGGGTGACGTGCTAATGCTCAGTAGTGATGGTGTGCATGATTTTCTTTCCGTGGAGCAGATAACCAAACTATTGGCCCAAGATAAAGGGGCCAAGCAAGTTGCTCAGGAGTTGGTTGAAACGGCACTGGAAAAAGGCAGTGATGACAATATTAGTGCGGTGGTGGCGCGTATCCATCGTTTGCCGGAAGAGAGCCTTGATGATTACAGTGTGAAGCTAACACGTTTACCTTTCCCGCCAGACCTCTCTGTGGGCATGAAAATCGATGGCTATGAAATTGTGAAGGAGCTGTTTGCGTCCAGTCGCAGTCAACTTTATCTGGTTCGTGACACTGAAACCGGCGAAGTTGCTGTTATGAAAACGCCATCGCTTAATTACGATGATGATGTCAGTTATATCGATCGTTTTATTCAGGAAGAATGGATTGGCAGCCGAATAAAAAGTGAAAATGTGGTGCGGATTATCAGGCAAACACGGCCCCGGACGTGTCTTTATTACTTGATGGAGTATATTGAAGGACGCGGTTTGGATAGATGGATCGAAGCGCATCAACCGGTTAGCCCTAAAGCGGCAATTGCAATTGTTAAACAGATTGCTAATGGACTTAAGGCCTTTCACGATAACGAAGCGATCCACCAGGATTTAAAACCGGGTAATGTGCTGATTACTGATGATGAGCGCGCTGTGGTGGTCGATTTTGGCTCCGTTTATGTTGCCGGTTTGGCGGAGTTGCAGCGCCCGTTGGTACACGAGGGCGCATTGGGTACAGCGTCCTATTCGGATCCGCTTTACCTGTTAGGTAAAAATCCGGGAATGCAGGGCGACGTTTATGCTTTAGCGACCATTACCTATGAAATGTTTACCGGCCATTTACCCTATGGAGAGGCTGCTGAAGAATGTCGGACTGCCTTTGATTATGATCGTTTGCGCTATCAGAGTGCGGCGCTACATAATCCTGTGATTCCGTTGTGGTTTGATTGTGCTCTGGAGAAGGGGGTGGCCTTCGATTTGGAGCAGCGTTACCGTACCATTGACGAGTTACTGACCGATTTAACCCAGCCGAATCCGGAATTTCTCCGTGATGACCCGGTCACTGAAAGCAGTACCAGTAGCCTGTTGTTTTGGAAGCTGTTGTCAGGTTTTTGGTTTGTAACCTTTTTGCTTTTGCTCTATTTGTTCTCACAATCTTGAGGGTTATCTGCTATTCGAGTAGCGAGAGCATCGCTTTTGCGGCATTGGATAGCGTTCGTTCAGTGTGGTGAATCGCGCCCAGCTCTCGTTCCAGCTGGATATTGCCGACTTTTAACTCACAAAGTTGCTCGTTCAATAAGGTGATGGGCAGCACACTCCAACCTAGTCCCAAGCTCACCATCATGCCGATGGTTTCCAGATAGTTGGTGGTCATGCCGACGTTAAGTGGCAGCTTTTTATCATTAAATAATCGCTTAGTGATGGTGCCGGTAAAGGTGTTTAGTTCGGGCAGAATGGCGTCATGTTCAGAGAGCATTTTCAGCGTTAGCCTGTTTTGCTGTGCAAGGGGATGGCTCGTCGATGCAACAAAAGCCAGCGGGTCTTTCCAGATAGTCTTGGCATGAATATTATCGGAAACCTGCTCGGTGAGCGTGATGACGGCCAATTCAATTTTACCCTGTGCGACAGCCTCATAGGCGACCTCTGAATCCAGAAATTGAATATCCAGTGTGACGTTCGGATAACGCTGGGAAAACTCCCTCAGAATCGGTGGCAGGCGGTGCAATCCAAGATGGTGACTAATCGCAAGATTTAGCCGACCGGTGACGTCGCCGGAAAGGTTGTCGAGGCTGCGTTTTGCATCTTCCAGATCGCTGATA
Organism: Gammaproteobacteria bacterium F7; assembly: GCA_001593685.1. Classification (GTDB taxonomy): domain Bacteria; phylum Pseudomonadota; class Gammaproteobacteria; order Pseudomonadales; family IMCC2047; genus IMCC2047. The sequence continues at coordinate 27,479 of LUKI01000014.1, forward strand.
ATAGAGCGAGCGCGAGGCAGCAAAGTGGCGCCAGCCGGTGTTAACGCGACTTTTCGGCCTATGCGGTCAATCAGGCGGGTATTGAGTTGCGACTCAAGCGCGGATATGCGTTTGCTGACAGCGGGTTGCGTGATGTGCAGCTGGTTTGCGGCAGCGGAGAATGAACCCGTTTCGGCCACTTGTATAAATGCATTAAGGTTGCTGATGTCCATAAGTTGGCTCGTTTTTTGTATTCCTAACAGGAATCAAAAGTATAAGAAATATGAATTTGTTTTATTTTATGGCTGGGCGTAATATTGCGTCAATTCAAATTAAGCGCAGTGAGTTGAGTCATTGCGTTAAAACAGATTTAAACGTCCGATTTTGGAGGCACCATGGCAGGACAAACCTTATACGACAAACTGTGGCAGGACCATTTGGTCAAGACCCGTGAAGATGGCACAGCGTTGATTTATATCGACCGTCAGTTGCTGCACGAAGTGACATCACCACAAGCATTCGAAGGCTTGCGTCTTGCGAACCGTCAACCGTGGCGCTTGAACGCTAACCTGGCGACGGTGGATCACAATGTTCCGACCACGGATCGTGACAAAGGGGTTGCGGGTATCGAGGATCAGGTGTCCAAAATCCAGGTGACAACGCTTGATGAAAACTGTGATGAATTCGGCATTGTTGAATACAAGATGCAGGATGTTCGTCAGGGTATCGTACATGTTATTGGGCCAGAGCAGGGCGCAACATTGCCAGGCATGACGGTTGTATGTGGTGACTCCCATACCTCTACTCATGGCGCGTTTGCCTGTTTGGCGCATGGTATCGGTACTTCTGAGGTTGAACACGTACTAGCGACTCAATGCTTGATTCAGAAGAAGATGAAAAACATGCTGGTGCGTATCGACGGTAAGTTGGGTGCTGGTGTGAGCGGTAAAGATGTTGTGTTGGCCATTATTGGCAAGATCGGCACAGCTGGCGGGACTGGTTACGCGATTGAGTTTGGTGGCCAGGTGATGCGTGATATGAGCATGGAAGGCCGTATGACGGTTTGTAACATGGCCATTGAAGCGGGTGCCCGAGCGGGCATGGTAGCGGTTGATGATACCACTATTGAGTACTTTAAGGGCCGCCCTTATTCACCCACCGGCGAAACATGGGATAAGGCGGTTGAGTCCTGGAAACAGCTGACCAGTGATGACGACGCTGAGTTCGATACGGTTGTTGTGTTAAAAGGCGAAGACATCAAGCCGCAGGTAAGCTGGGGTACATCTCCTGAAATGGTTGCCGCGATTGACGAAAATGTTCCAGTTCCAGCAGAGCAAACTGACGCGGTTAAGCGCGAAGGTTATGAGCGCGCATTAAAATATATGGATTTGCAGGCGGGTATGCCGATTACCGATATCAAAGTCGACAAGGTCTTTATCGGTTCTTGTACCAACTCTCGAATTGAAGACCTGCGCATGGCGGCAGAAGTGGCTAAAGGCCGCAAGGTTGCAGACTCTGTAAAGCAGGCGATGGTTGTGCCGGGCTCTGGTTTGGTAAAACAGCAGGCTGAAGCGGAAGGTCTGGATAAAATCTTTGTAGAAGCAGGTTTTGAGTGGCGTGACCCAGGATGCTCTATGTGTTTGGCGATGAATCCAGACAAATTGGAACCGGGCGAACATTGTGCCTCTACGTCAAACCGTAACTTTGAAGGTCGTCAGGGTTTTGGTGGTCGTACGCACCTGGTGAGTCCAGCAATGGCAGCGGCGGCAGCGGTTGAAGGCCACTTCGTGGATGTTCGCGATATCCTGTAACAGAAACTTTAGCGTCGTCCGGAGCATGTCAGGGCGACCGGTAAAGAATAGATTAGAGAAAGGTTATGGAAAAGTTTGAAAAACACACCGGTATCGTGGCGCCATTGAATCGCGCCAACGTTGATACCGACATGATTATTCCCAAGCAGTTTTTGAAATCCATCAAGCGTACTGGTTTTGGCCAGAACCTGTTTGATGAGTGGCGTTATCTGGATGTAGGTCAGCCCGGTCAGGATTGCAGTCAGCGCCCGGTTAACGAAGAGTTCGTATTGAACTTTCCGCGCTACAAAGGGGCAAGTGTGCTGTTAGCACAACAAAACTTTGGTTGTGGCTCCAGCCGTGAACATGCGCCCTGGGCGATCTCCGAGTATGGTTTCCGTGCTGTTATCGCGCCGAGCTTTGCGGATATTTTCTTTAACAATAGCTTTAAAAACGGTCTGTTGCCGATCGTTTTGGAGCAGAGCGTTGTTGATACGTTATTTGCTGAAGTTGAAGCTGAAGAGGGTTATCAATTAACGGTAGACCTCGAAGCCCAACAGGTGATTTCTCCCTCAGGTAATGCTTACGCATTTGAGATTGATCCGTTCCGCAAGCACTGTCTGCTGAACGGTTTAGATGACATTGGTCTGACGCTGCAGGATGCCGATGTGATACGCGATTTTGAAGACAAACGTCGTGAAACAGCGCCTTGGCTGTTTACCGAATTAAGCTAATAAAGAGCTATAGATATGACTGATAAGATTTTGATTTTAAAGGGTGATGGTATTGGCCCTGAGATTGTTAACGAAGCGATTAAGGTGCTGGAGGTTGTTAAGTCTAAGTTCAATCTGGACATGCAAACAACGGAAGGTTTGATTGGTGGTGCAGCCTACGATGAGACGGGGTCACCATTTCCTGATGAATCTCTTAAGCAGGCTCAGGAAGCTGATGCGATTCTGTTGGGTGCCGTGGGTGGACCGAAATGGGAAAAGCTGGATCGCGCGCTGACCCCTGAGCGTGGTCTGCTGGCCATTCGGTCTAACCTGGAGCTGTTTGCTAACCTGCGTCCAGCGATGTTGTATCCGCAACTAGCAGGCGCAACATCTTTGAAAGAAGAGATTGTATCCGGTCTGGATATTATGATCGTTCGTGAATTAACAGGCGGCATCTATTTTGGCCAGCCGCGGGGTATCCGTACCTTGGAAAATGGCGAACGTGAAGGCTTCAATACTTATGTTTATTCGGAAAGCGAAGTGCGCCGAATTGCACATGTCGCATTCCAGGCGGCACAGAAGCGCGATAAGCGCGTTTGCTCTGTCGATAAGGCAAACGTGCTTGAAGCAACGGTTCTGTGGCGAGAAGTGATGGAAGAGGTGGCTAAAGAATACCCGGATGTTGAATTGAGCCACATGTACGTGGATAACGCCTCTATGCAGCTGGTGCGAGCACCCAAGCAGTTCGACGTGGTGGTTACCGGCAACATGTTTGGTGACATCCTGTCTGATACCGCCGCCATGCTGACGGGCTCTATCGGTATGCTGCCTTCTGCATCTCTGGATAAAAATAACAAAGGCATGTACGAGCCGATTCACGGGTCTGCGCCTGATATCGCTGGAAAGGGTATTGCTAACCCGCTGGCTACAATCCTGTCTGTGGCGATGATGTACCGTTACAGCTTCAACCGTTCGGATGTTGCGGAAGCGATCGAAAAGGCCGTTGGTGATGTGCTGGATCAAGGTTATCGTACGGCTGATATCAAAGGTGACGCTGGGAAAACCGTCAGCACGGTTGAGATGGGCGATGCGGTTGTAGCCGCTTTATCCAAATAGTCACCCTTCGTTACGTTTATTAAGGGTTTATTGCCTAAATCCCTTAATAAACAGCGCATTTTCCACTAGAATTGCGTTGCTTTCGGTGGCCGCTCGTTTTCGGTCGGCTGCCGATTTATTTAAACTCTAAATTTGGACTTTCCAACATGACTAAACTCTACGATGTGGCAGTCGTCGGCGCGACCGGTGCTGTCGGTGAAACCATTATTTCCATCCTCGAAGAGCGCGACTTCCCTGTGGGTAATCTGTACCCGCTGGCCAGCGCCCGTTCGGCTGGTAAACGTATCATGTTCAAAGGTAAGTCTGTTGTTATTGAAGACCTGGCTGACTTTGATTTTTCTAAAGTACAGATTGGCCTGTTTTCTGCGGGTGGTAGCATCTCTGCGGAGTTTGCACCAAAGGCCGCCGCTGCCGGTTGCGTGGTCGTTGATAACACCTCGCATTTCCGTTACGACGATGATATTCCACTGGTTGTGCCTGAGGTTAATCCAGAAGCACTGGATGATTATGCGAACCGTAACATCATTGCTAACCCTAACTGCTCAACGATTCAAATGTTGGTGGCACTGAAGCCGATTCATGGTGCGGTGGGTATTGAGCGTATTAACGTGGCGACTTACCAGGCAGTATCCGGTACCGGTAAAGAAGCCATTGAAGAGCTGGCATCACAAACGGCTAAATTACTGAATGGTCAGGAAGCAGAGGCAGAAGTCTATCCGAAACAAATTGCTTTCAATGCGCTGCCACAGATCGACGTGTTTCAGGAAAATGGTTACACCAAAGAAGAAATGAAAATGGTTTGGGAAACCAAGAAGATTATGGATGAAAGCATTGAGGTTAATCCAACCTGTGTGCGTATTCCTGTCTTCTATGGGCACTCAGAAGCCGTTCATATCGAAACGCGTGAAAAGATCAGCGTTGAGCAAGTGCGTGAGCTCATGGCTAAAGCGCCGGGTGTTGAACTGATGGACGAACATGTTGATGGAGGCTACCCAACGGCGGTAACCGAATCAGCAGGTGCTGACCCTACCTTTGTTGGCCGTATCCGTGAGGATATCTCTCACCCACGAGGCATTAATATGTGGGTTGTTGCTGATAATGTTCGTAAAGGTGCGGCACTTAACAGTGTGCAAATTGCTGAAATTTTGATTGATTCGAAATTATAAAATCAGCGTCATGAGAATCAGCTGTAAAATTAGCTGACAATTTTCTGGCGCTCTGGTTAGACTGGGCTAAACTTTTCCATAACTGTGTTGTGGCATGGGTTTAGCCCTTTTTATTTAGGCATACCATGATCATAAACTCACTGAAAGCGTGATTAACGTAAGCGTCGATTATTACGCTGTCTGTGTGTTGTTTTTCATATTTTAAAAAGGATAGGTCGTATGGTTCGCAAGCTTGCAATGGCAATGGTAGTTTCCGGAGCCCTTGGTAGTAGTTACGCAAATGCGTTAGGTTTGGGCGAAATCAAACTAAACTCTGCGCTGAATCAGCCGCTGGACGCACAGGTTAAACTGCTTAATGTTGGCGATCTGTCCGAGAATGAAATTTTACCGAACCTGGCAAGTCATGATGATTTTGCCCGTGCCGGGGTAGAGCGGGTATTTTTTCTGACCGGTATCAAATTTGATGTTGAGTTGGATGGCAAGGGCGGTGCGACACTGCACTTGACCACGGATCGTATCGTCCGAGAGCCCTTTCTGAACTTTTTAATTGAGTTGCACTGGCCAAGCGGACGCTTGTTACGTGAATACACAGCATTACTTGATCCTCCCTTGTTTTCTGAAGCGGCAGCAGCGCCTGTTCAGCAATCGGCGAGCGGCACACCGATGCCGGTGCAATCAACGCCAGCCCCAGTAGTTCAGCAGCCAACCTATGGTACGTCGAGTGCTTCGCAAAGTGGTTCGCAGTCAGCACCTGTTTCTGCGACAAACGAAGAAAAGGGTGGCACTGTTCGCGTAAAAAAGAACGATACGCTATGGGGCATAGCTAAAGAGAATCGCCCCGATCAGAGTGTTACTGTACGCCAGACAATGGTGGCTATTCAGCAAAATAACCCTCGGGCTTTTATTAATAACAATATCAATCTGCTGAAATCGGGACAGGTTCTGCGTATTCCTGACGTGGGTGAAATTCGTCGTATTTCATCACGAGAGGCGTATTCAGAAACACAGCGCCAGATGGCTGAGTGGCAGGGTAAAAAGACCATTGATGCAACTCAAAGCTACAAGGCGTCAAAGGATGAGGTGTCAACAGCTGATCAAGCGGGTTTAGTAAAATTAGTTGCCACTGAGGATGAGCTGGATAATGAGATTGAAGCCGGTTCCGGCTCCGGAGATAGCCTTGGCGGTGCGGCGGCAACTGGTGACGGCTCAGGCACAGGTTCATCGACAGTAGAAGATGTCGATGCACTGCAAAAACAACTGGATGACCTGCAACGTCTGATGACGTTGAAGCAGGAGCAGTTAGCTTTATTGCAAGCGACACAGGCCGAAGAGGAGGCACAGGCGCAGGCAGAAAGTGAGTTAGTGTCAGTTGCCGAAGAAGTAGCTAAAGCCGAAGGGCTAGTAGCAGGGAGCGAAACTCCTGAGGGCGCTGTTAATACCACTGGCGAAGCGTTAGATGAGTCTGCTGTTCAAGCTACAGATAACCTGGGATCAGCGGAAGAGGCTGTTGCTCCCGTTGCCGAGGGAATGACTGCTGAGACTCAAGACGTAGCTGCTGAGTTGTCTGAAAAATCATCGACTACAGAGGTTGTCAAGTCTGAAGAGAAAGCACCAGGAACGCCAGCGCCTGAACAGCAACGGCCACAGGAAGGTGTTATGGATATTCTGCTTAATAACCCTCTCTATATTGGTGTTCTTCTGGTTGTTATTCTAGGCGGCTTGATTTTACTGGGAGCGATTTCCCGTCGCCGTAAAGAGGAACAGGATTATCCTGCCGAGCCGCAGCAAGCTATTAATAATGTGAATGATGAGATCGACATTCCTGATAACCTGGAGGAGCAAGTCGATCAGGTTGAAACTGAAAATACGGTTAACCTTGCTGATTCTGAACCATTAGTTAGCGCCGCCGGTGAAGCTGACTCCAATGCTGACGAGGTACGTAAATTACTCGACGAGTCGGATATTTTTATTGCCTATGGACGTTATGAGCGCGCGATTGAAATTCTACAGCCCGCAGTTAACGATAACCCGCAAAATACCGCGTTGCATCTGAAGCTTGCGGAAGTCTACCTGCTCAATAAAGACGAAGCGCGATTCACCCAACAGGAAGCCGATTTGCAGGCTATTGGGGATGCCGAAGCTATTAGCTCACTTGCAGCGTTGAAAGAAAAACATGCTGATTTGCTTGCTGTGGCGTCACAGCCTGAACAAGTTGATGAAGTGGATTTTGATGTTGAACAGAATGATAGTCCTGCCTCTGAGCCAGAAACATTAACTTCTGCTGAAATTACAGAGGAAGAAGACTTTTTATCCTTTGATCTTGATGAGGATGAGGATGAGGTGGCGGATAAAACCGCTGATGCGGAGTTGAGCGACCTTGAGTTTGATCTGCCAAGCGATCAGGTGGAGATTCCTGAGGAGTCTGTAGCGACTGAGCCTGAAACACATGATAATCTGGTCGATTTTGAAAGCGAGTCAGTTGATGACGCCCTTAATATTGATGTTGAAGAAGAGTCAGTAGCGAGTGATTCTGAACTGGAATTCAGCCTGGACGATGAGGTGGCTGATGCTCAGGATTCAGAGGCAACAGGTGCTGATGATTTAGATTTCCTGGTCGACACCGATGAGTCTGCAACTAAGCTTGAACTGGCTAAAGCTTATATCGATATGGCTGATACTGAGGCGGCGCAGGAAATTCTTAATGAAGTGGTTTCAGAGGGAAGTGAAGCACAACAGCAGGAAGCTAAAAAGCTGCTTGAAAACCTAGAGTGACCACAAAAGAAAATACCCTAACCCGTGTAGCGCTTGGCATTGAGTACCATGGCAGCGGCTACAACGGGTGGCAAGCCCAAAATCACGAGTCCATTACCGTACAGTGCGAACTGGAGTCTGCATTAAGCAAAATTGCAGATGCTCCGGTTCGTGTTTTTTGTGCGGGGCGAACGGACGCTGGCGTCCATGCGACCGGTCAGGTTGTGCACTTTGATGTTCTTAAGCCTCGAACTGAAAGTGCTTGGGTGCGAGGAACCAACACTCATTTACCTGATTCCATTCGGGTGCGTTGGGCAAAGTTTGTGCCCGAAGACTTTCATGCACGCTTTTCGGCCATGGCTAGACGTTATATCTATGTCATCGAAAATACCTCTGTGCATTCGGCGATCATGAACAAACACTTCTCCTTTGAAGACCGGCCTCTGGACGTTGAACGCATGCAGCTTGCCGCTAACTATCTGGTTGGCGAACATGACTTCAGCTCCTATCGAACCGTAAGATGTCAGGCAAAATCGGCCATTAAAACGGTTCATCATTTAAAGGTTGAGCGCCATGGTTCGTTAATTGCTATTGATATCTATGCCAATGCATTTTTACATCATATGGTACGCAACGTGGCCGGTGTATTGATGATGGTGGGAATGGGGAAGGCCGAGCCGGTGTGGGCTAAGCAGGTGCTTGATGCCCGAGATCGAACAGTGGGTGGTGTGACTGCACCGCCAAACGGTTTATATCTAGTGGGTGTGGATTACCCGTCTCATTACGAGTTAGCAACGAATAAAGTTGATTTGCCTTTTTTTGCTTAAATGGGCTTCACAGCTGCTGCTGAACTTTCCTTTTTGTTAGAATCACTCGATATCATTTTTTATTGTTTAGGAATATACGGTGAGCCCAGCTATCAGAACCCGCGTTAAAATTTGTGGTATTACTCGACCAGAGGACGGCCTTGCCGTTGCAGAAGCTGGCGCCGACGCTATTGGGCTGGTTTTTTATGCTAAAAGCCCGCGTGCCGTAACCATTGCTCAGGCACAGGCTATTATCAGTGTTTTGCCTCCCTTCGTTACTCGGGTTGGTTTGTTTGTTGACGCACCTCAAGCCGAACTGGATGCCATTCTGGATCAGGTTGAGTTAGACGTTATTCAGTTTCATGGCAACGAGTCCTTGGCTCAGTGCGAGGCAGCTGGAAAAGAATATATGAAAGCGGTAAGAGTTCAGGAGACAGCCGATATTGTTACTGCCGCTGAGCGCTATCCGACGGCTTCAGCGTTACTGTTGGATGCTTATCATCCAACTAAACCGGGCGGGACTGGCGAAACTTTTGACTGGGATAAAATCCCTGCTCACTTAAGCAAACCGATTGTGTTAGCTGGTGGTTTAAGTAGTGATAATGTGGCTCAGGCGATTAGCGCCGTTAACCCTTATGCTGTTGATGTGAGTGGTGGCGTAGAAGAGAGTAAGGGTATTAAAAGTGTTGAAAAAATTATTGATTTTATAGCCGCGGTAAATAGTTTGTAGAGACAATTTATGAACCCTCGAGCTGGAGTTTTCTCTGATAGGGAAAAACATCTGGAATCAGAGTACTTATATATTGATGGTACATGGTGTAGGTTTTAACTCCGCCAGAAGGCAAAAAAAACAATCGGGCAAATGTCTCGTATAAGTGTAAAAAAACTTGTCCTATCCGCGACTATAACAAGGTAGGCAGGTACAATAGTCGGGATAAACCCGCAGCAGATGATTACAATTAAAGGATATACTGAACAATGAGCAGCTGGCTTGAAAGAATTGTTCCCTCCATCGTTCGTTCTGAACAGAAGAAAAAAAGCACCGTGCCCGAAGGGTTGTGGAAAAAATGCCCTAAATGTGACGGTGTTTTATATCGCCCTGAACTGGAAAATAATCAGGACGTTTGCCCCAAATGTGATTACCACATGCGTATTGGCTCTCGTCGTCGGCTCGATATGTTTCTGGATCAGGATGGACGGGAAGAAATCGCCGCTGAACTGGTGCCCGAGGACAAATTAAAGTTTAGAGACTCTAAAAAATACAAAGATCGTTTGGTTGCCGCACAGAAAAGTACAGGCGAGCAGGACGCTCTGGTTGTGATGAAAGGCAAGCTAAACGGTTTACCCGTCGTGGCATGCTGCTTTGAGTTTGGCTTTATGGGCGGCTCAATGGGTGCGGTGGTCGGTGCACGGTTTGTTCGTGCGGTGAACGTTTGTTTGGAAGAGCGTATTCCGCTGATTTGTTTTTCCACTTCGGGTGGTGCGCGGATGCAGGAAGCTTTGATCTCACTAATGCAAATGGCAAAAACCAGTGCAGCAATTGAGCGTATGAAACAGCAGGGAATCCCGTATATTTCGGTTCTGACGGATCCAGTATACGGTGGTGTTTCCGCGAGCCTGGCCATGCTGGGTGACTTAAATGTGGCTGAGCCAAAAGCCTTGATCGGTTTTGCCGGCCCTCGTGTGATCGAGCAGACGGTTCGAGAAAAATTGCCAGAAGGCTTCCAGCGCAGTGAGTTCCTATTGGATCACGGTGCCGTAGATATGATTATTCCTCGAGGTGAAATGCGTGACCGTTTGGCCAATATTTTAACTAAACTTATGCCTTCCTTGGCAGGGTCCTAAACCCTGCCTTAATGGTTTTCATCCACCGTTTTATTTTTAGAATTACATTATTATGACGAGCTCTGAATCGCCATCGAATCTGGCCGAATGGCTGCAAAGAGTCGAAGCCTTACACCCCTCAGAAATTGATCTAGGCCTGGCCCGCATTGCGCAGGTCAGTCGCCAGATGAAGCTGCCCTCAATCGCTAAAAAAGTCATTACCGTCGCGGGCACTAACGGTAAAGGTAGTACTGTTTGCATGTTGTCTTCGATTCTTGCAGCCGCCGGCTACAAAGTTGGGACTTACACCTCACCACACTTGGTTCACTACAACGAACGCGTCCGCATCAATGGTAAACCGGTCTCCGATGAGCTGCTGTGTGAAGCCTTTGAGCGAGTTGATCACGCGCGTGAAGATATTTCTCTCACCTATTTTGAGTTCGGTGCTCTGACAGCATTCGATATTTTTTCACGGGCTGATCTTGATGTTGCCGTTTTAGAAGTGGGGCTGGGTGGTCGTCTTGATGCGGTTAACCTGATTGATCCCGATATTGCTGTTTTGACGACGATTGCTCTGGATCATACCGACTGGTTGGGAGAAACACGCGAAGAAATCGGTACAGAAAAAGCGGGGATTTTTCGTGCTGGTGCTCCGGCTGTTTGTGGTGAAGTTGATTTGCCGCTCACGGTTATTAATCACGCGCAATCACTGGCAGCCGACTTAATGCGCCGTGGCGAAGTCTATGATTTCAGCAAGCATGACGATGAAAATATTTCCGGTATGCAGGTGTGGGATTGGCATGGCACACGTGCTGGTGAGCCCATTTCGTTAGTGAATTTGCCGTTGCCCTCTTTGCCACTGGTTAATGCTGCAACCTGTTTGCAGGCACTGCATCAACTGGATATGGACATTCCTGAACAGGCTATCCGCGAAGGTCTTATCAATGCAAATTTGCCTGGACGGTATCAGCGCCTGGATAAACCTGTGCCGATACTGCTTGATGTTGCCCATAACCCCGAGGCTGCCAGCTATCTGGCTGAACGCTTACAGGAAGAAAAGCATACTGGCCGCCTGTATGCACTGTTAGGCATGCTGTCAGATAAAGACACGGATGAGGTGTTGACCATTATGCATCCTGTCATTGATGAGTGGGCGGTTTGTAACCTTGATACACCTCGAGCAATTGCCGCCGATCAGCTGCAGGCAAAACTGACAGAGTTAGGCGCTGGCAGGGTAGAGACGTATGACAATGCCTCTGCCGCGTTAGAGGTCTTGTTGGACCAAGTTTCAGAGGATGACCTGCTCATTATATTTGGCTCCTTTTTCACCGTTGGAGCTGCACTAGAGGCACTATCCATAGTGCCTTAACAGGGCCTTGGCTGGGGATTTCATAATGGATGACGGAATCAAACAACGTTTAATTGGAGCCGTTGTGTTAGTGGCTCTGATGGTGATATTCCTGCCAATGCTTTTCAGTGGCGATGATCTGGAGCCTGCAGACGTGCTGGTTGATATACCCGAACGGCCAGCTATTCCCAGTTTTGAAATCACGGAACCGGTAAAACCCAGTGAGCAGCGCGAAGCGGAAAAACCTGTACCGCCAAAACCGCAGCCGACTTTGCAAGAGTTGGTTGATAAAGAGGTCGATGAAAACAGTTTACCGGTAAGTTGGGCGCTGCAAGTTGCTAGCTTTAAGGAGCGTTCAAACGCTGAAAAGTTACGCGATACACTACGCAAAGGTGGTTATAAAGCGTATATAAAATACCGCTTGGACGTTGAACCTAAAATGATTCGTGTGTTGGTTGGACCTGTTTTGGAACGCAAGGAAATCGATAAAATAAAAGATGCGATTGCACGACATCACAAACTTGAAGGTGTTGTGGTGAGGTATTTACCATAATGAACTGGGCTGACTGGGGCATTATCGCCATTATTGTATTATCTGGGCTAATTAGCCTTAAGCGTGGCTTTATCAAGGAAGCCTTATCACTGCTGATTTGGGTGTTGGCCTTTGTGATTGCCCGTATGTTTAGCGCTAATATGGCAACTCTACTGGTTGATTACATTGATGTACCGACGATTCGTTATGCAGCCGCTTTTGCGATACTATTTGCGGCTACCTTGATGGTGGGTGCGTTAGTCAATTACTTGATCAGCACTTTGGTGCGGATTACCGGCTTGTCGGGTACTGATCGTGTGCTGGGTATCATTTTTGGCTTGGGACGTGGAGCGCTGTTGGTGGTGGTCGCAGTTGCCCTGATTAAACACACACCGTTAACTGATGCGATGTGGTGGGCACAATCTGCCCTGATACCAGAATTTCTGATGCTTGAAGAATGGTCCTTCGAGCTGTTTGGTAAAATAGCCCGCGCCATTATGGGCACTGCGGAATAACAAATTTAACGCGACTGAGGTTTAGGCTTGATTGCCGCCCAGTGAGCTGTGACTAGGTTACGATAATGACAAATGATAATGGGCGCAAAGACCTGCTTGAGCTAGGTTTGTCGCTGGAAACGCTGGCAATCCGAGCAGGGCATACCCAAACGCCAGAGCTTGAACACGCCGAGCCAATTTTCCCCACATCAAGCTATGTGTATGCCAGCGCCGCAGAGGCCGCAGCACGTTTTGGTGGTGAGCTGCCAGGCAACATTTATTCGCGCTTTACTAATCCCACGGTGCGCGCCTTTGAGCAGCGTTTGGCTGCAATGGAAGGAGCAGAGCGCTGTGTCGGCACAGCCTCTGGAATGGCAGCAATTTTGAGCACTTTTATTGCGCTGTTGAAAGCTGGTGATCATATTGTTTGTTCGCGCAGTGTATTTGGCACGACTGTCGTCATGCTGAATAAGTTCATGGCCAAGTTTGGTGTTGAAACTACCTTTGTTGACCTTAATGATATGGATCAATGGCAAGCGGCCATCCGTCCGGAAACGAAAATGCTGTTTTTGGAAGCGCCATCTAACCCTCTTGGTGGCACGGCGGATATTGCAGCGTTAGCTGAGCTAGCCCATAGCAAAGATATCTGGCTGGCGGTTGATAACTGTTTTTGCACGCCGGCTTTACAGCAACCCTTCAAAATGGGGGCCGATATCGTCATCCATTCCGCAACTAAATACCTGGATGGGCAGGGGCGCTGTGTTGGCGGTGCGGTGCTAGGTAGCCATGAATTAATGGAAGAGGTTTATGGTGTGCTACGCACCTGTGGGCCCAGCATGAGCCCATTTAATGCCTGGGTGTTCCTGAAAGGATTGGAAACGCTAAACCTGCGTATGCAGGCACATAGCAGCAGTGCGCTGAAGTTGGCGCAATGGCTTGAGTCTCAGCCGCAAATTGAAAAAGTACATTACAACGGACTGGTATCACACCCTCAGCATGAACTTGCGGCCAAACAACAATCGGCCTTTAGCGGTGTGTTGGCCTTTGAGGTGAAAGGGGGGCAGGATGAAGCCTGGCGTTTCATTGATGCAACCCAGTTTATGTCCATTACGGCCAATCTGGGTGATGCAAAAACAACCATTACGCATCCTGCAACGACGACTCATGGCCGTTTAACGCCAGAAGAGAAAGTGGCGGCAGGCATTACGCCGAACCTGATTCGGGTATCGGTTGGGTTGGAAAATGTAGATGATTTGCAAGCAGATTTAGCGCGCGGTTTAGCGGCAATTTGATAATTATTGATTTAGGGATTGTAGGAGAGATTGAATGAATAAACTGTTTAAAGGTTTGGTTGCTGGTTCAATGGCATTGGCTTCGGCATCAGTGGTGGCGCACGCCAACGAAGCCCAGATGACAGAAGCTGCTCACCAAACAGCTCATATTATGGATGCCGTTTTACCGGTTTTATTGATGGTGGCAATTTCTGTTATTGCGCGACCTTTCTTTAAGAAAATGCGCGAAGCGCGTTTGGAAAAGCAAAGCCATCAGGACAAGTAAGCAATCGCTGAGAGGCCAATAGTTGGCACTTGTATCCATTCTTTACAAGTGCCGATGACTTCATTTTCTCCAAAAACGTCGGTTAATTAATCCACTGTGCGGCAGCGCTCTGCTGGAACCGCTAACTGAATCAGCATGTATTGTTTAAAGTCTTCTGCATAGGGCTGAAGTTTCAGAGCCTCCTCCATGCACATTAGCCAGTTATCCCGGTCTGCGGAATCAATGCGTAGGTGCGAATGCGCCTGAGGGATACTAATCGGCCCATATTTTTCCCGGAATAACCGTGGGCCACCCAGCCAGCCACATAAAAATAGAGCCAGCTTATCGCGTGACTCTTCTAGATCGCGTGGATGCATTTTTCGAATGCGATCGGCATCAGTATGTTGGTCCATAACGTCATAAAAATCGTCAACCAGTTTACGGATGCCTGCCTGTCCGCCAGCAGCTTGAAACGATGTGTCACCGTCTCCGTAACGTGGCTGAGTTTTGTTTTGGGCAGTGCTCATGTATTGTTTCCAATGGGTTTATATATTCAAGATTGTTATTCATTAGGGCATAAAAAAGGCCTGCAAATGCAGGCCTTTTCTTGCGCTACTGGTTTCTTAGGTTGCCAGAGCCGCATCCGTCTCAACCTCAATAGCGGGTTTGCTATGAGCGTGAGACTTGGTAATTTCTTTACGCTTCTGAAGAGACTTTTCAAGTTTCGCACCCATATCAGCGATGGCCGCATAAAGATCGTCAGCGTTCGCTTTGGCGACGATGTCCTGGCCTAGAAAGTGGGTGGTTGCTTCAGCGGTTTGCGTGTTTTTATCTACCGTCAAAATGACATTGACGCTCGCCATATCAGGGAAATGCTTGGCGATTTTTTTACACTTTTGAGTAACGGCTTCGTTTAATCCGTCGGTGAGTTCTACGTGGTGCCCAGTTACATTTATTTGCATAAATCCGGTCCTTACTAAAGGTTAACTCGAACGGTGAGGTGGATATTTTTTCGCCTCACACATAAAGAGTATAAGGTCGTTTTCGAAAATCAAAAGTGTTTATTGCAAATTTACTGCGCATATTCTTTTAACTGATTTACATCAGAGTGCTGCGGAGCGACTATGTACGCATTATTCTTTGATTGGCTTAACCATGACGAAACATATATTGATTGCCGGTTGCGGCAAGTTAGGTGCGGCTGTTGGTGAGCAGCTGGTGCAGGCAGGGCACAGGGTAACGGGGCTTCGGCGTAGTGATGTCATCGATACTCAAGGTATTGATTATTTACAAGCGGATCTCAGCGAACCTGGAACTCTGAGGGTAGTACCGACAGATATCGACCTGCTGATAATTATCGTTACGCCAAGGGATTACAGCGATGCTGGTTATCGGGCTATTTACCTTGAGGCGGTCGCTAATCTGTTGACGTACTTTTCTGGACAAGGTGTTTCACTGCCAGTTATCTATGTTTCATCGACTCGGGTTTATGGTCAGAACCAAGGCGAATGGGTGGATGAAGAAAGCGAAACAAGACCGGCCGATGAAAAAGGTCGAGTTCTGCTGGAGGCAGAACAGCAGGTTCTAGCATTCGGTGGAGCTAAAAACACGGTTGTGCGCTTTTCAGGTATCTATGATGCCGGTTCACAGTTTATGCAACGCCTCGTTAAACAGGGTAACCCGATACAGTTCGATCCGCCTGCCTTTACTAACCGGGTACATCGTGAGGACTGTGTCCGCGCATTGGTTTTCCTGGTTCAGAAACAACTGGCCGGCGAAGCATTGGAGACCCATTATTTAGTCAGCGATGATGAGCCCGCAGCCAAATGGGACGTGATTAACTGGCTTGCGCAAAGCATGGGGCTGCCAAGTCCTGAGAAAGCCATCTGCGAAGCAGAAGCCGGGCAGGGGAAGCGCTGTCGTAATAAGCGTATTCGTAACGCAGGCTTCAGTTTTAAATACCCTACATATCGGGAAGGGTATGATCAGTAGTTGCTGACGTCAGCAGAAGGCAATTGATTTCTACCTTTAATGCTATGCTCTCTGTTTTAGACGTAAGCCCATTAAGAATATTTGTAGACCAATTCAACATCGACGCATTGAATCTCGCAGGGAATGAGCGGTCATTTAGGTAGGCAAAAAAAGCGCCAAATGTATGGCGCTTCAACAAAAAGTAACAAAATAGCTTAAGCGGCTTTTTTCAGCGCCTTTTTCAGCTTCTTCAGTTTGCTCTCTTGCTTGGAAACCTTTGCTTTGCGGGCCTTAATTTCTTTTTTAATAGACTTAACTTTTTTTGATGTTTTAGACATAACCTATCTCCTGTGATTTGTTATTCGTTCTCTTCCAGAAAACGACGGATAAACCGGCGAATTTCACGGGCGGCACTGGTATCAAGATCTTCACATAACGAGACGAATTCATCCCGTTCGGTTGCATTGATACGGATAACCAATTGGCTATCTTTTTTGCCAGCTTTCTTTCGCTCTTTTTTTTCAGCCATTTTCAGTATTCGAGTAATTGTAAAATACAAAACATTACATTAGATATGCAATGTATATACAAATGATAGTATTACGATATTCGCTTGTCAAATTATTAAAACCTCGAGGTGTTTCTCTCATTAACAGGGAGCTCATAAAATTTCGTTGCAGCTCGTTCCTATGCTGCTGGAATTTGTATACCTGTTAGACGCCTCTCGTTTGCAGCAGGAGGTTTTGCAGTGTCGCGAACTAGCAATGTAATGCTGCTACCATGACAGCCACTCTTAGGTTTCTGTGTAGCAGACTTCAAAATCGTTCATCACATATAGCAGGCAGTACAAGCTCGCGAACATAAGATGCGCTGGACATATTAATAAGTGTTTTCACAACCTTGACCACGTCATGAACCGGCACAAGCTTTCCATCACCTCGTAGAGCGGCCTCACTCAACGGCACACAGAGGGCATCCTCTGTGTTGAGGTAGCCCAGCTGCAAACAAGTAACCGCTAAACCGTCCTCTCGGAAACTTTCTCTCAACGCATCACCAATGCCTGTCAGAGCGAACTTTGACGCGCCAAATGTAACCTCTGGCCGACCACTCTGGCGAAGCCCAGATGTTGAACCGGTAAGAATTAATCGGGGATGACTAGAGTTGAGAAGTTTTGGAATTAGCCTTTTCAGCAGCAGAATGGTGCCAGTGATATTAATATTCACCATTCCTACAATACTTTCATCAGAATCATCAAAAAACTTATAGTCATCCGTGAATGCTGTCTCTTCCCATATTCCCAGGTTGTATATGAGTACATCCAGCTCTGGGGGAGCCTGACGTTCAATTTCTAAGGCTGCCTCCAGAGGGGTTCCTAAGTCCGTTTCGATCCAATCAAGACTAACGGAATCAGGCAACTGAAGGTTTTTCGGGCGCTGGCGCGAAACCCCAACAACCGTGTCACCAGCCGTGCATAGCCCTTCTATAAAGGCTCTGCCGAGGCCTCTACTAGGCCAACAATCATCAATTCCATCAATTAATTCTCCTTCTCGTCTAACGCCTCGTACATGGACGAAACGATTGTCGGCCACCTTAGATCAGCACTTTTTCTGGGGTATGATGCACCTTGTTATGAGATAGTCGTTGACGTCGGTAGCCCCTCGAATTCTGGCACCTCATCTAGTTCCGCTTCCCAAGCAGCTTTGCTAGATGAGAAGATATGCGCCGTTGGTGACATAGAAATCGTTGTGTCCAAACACCCTGCAGGGACTACGAGCAGGTCTGCAAGCTGAGTACTTGGTAATGCTGAGCCACACAGCTTACAAAAGCTCTTGTTGTGACGAGTGCCAGCAAGCGTAAAGGAGGTCACAGCATCTGCACCCGACAGCCAGGTCAATTTTGCTGACTGCGAAAATAGATTTGCCGCATGAGCTGACCCTGTATCCTTTTGGCAATGCTGACAATGGCACAGGTAAAAGCTTTCGAAATCGCCTTGTATCTCGAATTTAACGGTGCCACACAGGCAAGAACCAAAGTAATCATCAGTCATTGTGTTTCCTTCTATGATCTTTAGATGCGTGTACATAACGCCTACCCTCAGCTGACCGTTTGGAGTGAATGATCGAAGGGGAGTAACGGAAAGAGGGAGGGCTGCAAGGCATTATTATATCTAAGCCACTGAAATGAGCATATTACCAATTAAACCCAACAAAAAGCCCGCTATTGCTCCGAGTGCCGGCAAACCACCGCTGTCTGGTTTTGACTCTGGAGCAACATCTTGAAAGACAAGATAAAGAATACCCGCACCAGCAAATAGCATTAACCCGGCAACGAATTCGTGAGCTTGTGCTAGCACAAAAAAGCCCATTAGGGCGCATACTGGCCCAGCAACGGCCAAACAGAAGAATGATGCGAGCAACTTTGACGAACGTATTGACGATGACTCGGCCAGCTCCTCATAAGCATTGAAGCCTTCAGGTAAGTTTTGGAGCACCATAAGAAGGGCGAGGATCAAACCAGTGCTTTCACCAACTGCAAAAGCGGCTCCGAGAGCTATAGCCTCTGGAATAAAGTCGGAAAGCATGGCGACAAGTTGCCCCATTGAGCTTTTTAATTGGCTCAAGTATCTGTCGAGCGTATAGAAGAATGCGCCGCCAGCACTAAAGCAAACGGCAGCTAATGTTGGCGAAAGTTTACTGGCACCTTCAGGCACCAAAACTAACGCAACTGCCGATATCAAAGCGCCTCCCCCAAATGCGACAATAAATAGCCTTGAATTTCGAGTTAGAATTTTGGGATGGACTAAGTCAAAGCGAGCCAGTATCGCGCCGGTCGGCATAGCAAGCCCTGCGAGTAAAGATAGAAAAGTTACGTAGAGGTAATCAGGCATATTGGTCCGGTATCGCTCGCGTAATAGACGAGCTTGCGAGCCTCCTGGTTGACGCGCTTGTTAACTGTTCGCTGGCTGATGAAACTCGATGACATTTTTGTCTGGATCTCTTATAAAAAAGAACTTGGCACCTTCAAACTCAACTTCTTCGGTTATTGTAATACCTAGTTCTTTTAAGGACTTTAGCGCAGATTCGGCACTGGTTACTTCTAGCGCAACGTGAGTGTAACCTGTGTTTTTTTGAGGCGTATCCATTAGGATATTTTCTGTACACTCAGAATCCGCGTTGAGAATGAAATTTATATTAATACCTGACGGGTGTTCCATAATTGCCACTGGTTCGGGTCCGACTGGGCCAACAATAAAGATAAATCCCAATTTTTCGTAAAAAGCTCTGGAGGTACTTAGGTCTTTAACTCTTAATCCAACATGATTGATTTTAGTAATTTCTTTCACGATCTACATTTTCCATTTGTATAGAGAGTTAACGCGTTTGTTATGAATATTACCATTCGTATTCGTCGCCTTCATCTTCGCTCAAATTTAAGTATGAGAGATTAATGAATTCGTAATTAGGATCTATTAGTTCACCTATAACCTCCAAACCTAATTCCGGGTCTGTAATTGAAAGATCTAGATTTCCAGAAGCATATTCGGATACTAGTCGGTCGTTAAAAATATCTCCGAACAACCCCCAGCCATCGAATGCCAATAGCTCTGCTCGATTGAGCATTATATCCCTGAGAACATCCCATGTATGAAAACCTTCCATTGTTGGACTACAGAATCCACTTAAAAACCTTTTACCTGAATTCGTTATCTTTGCTAGAAAGTCGCCATGACCAGTAGGGTCTTCTTCCTGCACAAGTTTAATAAATCGGGCCTGCATATCAGTTAAATCATCTAAACTATCAATATCATGTAAGAACCTTTCAATAGACTGAAATGGAGCCATGTTGAATATTGAAATACTATATGGAGCAAGACTAAGCTCCCAATGATCTTTCCACAGGAATGCAAAGCCATGACCATTTTGCCTATTTCCCTCAACTGACATGACGGATAACGCGGCTTTCATTTGCGTAACATGTTTGTCCAATCGCTCTTTGTCCGGGTTTTGTCCGTACAAGCCATGGTCATATAAACACAGTTGATAGCCTGCAATATGCTGTCCTGAAATCTTTTCGCTAGAATTTGCTTCCAACAGAGAATTAATATCTACTATTTCAAGTTTTATGAATAGCCCCCATGACTCTAGACACTCCGCATGGTAAAAATGAACCACCGGAGGAAGCATGAACAAACGTCGTCAATTCACAGAAGAATTCAAACAAGAAGCCGCTAACCAAGTCATTGAGAGAGG
>LUKI01000015.1 GCA_001593685.1 Gammaproteobacteria bacterium F7
CACGAGTTTATGTTGACGCGAGCGGCGAGTTCAGTGGCGGTATCGTCCGGTAAGACATCAACACTGGCTTGCAGGATGACCGGACCAGCGTCGAGTTCAGGAATAACGTAGTGCACGCTGGCACCGTGGTGGCTTTCACCGGCATCAATAGCGCGCTGGTGGGTGTCTAATCCAGGAAACTTCGGTAGCAGGGCGGGGTGGATATTAATCATACGCCCCAGGTAATGGGTGACAAATGCCGGTGTCAGAATACGCATAAAGCCAGCCAGCACGACGAGATCCGGGTTCCATTGGTCAATAGCCTCTATCATGGCCTGATCGAATGGCTCCCGACCCGCAAAGTTGTTGTGGTCGATCACAACCTGCTCGATGCCCGCACGTTCGGCGTGCTGCAACCCACCCGCCTGGGGGCGGTTGCTGATGACGCCAACAATACGAAACGGTGAGTCGGCGTGTTGAGAATCCTGAATGAGCGCTTGCAGATTGCTACCACCACCAGAAATCAATGCCACGACATTCAATTGGGTTTTGCTCATATCTGCGAGTCCTGAGGTTAGCTACGATGGCTGAAAGTGCTGAACTGTTTTCGGGGCGCTATAGTAACGTAGCCCGTTAAGTGAAATCCATCGGTAGTGTGGCGGGGGTGTAAAACAATTATAAACAGGGGGTTTCCTCTGGCATGCAAGTGGCCTTTGTTTATTCCCGTTTTAGCGGCTTCTCTCCGCTGGTTATTTTTGATTTGCGCCCCTACAATAACCCCGTTTAAAAATTATGAGGAAGAGTACGTTGACTCTACCATTAAAAGCGGTTGTTAGAGCTGAGAGCAAAGGCTTATTTGTTGTACTGCTGAGTTTGTTTTTGCTGAGTGTTGTAACGACTTTGCAGGCTGTTGAAATTGATGGCCTTTATCGTGTTGAGCTGCCGGTTGAGTCACAGTCACAAAACGAACGACAGCGTGTCAGTGCTGTCGGACTTGAGCAAGTTGTTCAGCGTATCAGTGGTGACCGGTTAGCGTTTAATGAACCTGCGGTGCAGGCCGCTCTGAAAACGCCACAGCGTTATTTACGCCAATTTAGTTATTTTTTAGGTGCGAGTGAGCAGCAGTACTTGCGTTTGCAGTTTGATGAGAGCCTGGTTAATCGTTTATTACGCCAGGCTAAACAGCCTATTTGGGGCAGCAATCGGCCCAGTTTAATGACCTGGGTTGCCGTTGAGGGTGCCGGTGAGCGGCATTTAATTAATAGCGATGAAGCATCCCTTTGGCAGCGCGCAGTAAAGCAGGCGGGGCAGGATAGCGGCGTTCCGATTTTATTGCCGTTAATGGATTTAGAGGATGAGGGCAATATTTCAGTGATGGATGTATGGGGGTTGTTTCGCGATAAACTGGAACAGGCTTCTCAGCGTTATCATTCGGAAGCGGTGCTAGGTGGGCGGCTTTATCAATCAACTCCTTCGCAGTGGGCAGGCCGGTGGTTGTTGATTTTTAATGGTGGGGCTATTAGCTTTTCAACCCCGCCAACGGCTATCGAAAAATCAGCCTCTGAGGCCATGGCTAAGGTCGCTAGCATCATGGTTAAACGCTACGCCATTGATACAGCAACAGGCGATGCTCAGCAGGTTAAATTGGCCGTACAGGGTATCAATAATCTGGATGATTACGCACAAGTTCAGCGCTATTTACAGGATTTCACCATTGTCCGTGATGTGGCGGTGAGTGATGTGGCGGGTGATCGATTAACATTGGCTGTGACCACCGAGGGCGAGTGGGAGAAGCTAAAAGGTTTGATTGCGCTGGATAACCGATTGCTACCGATATCCGATGCCGCCGTTGAGTTTGCCGACGGCTTGATGGTGATGCCCTACCAGTGGCGTCCTTGATTCGGTTGGTTAATAAGCAAAAGCGAGTGTTGTTTTGGATTTAAGTGTTATTCCCAACTTGATTACCCTGATGCGACTGCTGCTGGTTGCGCCGGTCGCAGTGACGATTCTGAGTCACGAGTTTATGTTGACGCTGATTCTATTTGCCGTGGCGAGTGTCTCCGATGGCGTGGATGGTTATTTAGCTCGCCGTTTTGACTGGACCAGTCG
This sequence comes from Gammaproteobacteria bacterium F7, assembly GCA_001593685.1. GTDB lineage: Bacteria > Pseudomonadota > Gammaproteobacteria > Pseudomonadales > IMCC2047 > IMCC2047. The sequence goes on from LUKI01000015.1 coordinate 2,089, forward strand.
CTTTGGTGCCATTCTTGACCCGGTGGCTGATAAGCTGATGCTAATCGTGTCGTTTTTTCTATTGACCTATATCGATATTTTCCCCGTGTGGCTGGCTGCAGTGGTGATTGGCCGTGATCTGGTTATTGTTGCGGGTGCCACGGCGTACCATATCCTGTTTGGTCAATATGATTTTATGCCATCACGCATTGGCAAGTTGAGCACGCTATTGCAGTTCCTGCTGGTGCTGTCGGCGCTGGTGGGGCTAGCCATTTTTGATGTGGAAGCCTGGGTGCTGGATGTGGGCGTTTGGCTGGTGTTTGCTGTGAGCTCGCTAAGTGGCTTGGATTACTGCTATACCTGGGGCCGTAAGGCCATTGCCGCCAGCCGAGAGCAGTCCTCTCGATGAGTAGCCTTCATCCACAAATCCCCTTTAGTTTTACGCTACATGAAGCTTTCACTTTCGATAACTTTATGGTGGGTGCTAATCAAGTCGTGGTGGAAGAGCTGCAACGGCAATTGAGTGCAGGCGGTGATCTCCGCCACATCACGGACAATGGTGAAATCCTGTAAATGGCGCTGGTTGTAGTCATCTACTGCAGGCTGCCTGCCAGTGGGCGACAACGCAAAACAAGACGGCTATTTACTTGCCGATGAATGAAATCCGCAACTTTGATCCCGCCATGCTGGAAGGTGTTGAAGGTGTTGATTTAGTCTGTATCGATCATATTGAGTCTGTTGTGGGTGAGCCGGAGTGGGAAGAGGCGTTGTTTCATCTTTTCAACCGCGTTCTGCAGCAACAAACGGCGCTATTGCTCGGTGCCGCTCAGCCTCCCCGAGGCATGGCTGTCCAGCTACCAGATTTGTTAACCAGGTTAGCGTCCTGCGCGGTATTCCAGGTTAAAACACTGAGCGATGAGGGTAAGGTTCGCCTGTTATGCGATAGGGCGGATGAAAAAGGCGTTGAGCTACCGGTGGAGTCGGCTCAATATATCCTCAACCGTAGTGAACGAAGTATTGGCAGGTTACTGGAAATTTTAGATCGTCTGGATCAATCATCGCTATCTGCGGGTCGTAAACTGACGATTCCATTTATCAAAGAGACCATGCGCTGGTAGCGTCATTTGTTTCTTTCAATGTGGCTAAAAACGGCTAAAAGCTTGGTTGATCAGCTTGATATATTGCCTGCTCGAGTCCACTATTAACGCAAGTTCATTCTTCAAGGGGAAGCAGGGATGTCTACAGCGGAGCGCCGAGCAGATCTCAGGGGAGCCAGAGAAGAGCGTTTATTCGTTAAAGTGCTCTCATCCACTGCGTCCACTGATCTAGAATCCATAATTTTTTCGGGATCTACCGAGGATGTTTCATCCAGTGGTTTGTCGCTGGTGGCCTCAGAAAATTTACCCAAAGACAGTGAGCTTGAGCTGTGGGTTGAAATTAAAGGCTGTCCCGGTAAATTTTTGTTAACTGGGGTGGTGCGCTGGTGTCGCCCAAAGGGTGCTGAGTTTTGTTGTGGCGTTGAGTTCACACCCACAGAGGAATCCGACTTTTTAGAATGGCAGGATTTATTCATCTAAGCCGCCTAGTTTAATTCTAAGGTTTTCTTCCCTCCGGTTTATCAATTTCAAATATAATCCTTTTTTCTTTTTATCGATGTTTTATTCTCAGGAGTTTTTATGCTGAAACGGTCGGCTTTGTTGGCTGTATGCTTGAGCGCGTCCTCGTGGGCGTTAGCGGATCAATTAGTGCTTAACAATGGTGATACCCTGCGCGGTAAAATCGTTTCTATGGCCGATGGCAAAATGGTCTTTAAATCACCGATGCTTGGCGAATTAAAGGTTGCCATGGACAAAGTAGAAAGCTTTAGCAGTGATAAACCCATCAAACTTCAGCTTGTTGATGGCTCGGTGGTTGAGCCTCAATTGGAACCGGCTGAGTCAGGGTTTGTGAAAGTTAAAGGTGAGGCCGGTTCTCATCTGGCTATCAACCAGATCAGCGGAATTAATCTGGAGCCTCAAAAGGCGGTTAAGTGGACGGGTAAATTGTTTGCCGGGGTTAATATTCAAAAGGGCAACACCGAAACCCAGGATGTTGATATCGACACTAAGCTGATACGCGAAACAAAAGGTGATCGGGTGATTTTAGATGCCCGTTATGAGGAAGACCGAAGCGAAGATGATACCAGTGGTGACCTGACGACAGATAAACGCTATTACATGCTGGGCGCGCATTATGATTATTTCCTCAGTGAGCGAATTTATTTGTACGGTGATGGCCGTACCGAAAAGGAAAATACAGCTAACCTGGATCGGCGTATCAAACTGGGTGGCGGTGCCGGTTACCGTTGGGTAGAAACCAGTCGTACGCGTTTCGAAGTGGAGAGTGGTTTAAGCTGGGTGAGTGAGGAATTTACCAATAATACCAGCGATGAACAGTACACGGCGCTGCGTTTGGCATCGCGGCTGACACATAAGCTAACCAGCGATATTAACGTATTTAATGATGCTGAATGGCTCTTGAGCCTGGCAGATAACAACGATCAACTGTTTTCAATGGATACTGGGGTGGCCTATAAGGTTAACGGACATCTGTCTCTGGAAGCGAAATTGCGCTACGACTGGGATAAGTCGCCTGCAACGGGTAATGATAAGGAAGACTTCAGGTACGTCTTCGGGGCGAGCTGGGGTTTTTAATCGTTAGTGTTTTAATATAAAGGGGTAGACTCCGTTTTACCCCTTGCCCGGTTTTCTGGTCCTCGTTTTGCGCTGAAACTCACTATATCTCTACAGTTTTAACCGGATAGGCTGAATTTCTTTTAATTAGGAAAAGATATGCCTATTTACTCAGTTTGGTTTGACGATAAATTAACGCGCTTCTGGGCTATCCAGCCAATACACCCGTGCGAGCCCTTTGACACCTCAGGGTTAACTGTTAATAGACAATGAATTATTAGGGATAATTAATGAAAAAATTAGCGGCTTTGGCATTTACGCTGTGTATGAGTAGCAGCTTTGTTCAGGCTGATACAGTTGAGTTGTTTGCTGCCGGCAGTCTTAAGATTGCATTGACTGATGTGGCAGCAAACTATGAGGCCATCACAGGCAATAGCGTTGCCCGTCATTTTGGGCCATCCGGATTGATGCGTGAACGCATCGAGCAGGGTGAAACAGCACATGTGTTTGCTTCGGCAAATATGAAGCACCCTACTACTTTGCAACACCAGGGCAAAGGTGCTGAGGTGGTGATGTTCGCGCAAAATAAACTCTGTGGCCTGGCGAAATCGACGCTTAAAATCTCATCTGCGCAATTGCTGGAAACCCTGCTTGATCCGGCCATTCGTGTTGGTACTTCGACGCCTAAAGCAGACCCTTCTGGTGACTACGCATGGCAGCTATTTGAAAAAGCGGAGCATTTACAAACGGGTGCTTATGCAACGCTGGATTCCAAAGCTTTGAAACTGACCGGTGGTCGCGACTCACAACAGGCGCCTGAAGGACGTAATACCTACGGTTGGGTGATGGAAAATGATCGCGCCGATATCTTTTTGACCTACTGCACCAATGCACTGCTGGCAAAGCGTCAGGTACCCGAATTGCAGATATTAACGTTGCCGGATGAGCTGTCTGTGGGGGCTGATTATGGACTGATTTTATTGAATGGCGCGCCTAAACAGGCCGCCGATTTTGCACGCTATGTGTTATCTGACGAAGCGCAGGCAATCCTGAGCAGTTATGGTTTTACCCCAGTAATTGGCGAATAGACAGGTTGAGGAGATCATACCCAGGTAGAGGGCGGTGGCAAGGGCTGAGTAAATAGGGAGCAGCCCCCGTTTTTCGGTGACTTAAGTCTGAGTAAAGTGCGACTCAGTTATTCTGTTAAATAACAAGGAGGCTATTGATGCCAGGACGGCCAAGAGTCAGTTTACCGAATGTGTCACACCCTATGATTCAGCAGGTTAATAATCGCTCACAAACGCAGGGCCCTGTTATCCCTCTTTTTCAGCTATCCAACAGGCTAAAATCTACTGACGGCAGGTTTTCGAGTCCAGGCTTCGCAAACAGGTAGCCCTGCATTAGTTCAACCCCTGCATTTTGTAACCAACGCATTTCTTCAATGGTTTCTATGCCTTCGGCGAGCGGGGTTATATTGAGCTCGTTAAGCATGTTTAGGGAATGTTTGATGATTGTCTGCCGTACTTTATCCTGATTAATGTTTCTAATTAGGTCCATATCAAATTTAATGATATTGGGCTGTAGGTTTGATAATAAACCAAGGCCCGCGTAGCCGGAGCCGAAATCATCAATGGCGGTTTTAAACCCCAGCTCATTATAGTAATCAACGATTCTTAAAATGTGATCTGCATCGTCGATTCTTTCCACTTCGGTAAACTCAAACATGATGTTTTGAGTCGGAAAACCGTACGTTTTAGCTGCTTTTAGTGTGGTTTGGATGCAACGCTCTGGCTGGTATACGGCATTAGGGAGAAAATTAATGCTTAGTATGCCATCAAGCTTTAGTTGAGCGGCTAGCGCAATTGCTTTGACGCGGCATTGCTGGTCAAAAATATAATGATTATCATCGTTTACTTGAGAGATGATTGAGTACGCCGACTCGTTTTTTGAGCCTCTTACCAGCGCTTCATAACCAAAAATATCACGGGTTCTACAGTTAATAAGCGGCTGAAAAGCCATTGTGAAGTCAAAGCCCAGTTGTTTTTCTTCAGAGCAGTTGCCGCATATAAATCTATCGTAACTCGCAGTATTTTTTTGCATCTTTATATCCAGTGAGGGCGTTTATCCATTATTTATTAGCCTAGTTGCTATTGGTTAAGCGTCAAGCACCACCAGAGGGTAATTAGGTGTTCGAGAACCGCCTATTCGTCGAGAAAATAATTTTTAAAGTTGTCGTACCAAAACTTGAGCTATTTACATTTTCTGCTCATTTAAAAAATTCAAAAGGAAATTTGTTTAATGCTGCTTGGCTTTAAGCGTTGCATGTTGTTTGGCGCATTATTGGTTGTTTGTTCGCTCACCCGTGCCGGCCCTCTTGAGGAGTGGCTGGTTCCTGCTGCTAGTGAGCTGTCTTGGTTGGATGAGCACCGAATAGAGCTTTCGGCGCGGGTTCAGGCAGGTTTAATGCACAATGATAACGGTTCTGACAATGTTTTCCCGACGGGTTTTTTCAATATTAATGAAGGCTTTACGCTCAACCGGGCGGAGGTTCTTGCCGAAAGGTCTTTGCGCAGTTCGTATAAGCCGAGGGTTGGCCCGTTTCCGGGAGATACACCCGATAGCTGGGATTGGGGCTTTCTGATACAGGGCCGCTATGGCGAAGATTTCAGCCGCACGTATGGTTTTGATGATGAGTGGGGGATTAATCAGGATGGTCGTCGGGTTTGGATTTTGCCGCAATGGTTTGTTAAGGCTTATGCGCCATGGGGAGGTGGTACGACTTTTCAATTTGGCACTTGGTTTACCAATATCGGTAATGAAATAGGTGCGCCAGTTGATCCCCCAAGCCCGTTTTATAGCCACTCCTATGCGATGCTGTATGGCCCCTCTAAGCACTTTGGCGGATTGCTATCGACTCGTTTTCCCGTCGATAAAAAATACGGTCTATGGGGTGTCGAAGTGGGCATTGTTCAAGGCTGGAATAACCTACAGGATAATAACAGTGAAAAGAGTCTGATTACCGGGTTGCAGTGGCGTAGTTCGGACATGAAGCTGTGGGTGGACTTTGAAAGTATATGGGGTAACGAGCAGTCTGAAGATGGAATCGTTGATCAGCGACCTTTCGTGGCGGTGAGTCGTCATAATGATCAGCTGTTTCGACAATTCCATTCACTAACCGTGACACAGTGGTTTGGAGAGGAGCGTGACTTACGCGTCGTTTTCAATGCTGTTTATGGTGAGCAAGAGGGGGGTGATGTGGTCGCAGGGCCGGGCAACCCGCCTGGTTTTTTGATTGTTGAGGATAGTCAGTGGTATGGCTGGAATATTAGCTTGCTGACGGCAGTTAGTGAAAACCTGCAGCTGGGTGTGCGTGCGGAATGGTTAAAGGATAAAGATGGCGCTTACTTTTTGTTCCCAGAGGGTCGTTATAGCGCGCTGACGGCCAGTGTGGCCTGGTACCCTCAACCATGGCTGAGGATACGCCCTGAAATCCGTTACGACAGATACAGTGGGCCTGGAAAGCCGTTTGGGGGCCGATTGCCAACCTTTTTAAATGGAACTGAAGACGAGCAGATGCTTTTTTCAGTCGATGCGACTTTTTTCCTGTAAGGGGCTATTTGAATATCGTGTGATTTGGTGATGTTACTGAATGTTTACCGCTAACAGCCGATCCGGTGTTTGAGCCTCGGCTGTTTCTTCAGCCTTCAAATTTTCAAAATCAAACAAGTGGCGATCTGCCAGTTGAGAGGGCGCGACATTCTGGATACTTTTAAAAATGACGTCTAAACGTCCCGGGTGTTGTTTATCCCAGCTTTGCAGCATGTCTTTGACGATTTGGCGTTGCAGGCCATCCTGTGAGCCACAGAGGTTGCAAGGGATGATGGGGAACTGTTTAAAATCGGAAAAGGTTTGAATATCTGATTCTTTACAGTAAGCCAGCGGGCGTATCAGTACATTCTTTTTGTCATCGCTAAGCAATTTGGGGGGCATCGCTTTGAGTTTGCCACCGTGAAACATATTCAGGAAAAGCGTTTCCATGATGTCATCGCGGTGATGGCCCAATGCTATCTTGGTAGCCCCAATCTCATTGGCAAAACCGTATAGACTACCGCGGCGCAGGCGTGAACATAGCGCACAGGTTGTTTTCCCTTCGGGGGTTTTTTCCTTCACGACGCTGTAGGTGTCTTTCTCCAGGATGAAATAGGGCTGGTCGATGGATTCCAGATAGTTAGGTAGCACATCTTCAGGAAATCCGGGTTGTTTCTGGTCGAGATTGACAGCGATGATGTCGAATTTCACCGGTGCGTGTTGCTGTAAATTACGCAGTATTTCCAGCATGGTGTAAGAGTCTTTACCGCCGGAAAGACACACCATGACCTTGTCACCCTCTTCAATCATATTGAAATCGGCAATGGCGTTCCCCACATTTCGACGCAGACGCTTCTGTAGTTTATTAAATTCGGTTTTTTGTTTGGCTTCGAGCGCTTGCATGGGCGTTACCGGTTGGGCTTAGGTTGATCAATGGCTGAGTTTTGGTGGTCAGCTGGGCTACGCTTTTTACAGGAAAGTGCTTTTAAAGTAAAGAGTTAGCTGTTTTTTAGCTATGTCAAAAAAAGGTGCATTTGTCACAACCAATAGCCTTGGATCGAGTCAAAGGGGGTGAGCATAAACAAACAACCAGAGGAGGAAATGTGATGAGTTTATTGCCTAAAAAAACGAGAGGACACTCTCCTTTTTCGGTTTTTGATGATGGTTTTAATAGCCTGATGGATGATTTCCTGCTGCCAAGACGAGCAGTAGGAGTAGATCAACGATTGGTGCCACGCATTGATGTTAAGGAAACGGAAACAGCTTTTCAGGTGAAGGCAGATTTACCCGGTATGAAGAAGGAAGATATTGAACTGACATTGCAGGATGGCGTGTTGAGTATTTCTGCAACCAGAGACGATGAGCACAAGGAGGAAGCGGACGGCGAGCTGTTACACCGTGAGCGAATCTTTGGTCGTTATGTACGGAATATCTCGTTAGGAAATCGCATTGATGAAAACAGCGTGCATGCGAGCTTCGAGGATGGGGTGCTGGAGGTTACGGTGCCAAAACTGGAGTCTGGCACGGATGATAAGGTAAGGGTTGCGATTAAGTAAAAGTCACATAACAGCGGGTGAGCCTTGTATGGGTTCACCCGCCTTTGTGTCGCGCTCTAGGCTTTAAAGTTTAGCCGGTATTTACGCTTGGGATTTCTTCACGACTATCTTTTTTCTCATTAAACAGGCAAGAACCTGCGGCTTTGGTTAGCGCTGCAACATCAAGAATGTCCACCGCTCGTCCATTAACATTTATCGCTTGGGCTTTTTGAAGTCGAGAAAAAATTCGGCTGACGGTTTCAACGGCCAAGCCTAAATAGTTGGCAATTTCGTTACGTGACATTGCCAGGTAAATGAAGTCTGCTGAGTAGCCGCGACGTTCGATGCGGGTAGAAAGGTCAAGCAGGAAGTTGGCAATACGTGCCTCAGCATCCTTTTGACTTAATAGCAGCATCATTTGCATATCACGACGGATAGTTTTACTGAGCGAGCTGATTAATTGACGTTTCAGCTCTGGGATTTCATCCGTTAGCCCTTCAAATTTAGGGTAGGGGATTTCGCAGACAGTGGTGGTTTCAATGGCGATGGCGTTGACCGGAAAAATGTCAGTATCAATGCCACTGAGACCGACCAGCTCGCCGGGCAGATAAAAGCCGGTAATTTGTTCTTCGCCACTATCAGTAACGGAGTAGGTTTTTACACAGCCACTGCGTAACGCAAATAATGAACCGAAGGACTCGCCTTGACGGAACAGCATTTCACCTTTTTCAAAGGGACGACCGCGAGCAATGATTGAATCGAGCTTTTCAAGGTTTTTGGTGGTCAGTGACAGGGGTAAGCACAGTGAGCGAAGCGTACAACTCTGGCAGGTCGTTTCTCTAAAGGAGTGACGTTTTATGGCTTGAGTTCGTTGGTTATCCACAGGCACCTGATCTATGTCAAAAAAATAGGAATTTTTCTGATTTTAGGCGTGTGTCTTCTATAACACAAGCGCTCTGAAGTGCTTATTCATGGTTAAGTGGAATTGGGGCAGGGACGTTGAAAATATTTTTCAGGGGCTAAAATTATTGAGCCCGCGCTGTAAGCGCGATTAGCCTCCTCAACTAAAGCGACTATTAACGGCCTGTTAGTGGTGGTGCTCATGCATGGGCTGCCCCTCAGGGGCGTCAGCATGGGGCGCCTCCATCATCGCCTCCTGTTCTCTCAGCATTGCTTCGTGATCATGGGGGGGGTGTTTTTGGTCGTTTGTGTCAGCGGGTTCACTGTGATGCATGCTGTGATCCATGTGGTTGCTGTCACCGTGCTCTGCATGTTGGCTATGATCGCCGTGACCAGAGTGCAATGGCAGCGTCCAGATACCAAATAGGATGATTAGCAGGCCAGCGCTGACGCGAACGCCTCGATGCTGCATTAACTTTTTAAAACCTTCCAGAAAGACGCCTGTGGCAAGTACCGCGGGCAGCGTTCCCAAGCCAAAGCTGAACATGATCAAGGCTGACTGTTGCCAGTTGCTGGCAGTCGCCGCCCAGGTCAGTGTGCTATAGATGAGTCCGCAGGGAATCCAGCCCCAAAGTACGCCGACCAGCAGGGCTTTCCATATTGTGGAAACGGGCATTAACGCGGATATTTTCGGCTGAATGTGTTTCCAGACGGTGTTGCCAGCCCGTTCCAAGTGACGCAGTACTGACCACCAGTTAGCAAGATATAAGCCCATGGCAATTAACATGAGCGCAGCAGCAATGCGTAATACATTACCTAATGAGGGAAACTGATCCGCTAGTAACCAGCTGGTTGAGCCGACAATGGCGCCAGCGGCGGTGTAACTCAGAATACGGCCAATGTTGTAACTAAGCAGTAATGGAAAAAGTGTCGCTTTGCCACGCTTTTCCTGTGGGACGGCATAGCTAAGCGCACCCATAATGCCGCCACACATACCGACGCAGTGAGTGCTGCCGAGCAAACCAATTAAGAAGGCGGCGGAAAAGGTGAGTGTTTCAGGCATATGGCTCAGCTGTCAGTTTTATTGTCTTTGGGGGTATTGTCTGAAGGTGGTGTTGGCGAAGAGGGTTTGTCATCGTCAAACAAAATACTGTGTGCAGGCCCTTCAAGGTCTTCGAACTGGTCGCTTTTGACCGCCCAGAAAAAAATCGCAATGCCGACGATGACCAGAATCAGGGCAATGGGAATGAGCAAATAAATAGCTTCCATTAAACATTCGCCGTTTGAGGTTGTTGTGTGGGGCTGGTTGTTGTTGTGGCTTTTACCAGCGGTTTGCTCAATCTTAAGGCATTTAATACAACAACCAAAGAGCTTAGCGACATCCCCAGTGCAGCAAAATAGGGGGGGATGTAACCCATCGCTGCGGCTGGTAGGGCGATCAAGTTATAGCCTAATGCCCAGCCAAGGTTTTGGCGAATGATGCGCTGGGTTTTGCGAGCATGACGAATCGCCATGACCAGGTGAGATAACTGGGAAGACAGTAAAATCGCATCGGCGTTGGCCTTGGTTAAATCGGCGGCGCTGGTCATGGCAATTGAAACATCGGCGGCGGCCAGTACTGGAATATCGTTGATGCCGTCACCCACCATCAGAATTTTAGCGCCATCGGTTTGTAGAGCCTGAGTGTAGGTCATCTTGTTCATCGGGCTTGCGCCGCTACGAAAGTCACTGATATTCAGTTGTTTCGCAACGGTGGCCACATTATTTGAATAGTCGCCGCTGAGTAACTCAACCTTTAAGCCAAGTTCGCCGAGCTGAGTAACGGTCTCGGCAGCGTCGCTGCGTAATTCATCATCAAGCTGGAACCACGCCATGGCATTGCCGTCATTGGCCAACAGTAACCACTGCGCCTGTGCTTCGCTGGGTGGTGTTGCAGGAGTCGCTCCGGGAACAGCAAAATCTGGGCGCCCTATCCGATAATGCTGACCATCAATCACGCCCTCAATCCCTTGTCCTGGATGAACCTTAATTTCAAAGGCCTGGAGTGGACTGGCCTCAAAGGCATTGGCGATAGGGTGCTCTGAGTGGGCTTCTAATGCGGCGGCGACATGGTGGCATTGTAGGCGGTTATAGTCTGCCAGTGGGTGAATCTGTTGTAATCGTAATTTACCGGTGGTGAGGGTGCCGGTTTTATCAAAAATCACATGGCTGATGTTTGCTAACCCTTCCAGTGTATGGCCGCGACTAACTAATAGTCCGAGGCGCTGTAGGCTACTGGTCGCCGCTGTTAAGGCGGTGGGGGTTGCCAAGGATAGAGCACAGGGGCAGGTGACAACTAAAACGGAGAGTGTTACCCAGAAGGCATGGCTGGGCTCAATCAGGGCCCAGGCTGTGGCGACGCCAGTTGCAACGATCAGCACAGCGGCAATAAAGTATTGGGCGATAGTGTCAGCAAGTTTCGCAATGGGCGGTTTGCTGGCCCTGGCCTGATCAAGCAGGCGTAAAATACCGGATAGTTTGGTATTTTGTCCGACTTCGGTTACTTCGATTGTCAGCGGGTGTTCGACGTTAATACTGCCAGCCACAACGCTGTCCCCCAGCGCTTTAGGTACTGGAATAAACTCGCCATTCAGGTGGGACTCATCGGTACTGCTTTGCCCGTTTAATACCAAACCGTCGGCAGGAATGATCTGAGCCGTTTTTACCAGCACCGTATCGCCAGGTTTAAGGTCTCGAATGGCGACTAATCGTTGTTTACCGTTTTCTACCAGTGTAGCAGTGTCAGGTAGTAAGCGGGTTAGGTGGTGGCCGCTTTGATCCATTTTGGCGCGTGCCCTGAATTCAAAAAACCGTCCCAGTAACAGGAAGAAGGTGAACATACAGACCGAGTCGAAATAGACTTCCCGGCCACCCATCATGGTGGAGCCGAGACTGGCAAAGTAAGCGGCGAGGATAGCCAGAGAGACTGGCACATCCATACTCAGGTGGCGGTTTTTTAGATTGCGTAAAGCAGCCGAGAAAAATGGTCGTGCCGAATAAAACACCACGGGGGTGGTGATAATCAGGCTTACCCAGCGTAAAAAGTCGCGATGCTCTCCGCTAATGTAATCGAAGGCGCCGGCATAGAGTGCCGCCGCATACATCATTACCTGGGCCATACCGGCACCAGCGACACCAAGACGCTTGATGTAGTTGCGGTTCTCGGTTTGTTGCAGCCTGTCTTCAGCCGCGCTTTGGTAAGGGTAGGCTTTGTAGCCAATGCTGTAGACTGTCGATAAAATCTCGCTCAGTTTGATTTTTTCGCTGTGCCACTGGATGCGAAGTTGGTGGTTGCTGAGGTTGACGTTGCAATGCTCAACGCCCTGCAAAGTGTTGATTTGGTGCTCAATCAGCCACACGCAGGCAGCGCAGGTAATGCCCTCTACAAGAAAAATAGCTTCGACTTGGCCGTCAGCGTGTTGGGTGACAAAATCCTGTTGGATATCGCTGCGATCATAGAGAGCTAGCTCATCGAGCAGCTCGTCTTCTAACGGTTTGGGAGTGACTGCCAAATCGGTACGGTATTGATAGTACTGATCCAGTCCGGTGCTGATAATGGTGCTGGCAACGGCTTGGCAGCCTGGGCAGCACATGGCCTGTTGTACACCTTTAATTTCAACTGAATAATCAGCATCTGCAGGCACTGGCAGCCCACAGTGATAACAGGCGAGGGATGGGCCGGTGTTACTCATTGATCGGCGTTAACATGCCTTCGTCAGTATCAGGACGGCTGACGGGTTTGATATCCGTGTTGCTGAGTAGAGTCAGTGATTGTTGACGCGGTAACCTGGTTTCGGCCAATAGGCGCCATTCACGATGACTGGGTTCCAGCGAAATGTGAAAACGTCCTTCGGGTAGCTCATCAAGCTCTGTGCTGAACAGTTGGTTGTTAACCGCCTTGAGTTTGTAACTGCGATCAAGCTTTTGATCACCGACACCAGTAATGGTGAGTATAAGATTTTTCAGCGGTTTATGATTACCGCTCAGATAGACGTTAACCTGTCGAGTCTGTTCTGAAAATGACAAGTTAGCCTGTAGCATCAAATAGCTGGCCTGCTGGTCCTGCTTGATACGCTCGTTGATGCTCAAACCCTGCTGGTAGTAATTGTCCTCAACCATGGTCGGCTGATTTAACACTGCGATGTAAACGGTGTAAAGGCTGGCAATGACAGCGGTTGCGGGTAGGGCGATGATAAACCAGGGCCAGAATTGGCGATACCAAGGGGTTGGTTGAGATGTATTCAAAATAGTTGCTCTTATGGGAAACAGAAAGATGAGCAGCTTTTACTGCCCATCTTTTGTAGGTGGTTATCGGATGCTTGGACCAATAAAACGAGATTCTTCGCTGACTTGGGCACTTTGATCCTCTGAGGTAACAAAGAACTCAATTTGCATATTGCTGGCCGGCAACTTCTCCGGAGCAATAATGGCGCGTAATGAAACCTCAGTCAATTCGCCTGGAGCCAGCTCAAGTTGAGTTCTGCCATCCAGGACCAACCCTTCGATACCTTCTACGCTGATTAGGTAGCGCTGAGTATCTTGAGTTTTGTTGAGTACCTTAAGGGCGTAACTGTTTTCAATCTCACCATTAATGGTTGTGCCATAAAGGGTGCTTCGGTCACGGTTAATATCCAGTTCAAGCTCATCGCGGCTTAAAATGGTTAAGGTAAAGGCAACGATCATAAATACCAGTACCGCACCATAGCCAAGTAATTTGGGTCGGACTTTGTGCTCTTGCTTATGCTCCAAGCGGTTTTCCGTCGTATAGCTAATCAGGCCACGTTCATAACCCATTTTGTCCATGATTTCGTTACAGCCATCAATGCAGAGCGCACAGTTAATACATTCATATTGCAGGCCATCACGGATATCAATACCGGTCGGGCAAACCTGTACACAGACCTGGCAGTCAACACAATCACCAAGCCCCATGGCTTTGTAATCATCTTCTTTTTTACGAGGGCCTCGGGATTCTCCACGCTCAGGATCGTAGGATACGATCAGCGTATCACGATCAAACATCGCAGATTGGAAGCGGGCGTAAGGGCACATGTACAGACACACTTGCTCACGCATCCAGCCGGCATTACCGTAAGTTGCGAAGGCGAAGAAGAAAATCCAGAAAGCTTCCCATGGGCCTAAGTCAAAGGTGAGCAGGTTGAGAGATAGCTCGCGGATAGGGCTGAAGTAGCCAACAAATGTCAAACCGGTCAGTACTGCCACGCCTACCCACATAGTGTGTTTCAGGGTTTTACGTAATAGCTTGTTAACTGACCAGGGGGCTTTATCGAGTTTCATTCGCTGGTTACGGCTACCTTCAGCAAACTGCTCGGCCCACATAAAAATGCTGGTCCATACCGTTTGTGGGCAGGTATAACCACACCAGACACGCCCCAGCCAAGTGGTGATGGTGAAGAGGGCAAAAGCGGAGATAATTAAAATGGCCGATAACAGGATGAAGTCCTTTGGCCAGAAGGTTAATTCAAGGATGTGGAATTGACGGTTAGGCAAGTCAAAGAAGACTGATGGACGTCCGTTCCAATTAATCCATGGCAATAAAAAATAACCCAGCAACAACGGCCAGCCAGTATAGAGACGGACCTTTTGATAAAAACCTTTGATTTTGCGGGTATATATTTTTTCGCGTTTTTCGTAAAGGTCGAAAGCTTCTGTTTCAACCTGCTGCACTGCGTCGTCGGAGTTATCGACGTCTTGAAGCGGGATTTTGTCGTTCATTGTTTGCCTGTTTTAAGTTGCCGGATGGTTTTCCGATCATTTTACAGATTATTGAAGTGTGTTTTCAGTCTATCTGAGGTGGGCAATAAATTTTCTGAACTAGTTTAACATAACGGGGAGCTGTGCTCCCCGTTATAGGGGCCTAAATTATGATTATTTGTTGGACAGGCTGTAAACGTAAGCTGCTACCAAGTGAACCTTGTCATTGCCAAGGAAGTCCTTGTGAGCAGGCATGTTGCCAACTCGGCCGTTACGGATAGACAGGGCAATCTGTTCAGCAGAACCGCCGTAAATCCAGATGTTGTCGGTCAGGTTCGGTGCGCCCAGAGCCTGGTTGCCTTTGCCGTTAGCGCCGTGACAGGCTGCGCAGTAAGTGCCAAACACCTGTGAACCAGTTTCAGCCATCGCAGCATCGGCCTCGCCACCGCTCAGTGTCACAACGTGTGCAGTTACTGCTTTTACGTTGTCTTCACCGATGATGTCTAGCCAGGCTGGCATTGCGCCGCTACGACCGTTCATGATGGTTTCTTTGATTGTTGCGCCACTACCGCCGTATAGCCAGTCGTTGTCAGTCAAGTTCGGGAAACCGTAAGCGCCTGTTGCCGCTGTGCCGTGACAAACAGAACAGTAGCTGGCAAAAATACGACCGCCAGACTGTAGTGCTGAGGCATCTTTGGCTAATTCTTCAACCGGAATGGCTGCCCAGCCGGCGTATAGCGAGGCGAACTGCTCTTCCGCTTCTTGAATTTCCTCTTCCCAAGCGCCTTCCTGAGTCCAGCCCAGTACACCTTTGAAAGAGCCCAGACCCGGGTAAAGAACCAAGTAGCCCAGGGCAAAAATAATAGTAATAATAAAGCCCTGGAACCACCAGCGTGGTAGCGGGTTATCGTACTCTTCAATACCGTCATAGGTGTGACCGGTGGTGGATACATCTTCACCGGCATTCTTCATACCTTTGCGGTTTCCAATAAGTAACCAGGCACAAAAAGCAATCGTACCCAGCGTGATGATGATAATCCATGCGCTCCAAAAACTACTCATGGTTGGATTTCTCCTGATCGGAATCGTTGTTTATATCGTTTTTGTCGTCGTCAGCAAAAGGCAGCTGCGCGGCCTCGTCAAAGCGTTTCTTCTGTTTTGAGCTGTAAGCCCAGTAACAAACGCCAAGAAAAGCAATCATGACGAGTAACGTTGTTATGCCGCGCAGATCTGTTGCGTCCATCGTATTAGCCTGTTTTTAACGTTTAGTCTGAATAACCGTGCCAAGCTGCTGCAAGTAAGCAACCAGAGCATCGATTTCAGTTTTGCCTTTTACAGCTTTGGAGGCGCCAGCAATGTCTTCATCGGTATAAGGGACGCCGACTGCGCGTAGAGCTTCCATTTTCTTAGCTGTGTACTTGCCATCTAACTTGGCCGTAAATAACCAAGGGAACTTAGGCATGTTGGATTCTGGTACCACGTCACGAGGATTGTACAGGTGAGCACGGTGCCACTCATCACTATAACGACCACCTACGCGGGCCAGATCAGGACCTGTACGCTTTGAGCCCCACAGGAATGGGTGCTCGTAAACACTTTCACCGGCAACAGAATAGTGACCATAACGCTCAGTTTCTGAGCGGAATGGGCGGATCATCTGGCTGTGACAGGTTGTGCAACCTTCACGGATGTAAATGTCACGACCTTCCAGTTCCAGTGCTGCGAAGGGCTTAAGGCCCTCCACAGGCTCGGTTGTTTGTTTAATAAAAAACAACGGTACGATTTCGGCCAGGCCACCGAGACTGATGACGATGACCACGAGAACGGCCATCAGGCCAATATTTTTTTCTACAATTTCATGATTCATTGTTAATAGTCCTTAGGCTACGGCTTCGGTGCCAGCTGTAGTAGCAGGGCGTGGTGCTTTAGCAGTCTTATAAACGTTGAAAGCCATAATCAGCATGCCGCTCAGGAAGATCATGCCACCAATGGCGCGAATCATGTGACCTGGGTAGCTGGCTTCAACAGATTCCACGAAGCTGTAGGTCAGGGTGCCGTCATCGTTAAATGCGCGCCACATCAGACCCTGCATGATGCCGTTCACCCACATCGCAGCGATGTACAGTACGGTGCCGATTGTGGCCAGCCAGAAGTGTACGTTTACCAAACCTGTGCTGAACATGTCACCGCTTTTGCGACCAAACATCACAGGGATCAAGTGGTACAGGGAGCCGATGGAAACCATCGCAACCCAGCCTAATGCGCCAGAGTGAACGTGACCAACAGTCCAGTCAGTGTAGTGAGAAAGTGCGTTTACCGTCTTAATCGCCATCATTGGGCCTTCGAAGGTAGACATACCGTAGAAGGATAAGGAGACCACCAGGAATTTAAGAATTGGATCGGTACGCAGTTTTTCCCAAGCGCCAGACAGCGTCATGATACCGTTAATCATACCGCCCCAGGATGGAGCCAGCAGGATCAAAGACATGATCATGCCCAGGGACTGTGTCCAGTTAGGCAGTGCTGTGTAGTGCAGGTGGTGAGGGCCAGCCCAGATGTAAGTACAGATCAGTGCCCAGAAGTGTACGATTGACAGGCGGTAAGAATAAACGGGTCGTTCAGCTTGCTTAGGTACGAAGTAGTACATCATGCCCAGGAAGCCGGCTGTGAGGAAGAAGCCTACAGCGTTGTGCCCGTACCACCATTGAATCATGGCGTCTGCTGCGCCTGAGTAAACAGAGTAGGATTTAGTCAAGCTAACAGGGATAGCCATGCTGTTGACAATGTGCAGAACGGCAACAGTCAGGATGAAGCCACCCAGGAACCAGTTTGCTACGTAAATGTGTTTAGCTTTACGCTTTACGATTGTGCCGAAGAACACAACTGCGTAGCTGACCCAAACAACAGCAATGAGTAAATCAATTGGCCATTCCAGTTCAGCGTATTCCTTAGAGCTGGTGAAGCCCATTGGTAAGCTGATTGCGGCAAGAATGATAACCAGTTGCCAGCCCCAGAAGGTGAATTTGGCAAGCCCGGGAGCAAACAGGGTTGTTTGACAGGTGCGCTGCACAATGTAGTAGGAGGTTGCGAACAATGCACAGCCACCAAATGCGAAAATAACCGCGTTGGTGTGCAGAGGACGCAGGCGACCATAGGTCAGCCACTCGAAGTCAGTGTACATGACATTAGGCCAGGCCAGCTGTGAAGCGATGGTAACGCCAACAGACATGCCTACGATGCCCCAGACAACAGTCATGATGGCAAATTTACGAACAATGTCGTAATTATAGGTTGGGTGTTCAGTTATGGTGCTCATTTAATTCCCTGTATATAGACAAGAGATGAGGTTGAAATTTTGCTCGACGGACTTATTAAACGAACTTATAAGTACGACTTGCTGCGCATGATACGTGCGACAAAATGTCGCAGCTTGATCTAAATCAAAACGGCGGACATTCTACCTGAAAATTCGGACTGATAAAAACAATACGAGTGATGCGCTACATAATTAATGGTGATAGTGGTAATAAACGGTTGGTGTTGGCGCATGGTGCCGGCGCAGGAATGGATAGCGAATTCATGGATTTTGTTGCCGAAGGCGTTGCCCAACAAGGTGTCGAAGTGGTTCGTTTTGAGTTTCCCTATATGCAGCAGCGGCGCATAACGGGTAAAAAAAGGCCGCCTGATAAACAAGCTGTTTTGCTGCAAAGCTGGCGTGAAATTCTTGCTGATTTGGGTGGTTCGGAGAAGCTGGTCATTGGTGGTAAATCAATGGGAGGGCGCATGGCAAGTGTGGTTGCCGCGCAGCAACCTGTGAAAGGGCTTGTTTGCTTGGGTTATCCTTTCCACCCCGCTCGCAAACCTGAGTCTTTAAGAACTGAACATTTGCCAGCCATCAAGTGCTCAACCTTGTTCGTGCAGGGTGAGCGAGATGCGCTGGGGAATAAGTTAGAGGTTGCTGAATACGATTTACCCCCAACAGTTGAGTGGTGTTGGTTGCCGGACGGGGATCATGATTTCAAACCACGCGTTAGATCCGGTCATACACACTTAGAAAACCTTAATGCAGCTGTAAAGCGAGTTGCTGAATTTGTTCGCTGTTGTTGACTAATGGTTGCATATTGCCCGGTTAAAGACGTGCTATAATTGGGCACTTTGAAAAGTAAGGCACTGATAGTAGCGATGAGTATTTTTGAACAGCAAGCGAGTCACCACATGGATGCGAAAGGGTTATTTTGCCCTGAGCCAGTGATGATGTTACACAATAAAGTCCGTGAGATGGCTGATGGTGATTTGTTAGAGGTTGTTGCAACCGACCCCTCTACTGAGCGAGATATCCCCAAGTTTTGTCAATTTCTAGGGCATAGCCTTGTTGAAAACTTGAATCAGGATGGCTGTTTTTATTATCTCATACGTAAAGGCGGCTGATGTCGCCATTGAAAAAGCGCTATCGGTATTAACACTTAATGATAGCGGACATGGCTTTTAGCGCATCAGGATCCTGATTTTTTATTTTATTAGCGATCGCGTATTGAAAAAAATATTTAAATCCTGGGCTGCTGCTGACAGGGTAAAGTGAGTCATCGCCAGCCAGCACCGGTGTTTTTTCTACCTTTGCAGGATCAATCAGCATACCTTCCACTAGCCCCTGCTGGTGTAGCTGCCAGCTAAAGACAGCGGTAACAAAAAAAGTATTTTGAACAGTATGATTGAATACCGCGTGAGTGCCTATTTGGTCAGGTATTTCTTGAATAACCGGGTCGATTTCAGCGTTTTGTGAGGAATAAGGATGGTGTTCGCAGAAATAATCGTAGGCAGCCTGTAGTTCGATGGCTTTATGGGGAAGTGCATCATAAAACACTTCGCCGCTGAGGCCGTCATAATAACCTTCCCAATGACCATTCAAAGGATCTGTGAGGGTTGGGCAAGCCGTGACACTGTTTAACCAGGGTACGAGCCCGACAATATCACCATTCTTCTGGAGCCCCCAAGCAATTAGCCTCAGCTTAAAAACCTTGCCTGCGTGGGCATCGTTGGAATAGAGCATGCTAATGTCATCGAGTTCCGGGCATATGCGCAACAGGCGTTGTTCCTCTCCGGGTTGTAGCGATTGTTTAGAAAACAAATCAATGACAGGCGCTTTAGCCGGACGGTGCTGAGTGCTTTTGTTGTCATTCATGGCCAAACCTCAGTAGTTTCAGAGTAACTTCGATTCAGTTTTGAGACTTACCTAAATTATAAGACATTTTTTATTTCATATTGTTGTTTACGCTTGAGACGCGTCCTTGGCTCAGCCTAGAATCGCGCTTCAACTTTAAACTCACTGGGTGTTGTTATGCGAAGTGCCAATGAGCTGGTTCAGCTTTTTAATGATTTATTTATCGGGACTTATGGCACGGAGTTGGTCGCTGGTGGTGAAGAGCCGATTTATTTACCTGCGACAAAAGAGGACGAGTTACATCGTATTGTGTTTACCCGCGATTATTTTTCCAGTGCATTGCATGAAATAAGTCACTGGTGTATTGCCGGTGTTGAGCGCCGGCGGCGGGTGGATTTTGGATACTGGTATGAGCCTGATGGGCGTTGTCTCGACCAGCAAAGGGCTTTTGAAGGGGTTGAGGTGAAACCACAGGCGCTGGAGTGCATTTTTTCAGTGGCGGCGGGTATTAACTTTCGCGTGAGTGTTGATAACCTGAATATCAGTGAGTATGACAGTTCTGTATTTACTGAGAAGGTTCGATTACAAGTTGCACGTTATTTGCGCAGCGGTTTACCGCTAAGGGCTCAGCAGTTCGCTGAATCTTTGGTTGAGTTCTATCGGCAGCAGCAGGCTTTTGCTGGATTCTGTGAAGAGATGGCTAATGGCGACGACACAGAGGCGGGAGGCTTAAAGCCGGCTCAGCTTTTGCTGTCCACCGCTGACGCGTAGCGAATGCTTTGCTTTAAGGCAAGCTGGTCTTCACGTTGTTTATTTGATGACATTTGTTGGGGCTTTGTTTCTGAAGAGCTTAAGTCGTGCGTTTTATTTGATACTAAATGGTCAGTATTATAGAGCGCGCGGTACTGGTCTTTTAAATAGGAGGACAGTTCTGCCAATTCTTTTTTGGTGCGAATAGCATCGCTGACCAGTCTGTCAATCTCTTCTCTTAAGGCGTCAACGGGGCTTGTGTGTGTTGTCATTAGCGGCGTTTTCTCAACTGGAGGTGTAGACTCTGGATCGTTGGTGACTGTTCTTTCTGGCGATGGGTTTTGGACTGCTGAAATGCGTATTTCGTCTGATGTTTTTGTGATACTTGCCTTCGCTTCAGATTCAGCGTTGTGCTGAATTTTTGGCAGTAATGACATGACATCATCGGGCAGCGTGCCAAATTGTTCAAGGTGGTTTTTTAGTGAGCTGGTAAGCAGTTCTTCAGTCTGTTGTTGACTAAAATCCTGATTATTAAGGGCGTCGGTGGCCAGCTCCAGAATTCGGTTAACCTCTTTAATTTTTTGCGCTTCAATGATGCCCATATTGTGGTTTGAGGGTTTAATATGGGTGCCGGCTGTTTCAACTGAGCTGAGTGCTGGCTCGTTATCCGCTGCTTGACTGTTCCAGAACTCACTGACGCTCTGGTTTTCCTCGCTATCTGCTTTAAAGTGTTTTAAAAGTATTTGGGTCAGTAGCGTCATGCATCGTGCAGACGGTGAGCGCGGCTCACTCAGAACAACCGGTGATTGAGCGGCCACAGCACTGCGCATCGCGGCATCCATAGGGATGTAGCCAAGGTAGCGAATCTTGAGGTGGACATATTTATTAACGGCATGCGAGAAACGCTTAAACACATCCATGCTGTGTTTGTAGTTTTTCGCCATGTTAACCAGCGTGTAAATAGGTTTATCGTAGTTGCGGCGTTGTAATACTTTTATGAGTGAGAACGCATCGGTGAGCGAGGTCGGCTCCGGCGAGATCACCACAACGGCGTACTGTGCTGACTGTAGGAAACGAATGACGTTATCACTAATGCCGGCGGCTGTATCAATCAGGATGTAGTCAAACTGCTGCTCGAGCGCGCGCAGGCCTTCGACAATTCTTGATTGCTGATCGGCTTGCAGCTCTGCGAGCTCAGCAATACCGCTGGCGGAGGGAACAATTTTTACGCCTTCCGGACCGCTTAAAAGAATATCTTCAATACTCTTTTCGCCATTAAGAAACTGCTCAAGGGTAAATTCAGGGGTTAAGCCGAGTAGAATATTAATGTTGGCGAGGCTGGTATCTGCGTCAAAAATACAGACTTTGTGTCCTTTTCTTGTCAGTTCAAGCGCCAGGTTGCAAGTAATATTTGTTTTACCGACACCGCCCTTACCGCTAGTAATAGCGATAGCCATGGCTGTTTTAGCCTGTTCAGTTTGATGTTGTTGTGGCTTCGCCGGGTGGTTTGACATCGATAATTTGTTTTTTTTGGATTGTTATTTCTGCATTTTAGCACCATCGACACAGGGAGTGCATACAGCAAGTTAACTAGTTTTTTTATTAATAGGCTAGCGAGTAGTTGTAACAAATGGTTAATGCCTACAATTTATTACATTTTTTGACAATACTTATCCGAGGGCTATAGTTAGCTGAGGGTTTGGCCAGCTGTATGGTCGTTTTATAAGCGACGACAGTGGATGTTGTGATAATAACAAAGACTATGATTGCAGAAAATTTTGACGATCTGTTCGCAGATATTGATATAAATAAACTACCGACACTGCCGCAAATTTTAGTGCTGTTTCTGGATGCAGCTCACACTGAAGTTGTTGCGTTCGATCGTTTATCTGAACTTATTAAACAAGATGCCTCATTAACGTCTCGTATTGTTTCAGCTGCTAGTTCAGCTTATTACGGGGGGCAGGGGAACGTGTTACCCCTTGAGCGCATTTTGGTCATGTTAGGATTGGAAACGATCAAGACTATTGCTATTACTGCCTCGGTCCAACAGTTTTTTTCACGTTTCGATAATGCCAGCGCGCGACGCCAAAAGGTATTTTGGCGTGATTCCTTGACGTGCGCGCAGTTGAGTAGTGTGTTAGCGCACCTTACCGGTTATGCCAATAAAGACGAAGCTTATCTCGCTGGCCTGATTCATAATATCGGGTCGTTAATATTTTCCAATAACTACCACGACCAATACACTGAAATTGCCGATTTAGCTGAAAGCGAAGCTCAGTTAGTGGCATTAGAGTGCGAGCATTTTGGTGGCAGTCGTTATCAAGCCGGGGCCTGGATCGTCTCTAGCTGGGGTAGCGATTGTTTAATTGGCGATGCGGTGTTGTATCAAAATGAGCCAATTGAAGAGCTTCAGGATGCTCATCATTTAATCAAAATTCTGGCCGTCGCCAGTCGTTTGTCTCAGTATCGCCCCGATGCGGATGCTGAGGGGTTCGCTGCAGCTCTTAAGCTGTTTGATTTGAACCAGGGGCTCGTCGAAGAGTTACTCGAAAAAGCTCGTTTAGAAGTGATAGAGATCGCCGAGTCTATGGATATTGATTTAGGTGATCTATCGGGTGATAGCCTGGGATTATTACCCAGCGATGAAGATAAGCAGGTTGAGTTAGCTGGCAAAGTGCGTGAGATTGCGTTACTTAACGGTGTGCGACAGGATCTGTCCCATAGCGACGGCGAACTGGCGGTCAAACACGCTATACGCAAGAGCCTGGGTATTTTGTTTAACAGCAAGAACAGCCTGTTTTTTAAGCTAACGGAGCAGACCGATAAGCTGGTTGGAGACCCGTTAGGCGATGATGATCAACAAATTGCGGAGATTGAGGTTGGGCTACAATCGGCAAACAGCCTGATTGGCCGTTGTTTTGTAGAAAAACGAGTTTTGAACTCCCTGCCGGTTGATTCCAGTGCTCCTGCCAGCGTTTTGGATCGACAATTGCTAAAAATGACGCACAGTAAGCACTTTGTCTGTTTGCCTTTGATTCTTGATCAGCACGCCATGGGTGTTCTGGTGGTGGGTATAACGGCCAAGGCGGCCAGCCAGGTTGATCAGCAATTACAACTGTGGAAGATGTTTGCTAATGAGGCTTCCTATAGCCTGTTTACGCAGTTAAAGCATAAACAGCAGCAGCAACAGCAGCATGACGATGACTGTGATTATTTTCAGGCCAAAGCCCGTGAAATTGTTCACGAAGTGAATAATCCGCTCAGCATAGTTAAAAACTATGTCCATATTCTGAGTTCTAGAATTGGTGAAAATGATGCGGTAAAGGAAGAGTTGCAGATTATCCGTGATGAGCTGGATCGTGCCGGTAATATCCTTTTGCAGTTGCCGGGTATTGCTGGCCATCATGTGACGGCTGACGGTACGCGGCTTGTTGATATTAATAGCCAGATAATCGACCTTTTAAAAATTTTCCGGTCGTCACTCTTTGCGACAACGGGGGTTGAGGCTGTTACTGATTTAGATAGCAGTATGGTGGCGATTGAAAGTAACCCCAGTGCGATTAAACAAATTTTAACTAATTTGATAAAAAATGCGGCGGAGGCACTGCCAGCCTCGGGGCAGATCACGATTGAAACGCAAGCGCTGGTAAACTTGAACGGGCGTAATTATGTTGAAATCGTCATTGCTGATAATGGACCAGGTATGCCTTCAGCTGTGCAGGAAAAGTTGTTTACTCCTGTGGAGACAACTAAAGGTGGCGGCCATGCGGGGCTCGGTTTGAGTATCGTGAAACATTTAATTGATGAATTGGAGGGATCCGTAAGCTGTCGGAGTAGCGCCAAAAACGGAACGCGCTTTGAAATACTGATTCCCAGAATTACCGAAGAAACAGAATGATTTCGGTAGCGGGTAACTGATGTGTAGTTAAGGAATCATAATGCAGCGAAACGAACTGGTTTTGGTGGTTGATGATCAGCCCCGCATGTTGCAAAGCCTACAGGACTTGATGGTTGGTAGTGGTTATAACGTAATCACTGCACTAGGTGGCCAGCAAGCAACCGAGCGCTTGCTTGAACATGATGTTGATCTAATGCTTTTGGATCTTAAAATGCCTGGTTTCAGTGGCCATCAGGTAATGGATTTTGTTGAAGAGAGAGAGCTTAATACCACGGTTATTGTCGTGAGTGGTGAAACTTGCTTTGACGCCATGTCACAGGTACTAAAAAGTCGTGCTTATGACTATATCCGTAAGCCCTACGTACCAGAAGACCTGTTGCACACGGTCGAAAATGCGCTTAATGCGCGACAACTGGAATGCCAGAATCAGGTGATGAATGATCGCCTGGCGCGTTCCGAGAAACTTCACCGGTATCTTGTTAACAGCTCCCCTGATATTGTTTATATGATTGATAATAAAGGGTATTTTACCTTTGTTAATGATCGTATTGCTGAGCTGTTAGGGTATGTTAAAGAAGAGCTGATCGGTATGCATTACCGGGATCTTGTTTTTATTGCTGACGCCGAACAGGCGAGTTATGTGTTTAGTCCCCGTGCTGCTGCGGATACCTCGCCGCGTAATGTGGAGTTACGTTTTAAGTCCCGGGATGGCGACCGTCCTCCGCGGTTTTTTGAAATTAAAACAATTCCTATTGAATTGCAGGCGGACGATGAAGCCGAGACTGACAGTGATGGTGCGACAGAGGTCGGTATTTATGGGGTTGCGCGAGATATTTCTGATCGCAAAGAGGCCGAGCGCACCATTAATTTCCAGGCGTATCACGATCTGTTAACGCGTTTGCCAAACCGAGCACTATTCAAAGACCGCCTCAACCTTGCTGTTGCACAAGCAAAACGAGCAGGCCATCAAATGGCCGTTATGTTTCTCGACCTTGATCGTTTCAAGTTGATTAATGATACCCTTGGCCATATTTACGGAGATGAGTTATTACAGCTGGTTAGTCAAAGCCTGCAGGGTTGCTTGCGTGATGGTGATACGCTGGCTCGATTTGGTGGTGATGAGTTTACGTTGCTAATGCCAGAAGTTGATGGCAAAGATGATGCTACGGTTGTGGCCAAGAAAATAATCGAAAGGCTGCGCCAGCCCTTTACCATTGAAGGGCAGGAAATTTATGTAACGATCAGTGTGGGTATTGCGATGTATCCGCAGGATGGATCCAGTATGGATTCGTTGGTTAAAAATGCTGACATTGCGATGTACCATATCAAAGGGCGTGGTAAGAACGATTACCAGTTTTATTGCCGTGAAATGAATGAAGCCACGATGCAGCGTTTATCGTTAGAGCGCGATATGCGTAAGGCGCTGGAGAGTGAGCAGTTTGTACTTCATTTTCAACCGCAAATAGATGTGATCAGTGGCCGTATTGTCGCCTTTGAAGCATTAGTGCGCTGGCAGCATCCCTCGTTTGGTATGATTTCGCCGACGGATTTTATTTCCGTTGCTGAAGAAACGGGATTAATTTTACCACTTGGTGAATGGGTGCTACGCAAAGCTTGCAGTGTATTGAGTAATTGGCGTGAGCAGGGTATCCATGATGTCCGTATGGCGATTAATCTATCGTCCATGCAAATTGAGCATAAAAACTTTATTGGCTTAGTGCACGAGGTGCTCAGAGAGAACCGTTTATCCGGACATGATTTGGAGATGGAAATTACTGAAAACCTGATTATGCAGGATATGGAAAATTCCATTAAAAAGTTAATGCAGCTCAATGAGTTAGGTGTTCAGATTGCCATTGATGACTTTGGTACAGGCTATTCTTCACTCAGTTATTTACAAAAACTACCTATCCATACGCTGAAAATTGATCGGTCTTTTGTCAATGAAATTGAAAAAGATGGCGATGATGCGTGTATTGTTGATGCGGTTATCGCAATGGCCAGTGGCCTTCGGCTTAACTTAATTGCCGAAGGGGTTGAGGATGAGTATCAGGTTGAATATTTGCGTGATAAAGGTTGCTGTGAAATGCAGGGCTTTTATTTTGGAAAGCCTGCGCCAGAGAAGGAGTCGGTCGCGTTATTATTAAATCTTCCCTTTGCTGACCAGCGATTACCGAGCGTTGGTTGAGTGATTTCTAGTGGTTATTCTCACTTATATTAAAGAAGCGTTTGGCATTGGCTGTTGTCAGCGCAGCCACTGCATTTTTGTCCTGATCTAAACAGTGGCTGACTCTCGTTAATATATGCGGTAAGTAGCAGGGCTCATTTTTACCTTTTTTAGGCTTTGGCCGCAAATCACGCGGTAATAAGTAGGGAGCATCGGTTTCCAGCATGAGCCGGTTTGCCGGGATTTTTGAAATAAGGTTCTGCAAGTGTAGCCCGCGACGCTCATCACAGATCCAGCCCGTAATACCGATGTGTAAATCAAGCTCAAGGTAGTCAGCCAGCTCGTGTTCGTTGCCCGTAAAACAGTGAATCACGGCGTTGCTAATTCGAGAGCGGTAACGCTTTATTAACGCATAAAAATCCTGGTGAGCATCACGCTGATGTAAATAGAGGGGCAGGCCTAGCTCAGTAGCTAACTCGAGCTGAGCTTCAAAGCAGCTCAATTGTTGCGGTTGAGGGGAATAGTTGCGATTAAAGTCTAACCCCATTTCGCCCAGAGCTTTTACTTGGGGCTGGGCAGCTAGCTGGCGAATCAGGTCAAGGCTTGAATTCGTAAAGGTTTTTGCCTGGTGTGGATGAATGCCGGCAGTGGCGAAGCAATTCGGGTATTTCTTAGCCAAAGTAACAGTAGTTTGGCTGTCGCCAATATCGCTGCCAATTAAAATTAAATGCTCAACGGAGGCCTGTTGAGCGCGTTCGATGATGTCGTCGTGTTTGTCATGATTAAAACTGGTTAAATTGACCCCAATGTCGATGAGCGGTTCGTTCATAGTTGGGCGCCATCTTCTCGGTGCCACCGCAGACTGTCCATATAGGCTTGCTTCACATCCATGATAGACAGGTGGTTTTGTGTCAGCGTACTCCAATCGATGTTGGCCCAATCTCCTCGCTCATAGGCGGTCGCTGTTTTTAATACGAAGCCCAGAATACCCTCATGGTTGAGTAATGCCTGTTCAATCTCCTCGCTCAATGCCATTGATTTGAGTAACTCGTCCATCGGTGAGTCAAAGTAAGCTTCCATCATAGAGAGTAAGCCAACGGTGAAAAAAAGATTACTCATTTGCTGGTTGATGTGGCTGCCAATGTATTCACACATTTTCGCCCTAATCATTGTTAGTTCGCTTAAGGCGTGAGGTTTATCATCGAGTTGTGATAGTGCCAGCAGGCTAGCCCAGCGGCGGATATCGTTTTCGCCTAAGAGGATAATTGCACGCAATAAGGATTCGATTTTGTTGGCGCGCCGATAAGCGGCTGAATTAATCATGCGCAGTAATTTGAAACTTAAACTAGGATCTTTTGATATTGTGTCGTGTAATCGCTGAGGACTGGTGTCTGGGTTTTGCAATTCGGCAATTAATTTCATCACCACCAGCTTGTTGGCGGGCAGCTTGCTGCCCTTCATTTCTTTGGGTCGGCTCAGAAAGTAACCCTGAAAGTAATCAAAGCCCAAGTCTTTACAGTAGTTATACATCTCCTGGGTTTCGACTTTTTCTGCTAATAAGGTAATTCCAGGGATTTTAAGACGTGTTACGTGCTCAGCGATTTGTTGCTCGCTAAGAGCCATGACGTCAATTTTGATAATGTCTGCCAAATCCACTAAGGGTTGCCGAGATTCGTGATACTCAAAGTCATCCAGAGCAATGATGAAGCCTTGATCCTTATATATTTTCAGACTTTTTATGACATCTTCGTCGGGCTCAACATCTTCCAGCACTTCGATGACAATTTCAGCGTTGGTAAAGGGGGGCGGGTTAAGCAGCAAATTACGGGTAAAGTTGATAAAAGCAAGCTGGTCACCAACAACGTTGTGGATACCTATTTCAGAGAATGCATTTAAAAAGACTGTTGAGGTTGCGGCATCCGCTCCAACATCGGCGGCCAGTTCATGTTTATTTGAACGAAAAAGTAACTCGTAGGCATAAATGCCCAGCTCCCTGTCGTAGATGGGTTGCCGTGCCAGCAACACATTATTCTTGTCCATTACGCTTTCCCGTTATTATTATTTAGAACACGGCCACTGATTTAGTTTATTAGAAATTTTCAATTTCGGTAGTCTATGGGGCTGCTTTTATTCAACAGTAGCGGATTGCTTGGGTAAGTAATTAACAGTGGCCATTTGCAGGCTGGATTGGTTACGCCGATATGCGTAAATAGCGCTGTAAGTTAGAACATTTTTTACATACTGACGGGTTTCATGGAAGGGGATGCTTTCAATCCATACATCAATTGGCAGGTGCGCTGTGTTTTTGAGCCATTTTTCGACACGGTGAGGGCCGGCATTGTAGGCGGCTGTGGCATAGATATTATTGCCATCAAATTGCTCAATCAGTGAGCTGAGATAAGCACTGGCGAGCTCAATATTTTTTTCCGGATCAAACAGCTGTTGGCGTGAGTGGTAGGGGATTTTATGTTTTCGAGCGACGTTTTTAGCTGTCGCGGGCATCATTTGGATTAATCCCCGAGCTCCCGCGTGGGAGACGGCGTCAGCGGTGAGAGCGCTTTCCTGCCTTGCCATAGCAAACAGCCAGTTGCTGTTTAACTGACGCAGCTGGGCGGTTTCTTCGAAGTTGTCTTCAAAGCTGAGAGGAAAGCGCAGCTTAAGGTCATGCCAGCGTTTTGCGGCAATGGCTGAACGAATAGCCTGGCTGTGCCAGCCTATTTTCTCAGCAAGATGGGCAGCGGTGTAATGCTGGTCATCGTTGAAGCCTTGAGTTGCTCGGTACCATTCTCGGCGGGCCGCCGTTGTTTGTTCAAAATGCAGTAGTTCCCTGGCCCTGATAATCCCGGGTAATTGTTTAAAGCGTTCGAGAAAATTGCCATCAAGACTATAGTGCTGCTCATTCATTTTGTAGGGCTGCTGTAAATAATCAGCGGCTAAAAAACTGTAGTAGTCGCGTTGTAGCGCCAATGAGCGCATTTTTTCTAGAATGAGCTTCTTATCTAATGCCTTGGTTTCTAATTGAGCGCGTGCCAGCCAATACTGGGCACGGGTGCTGTTGCGTTTATCTATGGGCAGTTGTTGGGTGAGCTTGATAACCAGCGGCCAGTCTTGCTGACGCACAGCTTGGCGAATACCCGCTTCCAGTACCTCTGTGGTGATTAATGATGGGTGTTGGGCGAGCATTTTCTGGTAGGTGAGGCTGTTGTCCTGGTGGGCTAGCCACTGCATCAAATGCTGGTTCGTCAGTGTTATCTGGCGAGGATTGAACTTCTGGCTTTGTTGGTACGATGACCAAAGCTGGTAAGCCTGTAGGGAATCGCGCCGTATTAGCCGCTCAAAGGCATGGATAACGATATTACGGTGCTCAGCCTTATTAAGATCGAACTGCTCCGGCTTATTAAGCCGTTCAGGGTGAACATACAGGTTACGGTACAGTTTGCTCAGATGCTGGTGTTTTGGCGACATGAAACGCGACAGGTAGCGCGCTAAGGTTAGGTTGTCAGCACGCATCGCTAGCTTAAAACGTTGCCATGCCATCTCGTCGGTGAGTAAGCCGCGATTTTCCCAGAGCTTAAAAATGGGATCGCAGGCATCGCTCTGTGAGTAACCTACCAGCCATAGTGATGGAACTTGCTTAAGTGCCCGGTCGGTTTTACCTGTTTTATGCTGAGCCCACAGGGCGTGGCAGCGTAGTTCTGTGCTGGTGATTGAGCTATCAAAATGGTTTAAATATTGCCGCCATTCTTCGCTGTTAGCCAGTTGACGCAACCAACGGTGCTTAAGGCGTGTTGCTAGTGGTGTATCCTGCCATGTATTAATAAACGCTTGGATGTCCTTTGCCGGTACATCCGATAATCGTTGCGTTAAATAACTGTATTCCAGGTAAGGGTAAAGTGGGTAGTCGGCAAGCGATTCTCGTAGCGTTAGGTAGGCTCCAAAATCTTTTTGCCTAAGCAGGTCGCGAGCTAACTGATAATCACTGCGCGCCTGGGTTAAGTTTTGCTCGGTAGCTTGTGACTGAAAGCTGAGCACCGCAAGTACTAACAGTAATGAGCCGGTTAATGTCCGTTTTAACTGCTCAATAGGCTGTTTCACGAGTCTTTACCCACCCGGACGGCAAGAATGTCACACTCGGCGCCATGTAAAACGCCGTTGCTGGTGGAACCCAGCAGCAACGATAGCCCGTGTCGGCCGTGAGTTCCAACGACGATTAAGTCGACATTGAGCTCGCGGGCAAGGCGGTGAATTTCATTTTGTGGCAACCCTACGACAATATGCTGATTTTGTTCTTCGATATTAAACTGCTTCGCAAACTCAGCAACTTTTTTATGAGCATGCTCGTCAAGCTGTTCCTGAATGGCCGATAAATCCATTGGAATGTCACCACCATAGGCGAAATTGATCGGCTCAATGGTGTGTACAAGGCTAAGTTTAGCGTCGTTTTGATCAGCTAATGCTTTACCTCGCTTGGCAAGTGTGAGGGAGTCCTCTGACAGGTCGACGGCAAGCAGGATATGCTGGTATTCGTTCATATTACAGACCTCGACAATACATTAACTTTGACAGGCTACTTCTAATAGTTGCTAGTGTTAACCGACCCCAGTCTTTATGATAGGAATTCGGAACAAATTTTCCATCTTTTATTGAGAATAGCGCTGCTTTTATGACAACGATAATTATTATTTGCGCCCTAATATTAATTGTAGGCTCCTCATTATGGATTTTGCCTTCGCCGCGCCAACGTGCGCAGATGAAGTTACGCCGCGAAGCCATGATGAAAGGGTTGCTGGTCAAGCTGGTCAAAATTAATGATCTCGAATACCCCGGCGAGCAGGTTAGCTGCATTGCCTATCGGTTGCCGCGCCAGACAAAACCCGTTGAGAAAAAACACACCTGGATGCTTCACCGGCATACTGGAGATAATAGTGAGCTAAGAATACCGGGTTGGATTTATGATCGGCATGGCGGTTTGTATCGCTTTGAAAGTACCGATCTAATCAGCAAATTACTCGCACAATTGCCAGACGACGTGATTGCGGTTGAAGCGGGTCTAGGTACCACGTCAATCTACTGGCACGAGAGGGGTGATAGTGAAGACCTGGCAACAATTATGCGTGCTTTATCGGCAATACAGGCCCTTTAAAACTATCGTTGTTGTTGGTTGACACCCCCTGCCATTTAAACGACAGTTTGAGGTGTAATTGTTGCCCGCCGGGCGATTATCTCGATTGCAGGAGAAAGCCAATATGTTTGCAGGAAGCCATGTTCAGCTTGAAGGTCTGGCTGATGGAATCATCGAATTACGTTTTGATGCGAAGGGTGCCAAGGCTAACATTCTTAGTCAGGCGGCGTTGACTGAGTTACGCACCGCCGTTGCTGAGTTGAAACAGAGTGTTGGGCTTAAAGGTTTGATTCTAGCAAGCGCCAAAGACAGTTTTATTCTGGGCGCTGATATCACTGAATTCCTCCCTATTTTTGATGGCCCTGCCGACGTTATTACCGGCTACCTCAATCAAGCTCACGATATTCTCCGCGATATTGAAGAGCTGCCTGTGCCAACGGTTACGGTCATTAATGGTGAAGCGTTAGGTGGCGGTTGTGAGATAGCGCTTAGTACCGATTATCGAATTATGGCTGAAGGCAGCAAAATTGGTTTGCCTGAAACCAAGTTAGGCATTATTCCTGGATTTGGTGGCAGCATTCGGTTACCACGTTTGATTGGCGTAGAAAATGCGTTGGAGTGGATTGCGACCGGGCAGAATAACCGTACCGATAAAGCACTAGAGGTCGGCGCGGTCGATAGCGTTGTGTCGCCGGATAAGTTACGGGCTGCCGCTGTTCACCTGATAGACCAATGCAATACGGGGAAATTGGATTGGCAGGCGCAGCGAGCACGTAAAACAGGCCCGCTTAAGCTGGGTAAGACGGAAGCGATGATGGCCTTTGAAACGGCGCAGGCCGTCATTTTCCAAAAAGCCGGACCGCATTACCCTGCGCCAATGGCGGTGGTTGACCTGATTAAAAAATCAGCGGCAATGGAGCGTGATGACGCGCTGCAGATGGAAGCAGAGTATTTTGTACAATTGGCGAAAAGTGATGTGTGCCGTTGCCTGATCGGCCTGTTCCTCAATAGCCAAATGTTGAAAAAACAGGCACGCGCAGCGGCTAAACAGGCGTTGCCGGTGGAACTGGCGGCGGTGCTGGGTGCCGGTATTATGGGTGGCGGCATTGCCTACCAGTCTGCGCTTAAAGGTGTGCCGGCTGTGATGAAGGATATTACCCCGCAGGCGCTGCAGTTGGGTATTTCCGAAGCCAGTAAGCAGTTGAATAAACGGGTCGAGCGAAAACGTCTCAGCAATGAGCGGGCGTTGCAAATCATGGGCTCAATTTCGCCGACGTTGAATATGACCGAGTTGGCTGGAGCCAATCTGGTAGTTGAAGCGGTGGTCGAAAAGGCCGATGTAAAGGCCGCTGTATTAGCAGAAGCGGAGCAAATCGTCGCTGAGAACGCAGTGTTGACGTCTAATACATCGACAATTTCTATTGATCGGCTGGCCGGAAATCTGCAGCGTCCGCAACAGTTCTGTGGCATGCATTTCTTTAATCCTGTGCCGGTGATGCCATTGGTGGAAGTAATTCGTGGCAGTAAGACCAGTGACCAGACTATCGCGACGGTGGTGGCTTATGCTGCGGCTATGGGAAAAACGCCGATTGTGGTAAATGATTGTCCCGGTTTTTTTGTTAATCGTGTGCTGTTTCCCTATTTGTATGCCTTCAATTTATTGCTTGGTGACGGTGCTGATTTTCGTCAGGTTGATAAGGTGATGGAGCGTTTTGGTTGGCCGATGGGGCCAGCCTATTTGCAGGATGTGGTTGGTATAGATACCTGTTGTCACGGTATGGCCGTAATGACAGAGGGGTTTCCGGACCGTATGGCGAGCGAAGGTGAATCGGCACCAGGCTTGTTGTTTAAGGCTAAACGGCTTGGACAAAAAACCGGTTTGGGTTTTTATCGCTATGAAACGGATAAAAAGGGTAAGCCAAAAAAACTGAATGATGACAGCGTTGATGCGGTGTTGGCAGCACTGCATCCGGATGGCGTGCAGAAGCTGGAACGAAAGGATATTGTTGCTCGTATGATGATCCCTATGTGTCTGGAGGTGATGCGTTGCATCGAAGAGGGCATTATTGCCTCAGCAAATGAAGCGGATATGGCACTGATTATGGGCGTTGGTTTTCCACCATTCCGCGGCGGTGCAGTTCGTTATATGGAAAGTATGGGGTTGGATAAATTCTGCCAGCTGGCGGATAGCTATGCTCATTTGGGGCCGCTTTATCAGCCGACCGATAAACTGCGTGACATGGCTGCCAATGGTCAGTCGTTTTTCAGCTAGGAAGCGAAGGAGAAAGTGCGATGGCTTTAAATCCAAGAGAGGCGGTAATTGTCGATTGCGCCCGTACACCCATGGGGCGCTCCAAAGGCGGAGCCTTTCGTCATGTACGAGCCGAACAACTATCTGCAAAACTGATATTAGCGTTACTTGAGCGTAATCCGGCGATTGACCGAAACACCATCGATGATGTTATTTGGGGGTGTGTGAATCAAACATTGGAGCAGGGGCTTAATATTGCGCGTATGGTCACGTTACTGGCCGACCTCCCGCATACGGTACCGGCACAAACGGTAAATCGTTTGTGCGGCTCTTCCATGACGGCATTGCATAATGCTGTGCAGGCTATCCAGTCCGGTAATGGTGACTGTTTTATCATTGGCGGTGTTGAGCACATGGGTCATGTTGCCATGACTCATGGAATAGATATCGATCCTTCATTGTGTCATTACGTCGCCAAAGGTTCTGCAATGATGGGGTTAACCGCCGAACTATTGGCCGCACAGTATGACATTACCAGAGAGCAACAGGATGCCTTCGCTATGCGCTCTCATCAGCGTGCCGCTGCCGCTCAAAATGCCGGTGCCTTTAGCAATGAAATCGTGCCGATTGAGGGGCATAACGCTGAGGGCTTTAATACGTTGATTGATTATGACGAGGTGATTCGCCCGGATACCAATTTAGCAGCCTTGGCAAAATTAAAGCCCGCTTTCAATCCCGTCAGTGGTTCGGTGACGGCGGGTAACGCCTCGGCTATTTCCGATGGCGCCTCAGCGATGCTGGTGTTGTCAGCAGAGCGTGCGCAGGCGCTTGGTCTAAGCCCTGTTGCTAAGGTGCGCGCTATGGCTGTGGCTGGCGTTGATCCGGCGGTGATGGGGATTGGTCCCGTGCCAGCGGTTCATAAGTTGCTGAAAGGTGCAGGGGTTGGTTTGGCGGATATCGATGTTCTGGAGCTTAATGAGGCATTTGCTGCGCAGTCTTTGGCCGTGTTAAAAGGGCTCGAATTAGCGGATTACGAAGAGAAGGTTAATATTAATGGTGGCGCGATTGCTCTGGGGCATCCGCTAGGCTGTTCTGGGGCTCGTATTTGCACTACCTTGCTGAATGCCATGCAGAGCAAAGAAGCTAGTTTGGGCGTGGCTACCATGTGTATCGGTATGGGGCAGGGTGTAGCAACATTATTTGAGCGGGTTTAGTTTTGGCGTCAGAGGTACTCTTTTTGGGGAGTGTTAGTAGCTATTTCTTTAGGGTAGTTTTAGGGGTGAAATATTAATTTGTTGAATATAAAAGCATGAAAGTTACCACTTTTGATTTTGGCTTCTTTGAGCATGTCCATGAGCGCATTTTAATTATAGTGATTAATCAGGGCGTGGTTATTGATGGGGCGTTGTCGCGCAAGCTGATTAGTTTGATTGACGAAGTGCTTGAAGAGCCGTCGGTATTGATTATTGATCGACGAAACGATTATTCCTATAGCGGTACCGGCATGATGACCTTGAAGGATTCAAAATTATCAAACGTGGCGGCAACCGCTATTGTTGCATATCCTGTACTTTCTGAGCATTTCGCTGATACTCAAGTTAATGTGATGAATACGGTCGGCCGTAGTCATTTGAATGTGTTTTCTTCGCTTGATCAGGCCATGGGTTGGGCTAATCAATTACTGGAAACAGCCGCTGATGCTGTTAGTTAGCGGTCGTTTTCTGAGTGTCTGTGACTGACGCTCGCTTCTCTAACAAAACGATGCCGTAAGATAAAGCGCTAATCCTTTATCTGATCTCTTTGCCTGTCTGGCTAATGCCTGTACCATTCGGTTCTTAAATGCTGCTGTGTTGTTAGCCGTTATCCCCGCATATATTGAGAATTATCCGCTATGAGTGAAGGCGAAAAGCTTCAAAAGGTATTGGCCCGGTTAGGGCTTGGTTCACGACGTGAAATCGAACGCTGGATCAGTGATGGCCGAATTACTGTCGATGATAAGGTCGCAACACTGGGTGACCGTATTAGCACAAGGGCTCGGGTTAAGGTTGATGGTCGCCCGGTGAAAATGGACAACGCCGAGAGTGCGACGCGGTTGTTGCTCTACAATAAGCCAGAGGGTGAGGTATGCTCAACCAGCGACCCGGACGGACGCAAAACGGTTTTTGACCGACTGCCAAAGCTGCAGGGTGAGCGTTGGATCATTGTCGGACGTTTAGATATCAATACGACCGGGTTACTGCTGTTTACAACAGATGGAGAGCTGGCCAATAAGTTGATGCATCCCTCCAGTGAAATTGATCGGGAGTACCTGGTGCGGGTATTGGGAACAGCTGATGGTCAGATGCTGGAAAACCTGAAAGAGGGCGTCGAGCTGGAAGACGGTTTCGCCCAATTTACTGACATTGTTGATGGTGGCGGTGAAGGGGTGAACCACTGGTATTACGTTTGTTTGAAAGAAGGTCGTAACCGTGAAGTACGACGTCTTTGGGAGTCTCAAGGGTTGCAGGTTAACCGGCTTAAACGGGTTCGCTTCGGACCTGTATTTATGCCGTCACGGTTAAAAGCTGGTCAGTATGAGTTTTTACCCCAGAAAATTGCCAATGTTGTGTATGAGGCTGTGGGTTTGCGAAAACGCAAAATTAAAAGCTTACGTGCCGAAGAAAAGGCGGATCAGCTTCGCCAGCAACGTAAAAAGGGGCGCCGTTAGAGGTGCGCTATAAAAAGGGTGCTTTGAGCACCCTTTTTATTTTGGGTGGCAAAAGCTTCAGTGTTGAACTTCAGTGCAGACGCGGTTGCGTCCCAGCTCTTTGGCTTGGTACATGGCGCGATCGGCGCGATTGATTAAGCTGCTTGATATGTCGCCTCTCTTCAAGCTTGCTACTCCCACGCTGACGCTCACCTTGATTGACTCCTTGTCAAACTGGATAACACTGTCAGCAATGTGGTTACGAATTTTATTGGCGACTGCGGCCGCGTTTTCCAGTGATGTCTTATGCATTAGGAGCATAAATTCTTCGCCACCATAGCGGAAAAGCAGGTCGGTTTTGCGAATGACTGTTTTGATTTCCTGAACCATTTCCTTTAATACCTGATCGCCAAATTGATGGCCATAATTGTCATTCAACTGTTTAAAGTGATCGAAGTCGAACATTACCACCGATAGTGGCGTATCGTTTCGGTATGCCAGATTAACTTCGTGGCTGAGGGCTTCATCCAGCGCTTTGCGGTTGCCGGTTCCAGTGAGTGGATCAGTGGTGGCAGCTAACAATGCCGCATGGTATTTAAGACTATTTCGTAGCGGGTATAGCAGGCAAGCCATGAGGCTCTCGATACTGGCCAGTTCCTCTTCTTCAAAACGCATGCGGCGGCTAAAGCTGATCAGTCCCAATTCCTCTTTTTCAAGGTCGAGCTGATAGCAGGCTTTGTGTTTGCCTTCAACGGGAGTGGCAAAGCTCAGGTTAAGGGGAAGGTATTCATAGCTAATACCATCAACAGGAACCAGTTTGCGAATCTGTAATAGCAACATGTTGATGATATCTTCGATTTCCAAACTTACCTGAAGCTTTTGTGTCAGCTCAATGGCCAGCTCCTGTTGGCGAAGTTGGGAGTAATGATCCGCTGTCAGGTGTGGATAGGCGGCTCCATTCTGAGAAATACGGTTTGCCAGATTCAAAACGTTACTGTTGCCTAATGAATTTGCCCGGTTTTGCATAGACTTAAACCCGTTATTATTTTGTCTTGCTTCGTGATTAGCGGGCTGTTGCCCAACTTGGCTATATCTATGCGAGTTTTATGCCAGAGTTGTTTTTGTTTTTTTAAAGTCTTTTAAAACAAATAGATAGCTTGTTTTGAGCTGGTCTGTATGCAGGTTTTTGCCGTTTGTCAGGCGGCTGGGAGGGAAAGCGACAAAATATTGCCGCTTTGAAGGTGAGGGTGAAAGTTGGCTTTTTGACGCTACTGTGCGTCGAATGATTTCCCGTTCATAGCGATACTGTCGTCGCCCATCAGATAAAGATAGAGTGGCGTGATTTGTTCTGGTGTTGCCAGTTTGTCTGGATCTTCACCGGGGTAAGCTTTCATGCGCATGTTGGTGCGAGTGGCGCCGGGATTGATACAGTTAACACGAATATTGGTGACCCCGTCCTGTTCGTCGGCCAGTGTCTCCATCATGTTTTCCGTGGCTGCCTTGGAAATTGCGTATGCCCCCCAGAAGGCTCGACCTTTGCGACCAACGCTGGAGGAGGTGAAAACAACTGATCCGTTATCGGCTTCTTCAAGTAAGGGTAATAGCGCTTTAGTCAGCATGAACGGGGAGGTGACGTTCAGGTGCATGACCTCCTGCCAGGTTTCGTCATCGTAGCTTGCCAGTGGTGTGCGTTTGCCGAGGGTGCTCGCGTTGTGGAGTACGCCATCAAGACGACCGAACTCAGCGCCAATCATATTCGCCAGTTCCTTAAAGTTTTCTGCTGTAGCGTCTGCCAGGTTTAAGGAAACGATAACGGGCTGTGGCCAGCCGTTGGCTTCAATCTCATCGTAGACGGCGTCCAGTTTTTTGCGGCCTCGGCCCACCAATATTACGGTTGCACCGTGCTTGGCATAGCTCATGGCAGCGGCTTTGCCGATGCCATCTCCTGCGCCTGTGACCAAGATAATACGATCTTTTAACAGATTGGCGGGGGCGGTGTAGTCGTACATGTCAGTCCTGCAATAGTTGGTTAAGAAGTGGGATGAGCTGTTCGGCGTGGTCGATATTATAATCGGCCTGCCAGCTGTCCACGTCATCCTGGTCGTCAATATAACCGTAGCGGGCGGCCACCGTGGTCATGCCAGCATTTCGACCGGCTTCGATATCGCGACGGTGATCACCGACATAAATAGTATGCGCGGGGTTACAGCCAAGGATTTGGCAGGCCAGGTGCATGGGTTCAGGATGAGGCTTTTTATTTTTAACGTCGTCCGGGCACACCAGAGCGGCGCAACCTGGTTGTAAATCAATCGCTTTTAGCAGAGGGTCGCTGTAGGCACGAGGCTTGTTGGTGACAACGCCCCATGGCAGGTTCAGCGCCTCAAGGTGTGAGAGCACGTCTTTAATGCCCTCAAAGGGGCCGGTATAGCTGGCGATGTCCTGGCCGTAAATATCGAGTAAATCGAAGTAAAGTGTTTTGTGCTCAGGGTCACCGATGCGAGTGCCAAAGCCGAGTGAAACCATGGCGTTGCCACCATTGGAAACGACTTTGCGAATATCGTCAACGGGCAATTCTGTTTTACCCTTTCGCACCAATAGGCGGTTGAGTGCCCGGGCTAAATCCTGCGCAGTGTCAAGCAGAGTTCCGTCCAGGTCGAACAGCACCGCTTCAATTTTTGTTCCCATTAGTGTGAGTGGGCCTTAAGCTGGTTTGACAGTATGCATCAAGTAGTTAACGTCCAGATCGCGCTCGGTCAGCTTGTAGCGTTTGGTCAGCGGGTTATAGGTCATGCCAGTTGAGCCTTTAACTTCTAAACCGGCGGCACGTACCCAGCGAGACAGCTCAGCAGGGCGGATGAACTTAGCGTACTCATGGGTGCCGCGTGGCAGCATGTTCATGATATATTCAGCGCCAATAATCGCCATCAGGTAAGCCTTGGGATTGCGGTTTATGGTGGATAGAAACAGGTGGCCACCGGGCTTCAGCATGCGCGTGCAGGCGTTAATAATGGAGGCGGGATCGGGTACGTGTTCGAGCATTTCCAGGCAGGTAATGACGTCGAACTTTTGCTCAGAATTCTGTTCGATTTGAGTCGCCAAATCTTCGGCGCTGATTTTCTGGTAGTTGATTTTAATGCCAGCTTCCAAAGCGTGTAATTTGGCAATTTTGATGGGTTTGCCGCCCATGTCTATGCCTGTCACGGTTGCGCCACGTTTAGCCATTGATTCTGACAGAATGCCGCCGCCGCAACCGACATCTAAAACAGTTTTGCCGGCTAATCCAGCAATTTCATCAATGTAGTTGAGGCGCAGGGGGTTGATCTCATGAAGCGGCTTAAACTCGCTTTCTTTATCCCACCAACGACTTGCCAGTGCTTCAAATTTTGCCACTTCGGCGTCGTCTACGTTGCTGTTAGGGATTTGTGTGGCTTCGCTGTCAATAACGGTCATGGTGTTGTTTACGCTGGCTGTTGAATTTGAGATCAGGTTTTAAGTCGTGTGTTTGTCGCAGTTGGCGATTTTATCACGCCAGGCCTTAACTTTGTTGCTTAATGTGTGCAGATCAAAACTGGTCAGCTGATGGTCGTCCAACAGGAGTTCGCCGTTGACCCAGACATGGCTGACCTGGCGGCTGCAATCGGTATAAACCAGCTGAGAGGCAGGGTTATGCAGGGGTTGTAAGCCGAGGTCGTTGAGGTCAACGGCCACGATATCGGCGGCTTTGCCGCACTCGAGACTGCCGGTCACGCGATCAATGCCTAGTGCTTTGGCACCATTAATTGTGGCCATGCGTAGTGCCTGGTGAGCAGGCACGGCGGTGGCATTTCCGCTTTGAGCTTTGGCGAGTAGGGCTGCGGTGCGCATTTCACCGAGTAGATTGAGGTCGTTGTTGCTGGCCGCGCCATCCGTGCCTAGTGCGACATTAACGCCCGCTTCGAGCAGCTTGCTCACGGGGCTAATGCCGCTGGCTAGTTTGAGATTGGATTCGGGACAATGTAGAACATGGCAGCCGTATTCACTGAGCAAAGCCAGATCGGTGTCATCAACCTGGGTCATGTGTACGCACTGCAGGCGCGGTGAAAGCAAGTCCAGGTCGGCCAGACGTTGCAGCGGGCGCTTGCCGGATTCGGCTAATGCATCGCTGACTTCCTGTGCTGTTTCATGCAGGTGAATCTGAATGGTGGCGTCCAGTTCGTTCGCCAATATGCGAATACGGCTCAGACTCTCGTCGGAGACAGTGTAGGGCGCGTGCGGACCAAAGCCCACTTGGATAAGTGGGTGATTGCGGTATTGGTCTGAGACCTCCAGACCCTTTTTAATGTATTCATCGGCATTGTTGGCCCAGGCTGACGGAAACTCCAGCACCGGTACGCTGATATGCGCGCGAATTTTATGCTGGTGGGCGACGCGGGCGGCAACGTCGGGGTAGAAGTACATGTCACTGAAGCAGGTGGTGCCGCTGCGTAGCATTTCGGCAATGGCCAGTTCGGTGCCGACGGCAACAAAG
The DNA here is from genome assembly GCA_001593685.1 of Gammaproteobacteria bacterium F7. Taxonomy (GTDB): domain Bacteria; phylum Pseudomonadota; class Gammaproteobacteria; order Pseudomonadales; family IMCC2047; genus IMCC2047. The sequence continues at coordinate 43,059 of LUKI01000015.1, forward strand.
TCATCGCCGACCAGCTTTTGCTCAGCGGGCCAGATGTGTTCAGTCAGCCATTCCATGAGTGGTAGGTCATCGGCTAGCCCGCGCATCAAGCTCATGGCTGCGTGGCCGTGCGTATTGATCAGACCGGGTATTAGGATTTGACCGGGTAGCTCGATCACCTTTTCGGCAAGATAACTCTGGCGGGCCTCTTCGGCTGGAAGAATATCAATAATTAAGCCACCCTTGATGGCCACTGAGTGCTGTTGGAGAACTTGGTTAGCAGGTTCAACAGGAATAATCCATTCGGCATGGATAAGGGTGTCGATGGTTTGTTTTGAGGTCACTGCTTAGATCCTGTCGATGTACATAGTTAGCAAGGTTTAGCTGTTTCTGGCGAGCGATTGTTTCATTTAGGTGCAGCTGTTTCAAGGCTTTGCGACGGGCTTGGGTGGGTTGAGGTGCTGTGAATATAAAGAGGCTTGAAACAAACCTGTAATTATTCAATGTAACCTTGGTTTTTGATCGTGAAAAGCTGGCGGAAGGTGTGCTACTATTTGCAGCTTTTGTGGCGACTGTAAAACCAGATTCAGTTCGGTTTCAGTCACAAACTTTAACTATGCTGACTGGTTCCGTTGCATGTGGAGTCAGTTACACAAGGATACGTCTTTATTATGGGTGAGTTAGCCAAAGAAATTCAACCCGTTAACATTGAGAACGAGCTTAAACAATCCTATCTCGATTACGCTATGAGCGTGATCGTCGGTCGTGCACTTCCTGATGTGCGCGACGGTCTCAAGCCGGTTCACCGCCGCGTTCTGTTTGCCATGAACGAACTGAGCAACGACTGGAATAAACCCTACAAAAAGTCCGCTCGTGTGGTGGGTGACGTGATTGGTAAATATCACCCGCATGGTGATACCGCTGTTTACGATACCATCGTGCGTATGGCGCAGCCCTTCTCACTGCGCTACATGTTGGTGGATGGGCAGGGTAACTTCGGTTCGGTTGATGGTGACTCTGCTGCGGCCATGCGTTATACCGAAATTCGCATGGATAAAATCTCTCATGAGATTCTGGCAGATCTGGACAAAGAGACTGTCGATTACGTGCCTAACTACGATGGCACGGAGCAAATTCCCGATGTAATGCCGACTCGTATTCCTAACCTGTTGGTTAACGGTTCCTCTGGTATTGCTGTAGGTATGGCGACCAACATCCCGCCACATAACCTTACGGAAGTGGTTAATGGTTGTCTGGCCTATATGGAAAATAATGACATTGAGCTCAGTGAGCTGATGGAACATATTCCCGGCCCTGATTTTCCAACGGCTGCTTTTATCAATGGACGGCAGGGCATTGTTGATGCCTACAATACCGGGCGTGGCAAAATTTATATGCGTGCCCGTCACGAAATTGAGACCGATGAGAAGAACGGCAAGCATACGATTGTTGTTACTGAGATACCCTATCAGGTTAACAAAGCGCGTCTGATCGAAAAGATTGCTGATCTGGTCAAAGAAAAGAGTATTGAAGGGATAACCGAGCTGCGTGATGAGTCCGATAAGGACGGTATGCGCATTGTGATCGAATTACGCCGCGGTGAAGTGCCGGAGGTGATCTTAAATAACCTCTACGCGCAGACCCAAATGCAGACTGTGTTTGGCATTAACGTGGTCGCATTGGTGGATGGCCAGCCCCGTACGTTGAACCTGAAGCAGCTACTGGATGCCTTCATCAAGCACCGTCGTGAAGTGGTGACCCGTCGTACGGTTTACTTGCTTCGCAAGGCACGTGAACGTGGCCATATTCTCGAAGGTCAGGCGGTTGCGCTGTCTAATATTGATCCCGTGATTGAGCTGATCAAAACGTCGCCAACTTCAGCGGAAGCGAAAGAGAAGTTAACCAGTGTTGGTTGGGAACCTGGCTCAGTGTTGTCCATGGTTGAGCGTGCTGGTGCCGATGTTTGTCGCCCCGATGACCTGGAAGAAAAATACGGCTATGTGGATGGTAAATACTATCTGTCTCCAGAGCAGGCACAGGCTATTCTGGACTTACGTCTGCACCGGTTGACGGGTCTTGAGCAGGAAAAACTGCTGGCTGAGTACAAGGAGTTGATAGAGCGTATTGCTGATTTGCTGGAAATCCTTAACAGTCGCGTGCGTTTGATGGAAGTGATTCGTGAAGAGTTGGTTGCCATCAAAGAAGAATATGGCGATGAGCGCCGCACTGAAATCATGGATACCAAACGTGATTTGACGCTGGAAGACCTGATCGCAGAAACGGATATGGTGGTGACCCTGTCCCACGGTGGTTATGCAAAAACACAGCCGATTGATAGTTATCAAGCCCAGCGCCGCGGTGGACGGGGTAAAGTGGCGGCAGCGGTTAAAGATGAAGATTTTGTCGAGCACATGCTGGTGGCTAATACCCACGATACATTGCTGTGTTTTACCAGCCGAGGCAAAACCTACTGGCTGAAAACCTACGAGATTCCAGTGGCGAGCCGCACCGCAAAAGGCCGCCCTATGGTTAACCTGTTACCGCTGGAAGAAAACGAACGCATTACTGCCATTTTGCCTATTCGTGAATATGAAGAAGATAAGTTTATCTTTATGGCGATGGCTAGCGGTACCGTGAAAAAAACGTCACTGATGAACTTTGCTCGTCCACGCAGTTCTGGTTTGATTGCTGTTGATTTGGATAATGATGACACGCTGGTGAATGTAGCGGTTACCGATGGTTCACAGGACATTATGTTGTTTAGCAATGCCGGCAAGTGTGCGCGTTTTGCTGAAGAGGATGTCCGACCAATGGGGCGAACAGCGCGTGGTGTTAGAGGTATTCGCCTCAAGGAAGGTGAACGCCTGATTTCGTTGATTATTCCTCAGGAAGGTGGTCGAGTACTGTCGGTGAGTGAAAACGGCTACGGCAAGCGTACCGAAATGACCGATTTCCCATCCCACAATCGTGGTGGACAGGGTGTGATTGCCATGCAAACCAGTGAGCGTAATGGTGAACTGGTGGGCGCTGTGCCGGTTTATGATGGCGATGAAATTATGCTGATCAGCGATAAGGGGACATTGGTGCGCACTCGCACTGATGGTATTTCGATTGTCAGCCGTAACACGCAGGGCGTCAGTCTGATTAAGGTGTCGAAGGGTGAACGACTGGTCGGTGTTGAGCGTATTGAAGAGCCGGAAGAGGACGAGTTTGCTCACCTTGATGAAAATGGTGAAGTGGTTGAGAGTGTTGAGGCTGATGCCGGTTCAGACTCAGAGCAGGAATCTTAAGGCGGGAGTCGGAAATTATGACAGATGCTAAAGATAGCCTGCCTGACCTGGGGCAGTTGCGTGATGATATTGACCGTATCGATAACGAGATACAGCAGTTAATTAATCAGCGCGCGCGCTGTGCTCAGCTGGTCGCCGAGGTTAAAACCGCGGCGGAAGGTAGTGAAAATGTACTGTTCTATCGCCCTGAACGTGAAGCGCAGGTGCTGCGTAGCGTGATGGCACGCAATGAAGGGCCCGTTGACGACGAAGAAATGGCGCGTATTTTTCGCGAGCTGATGTCGGTTTGTCTGGCGCTTGAGCATCCGATGAAAATTGCCTTTCTGGGACCTGAGGGGACTTTTACTCAAGCGGCTGCTCTGAAGCACTTTGGCCACTCCGTGAGCAGTGTTCCGATGGCATCCATTGATGAGGTGTTTCGTGAAGTGGAGTCTGGTGCGGCTAATTATGGTGTGGTGCCGGTTGAAAATTCCACTGAGGGTATGGTGAATTCCACACTTGATAGTTTTATGCGCTCGTCGCTGAAAATTTGTGGTGAGGTGGAACTGCGTATCCATCAGAATTTGCTGGTTAAAGAGACCGTGCCTGCCGACCAGATTACCCGTATCTATTCCCACGAACAGTCACTGGCCCAGTGCCGCCAATGGCTACATGCCAACTTGCCGAAAGCCGAACGCGTCAGG
>LUKI01000016.1 GCA_001593685.1 Gammaproteobacteria bacterium F7
ACGAAAAAGAGATTCTTGCTGACGTTACCTTAAGCGTTAACCCTGGTAGCCGGATAGGCCTGCTTGGTCCGAATGGCGCAGGGAAATCGACGCTCATCAAAACGCTGGTGGGCGATTTATCTCTTAGAAACGGTACTCGCCATGCTGGCGATAACTTACAGGTAGGTTATTTCGCTCAGCACCAATTAGAGGCGCTGGATTTAAGTGTCAGCCCGGTTACACAAATTCAGCGATTATCGCCGACGGTCAGCGAGCAAACAATCCGTAACTTTCTGGGTGGCTTTAACTTTCATGGTGATGTTGCGACTGGTTCGCCGGAAAACTTCTCCGGTGGTGAAAAGGCGCGATTGGCTTTGGCGCTGGTGGTGTGGCAAAAACCTAACCTGCTGATTATGGACGAGCCAACGAACCATCTTGATCTGGAAATGTGTCATGCCTTAACCATGGCATTGCAAAGCTTCTCTGGTGCGATGATTTTGGTCTCCCATGATCGACATCTGTTGCGTAACAGTGTTGATGAATTTCTATTGGTAGCTGATGGACAGGCTCAGCCTTTTAATGGTGACCTGGATGAGTACCAGCAGTGGCTGTTGAAAAGCAAACAGGCGCCGAGTTTAGAAGCGTCATCGGAGGTGGTTGATGCACCCAAGGTTGACCGTAAAGAGCAGCGTCGCCAGGCGGCGGAGCAGCGTAAACAGCTACAGCCACTGAAGAAGCAGGTTGCAAAAATTGAAGCCGGTATGGAGGTTAATGAAACGGCTTTGGCGGAGATTGAAGAAAAACTGCTTGATACCTCCCTCTATGAGTCGGGTAAAAAAGATGAATTGCAGGAAATATTGCAGCGTCAGGGAGAATTGAAACAGCAACATGAAGAGTTGGAAGAACAGTGGATGTTACTTAACGAGCAGTTGGAAACGCTCGAAGAGGAGCTGCAGTATTAGGGCTTATTCCAAAAAAGCATAATAATCCTTTTATTGCTTATTTATAGGCTATACTTTTCAGAGCTTTAGGGGTGGCTTTTGAAAAATAAATAAAAGACAGGCGGGGATATGCATAAAAAAAACACATGCTATCAACAGGGGTTTACATGGGTCGAGCTAGCCGTTGTGCTCGTTGTGATCACTGCCTTGTTAATTTTTATTTATGGGCCTTCTTCGGGCGCTTTTGATAGTCAGCAGACCAGTGAAACCAAAAAAGTTGCGGCGGCTTTTGAAACTGCGATTAACGATGTTCGTCTGCAGTGGTCTGCTGAGGGTGGACGAAAACAGAAGGTTGAATTTAACGGGCTATTTATCGAGGTGACGGAAAGCGGTTGGGCTAAACAGCTCAATGCCAGCGTCGACGGTTGTATAGCTATTTGGAAGTCAGTGTTGCCTAATTCACCTGATATTCAGGTGTATAACCGTGAAGTACATGCTCCTGGTTGGAGCGTGGGCGGTGGCCCGAATATTTGCTATTTTATCAATCAGGATGGTGAAGCCTTTGTTGAGGACGAAACACCCTACTTTCGTTATGCCTATGAAACAGGCCAAATCAGCCTTTACAACATGTAAGGGCTGTATGGTCAGCGCGCAAAGCGTATGATTAATGCCGTTACAACGCCCCATATCCAGTTGAAAAACAGCACGAATGCCGGCGTCAATATGCCCAGTTCGAGCCCGGCGATTCCATAACGCGTTTTGTAAGGAAAGACCACCAGTAGCTGCACCAGAGTCGGGAACAGGCTTAACAGGGTGCCTTTTAACAGGGGCTTTGATTGCATCATCGGTAAAATAAACAGCAAGCCCCATAACCCACCCCATACTAATCTTGGGTAAAGCCAGTTAGCTGACAGTGATGGTGAAATAGAGACGCCAGCCGATGCGGTGATGCCAAGGTCGCCAAATAGCCAAACTGTGATACTGTTAGCGAGTGCACCTAAGCAGCCTGCTGCAAAAAAGATCAATAGTTTTTTCATTGCTAATCCTGGTATTGAGTTGTTTGAGCTGAGTTTTTAGCCCGCCTGCTGGTAACTAAGTCGTTAGACGCTAAATTGCTGTTTTAAAGTATGGGACAAATGTCTTAACGGGCCGATCCTGGAGCTTTTGTCTGATTATTTCTGTGGGGCCAAGCGCTAACCTGTGGGCATAACTTTAGTACAGGTGAGATCATGAGCAAGCAGAATTATAGCTATCCAAAATAAGCAAAAAATTTACACATGGCCTTAGCCGTTTTTGGGGTGTTGGCTTACCTAACGGCAGAGCTTGCGGAAGGCGGCCAGGAGTCACTCGGTTATTTATTTCATGCTTATCTGGGGTTGTCGCTGGCGGCGCTAGCGGGGCGTCCAAGCTTGGATCGATGACATTTGTTACTGGTACGCAGGCGGCCGCCATCAGAGGTGACGAGCTTTATCGAAGACTTAATGACTGTGCCCGGTGGTTAGCTCGAATTACAGTCGGTAAAGGTCATTCCATTTACCTCCACCGCGCCGGTCAAGGTGCGAGCGGCGGTCTACCTTGTCAGGTTCAAAGCGTAAGCTGGCGCGGCGATCTGCTATTTTTCTGCGATGCCCGACTCGATGCTCGGGGCCGAGGTATCTGGTCTCCTGAGTCTTTGGCTTAAAGTTGGCAGGCTGGCTGTTGAGTTTTTCTGACTCTAAGGGTTCAAGTTCAAGTGCCATAACATCCTCCTGTATCCGGTATAGAAGCTGTTTAGAGCCGACTAGCTTATTGACGGCTTTGGCGGTGGACTTCTATTCAAGGTCGAGTCTTGTTTCTTTGGCGATATGACCACTATATAAAAAAATAAAAGCAAGGGCAAAGCGCCAGTTTATGCCATAAATGGGTACTTTTTATTACTTTACTGATTTAGTTAATGGAAAAGTATTATTGAGTGAGGCAAACTCGGCGTGGTCGGCGTGCTTCATGTCACGCTGTAGCAAAAATATAATAAATAGATAGAAATAGGTTCAAGGGGCATTTTTTTATGATGAAGCTCGATTTTTTTGATATCGAAGCCACTGACGATATCGCTAAGCCGGAAACAGTTGGAAGTATTACCAAAGACTCTTCGGCACTTGAGGTTTTTACGGATTTTAATGTGTACATGCCTTTAATGCTTGAGGAAGGTAGTTGTGCTGTCGAAGCGGAAAAGCAAATGCAAAAGGCGCATGTGCGCTTAAAGCTGGTGGTTGATAAGGATGAAAACTTTGTGGGTGTGGTGAGTTTGGATAACCTCAATAATCAGGAAGTGATCAAGCGTTTATCAAAAGGTTACTCACGTGAAGAACTATCGATAGATGAGTTTATGATTCCGAAGGAGCAGCTAAAGGCTTTCGATTACGATCAAATTGCCTGCGCGACCATCACCAATGTGATTGAGGCGCTAAAAGAGAATGGCCAGCAGCACTGCTTGGTGCTGGACCGCAACGCGCATAAAATCAGAGGCATTATTTCGGCCAGTGATATTGTTAGAAAGCTCAAATTACCCGTTAATATCATGACCGATGCCAGCTTCCTGGGCATCTTTAATACCGTTTACCATCCGGATGGCGTTTAAGGGCTAAAATTACAGACATAAAAAAAGCGCCAGTTGGCGCTTTTTTTATGTCTGAGTAACAAGCGTTAAGGTTTGCTATGAAAAACTGTAGCCATGCGAGCCCGCAACCGCGCCAAATACCGCAATCAGACTCAACGTCAGCAGCAGAATGTGCATTTGCTGCAGGCGGACAAAGGTTCGGTGACTTTTGGTTTGTGCCTGCTCACGAAACCATTGGTGTAGAAATAATGGCTCCAGCACAAACAGCACTAGCGTGAAAATCAACCATACCAGTGTCATCAGGTGAATCCACCAGAATTCCAGTTGCAGGTAACGATCCCAGGCATCCAGAAAAGCCATCATGTAAAAGCCGGTGATGCCGGTTAACAGGGTTGTGAACTTAGCCTGCCAGCCGAAGCGCCCCTCCAGCCACTCAAACATTGCCTGCCGCTCATTGAGTTTGTCGATGCGACGTACCGCAGGAATAAGAACGGTCGTGACAAAGGCAACCCCGCCTATCCAGAGCACAACGCCAATCACATGAAGGGCGCGGGCGATTACAAAGTTGTCAAAATTTTCCATGTTTTTTATTTGTTGTTGTTAGCTTGGCTAGCCATCATAACGGCGGACGGCGTTTTTGTCTTTGACCCATGTCGGATTGTTTATCACTACCAGTATTTTGGATAGCGGTCATTTCGCGTCAGGTTGTTATAGATCAGCGCAACAAGGGCGACCAGTAACGCGCCTGTCAGGGTCGGGAATAGCAGGAAATCCCATTCCGGTTGTATCAGGTAGACGATGACCGGGTTTGAACCAGCCGGGGGGTGAACGGTGCGTGTTGCCATCATCAGCGCGATGGCTGTACCAACGGCAAGCGCCACTGACCACCAGGTTGGGCCAAACAGCATCAGACAGGTTAATCCTACCAGAGAGCTTAGGAAGTGTCCGGCGATGGTATTTCGGGGCTGTGAAAAGGGTGCGTCGGGAAAGCCAAACAGCAATACGCAGGACGCGCCGAAGGAGCCAAGCACCAGCATCATTTCCAGTTTCGCAGCCATGCCAGCAACCAGGGCAATTGCACAGAAGCCCCCCAGCCACGCCAGCATAATCGCTTTCATGCCGGGTTTTGCTGGTAAAGCGGCACCGTCACCCCTTAATTTTCTAATAAACTCTGTCATGTCTTTTTACCCATTTTATTTTTGCTTAGGCTTAATCTTTGAAAGGAGACCGATCTGTCTATTTGCGATATGGTAGACAGGTCGGTCTCCCTGTGTCAACATCATTTTTATTTGCGGATAGTTAAGGCACTTTGAATATGTCAGAAAAACGCCAGGTATTAATCGAAACGGCCTTTAAACTTTTTTACCAAAAGGGCGTTCACGCGTTGGGTATCAATGAAATACTGGCCGAAACCGGCATTGCCAAAAAAACGCTCTACAACCACTTTGCTAGCAAAAATGAACTGATCTCCGCCGTCGTAGCCTATCGAGACAAATGTTTCTGTGACTGGCTGGAAGGTGAACTCAATAAAGCGGCCCCTGGCATAGCGCGAATTAACGCACTGTTTGATGCGCTGGATGACTGGTTTAATGACCGGGCCGAGGTGCTGCTACCCTTCCGCGGCTGCTTTTTTATCAATGTTAGTGGTGAGTTCAGTGATCCGGCTGATCCCGTGCATCAGCAGTGTATGAAGCATAAGGACAATATTGCGGCGCTGATTAAAAAACAGGTCGGCACTTTGGGTATCGATGTTGATCAGGTTGAAAGACTGACGGATTCACTTTGTTTGCTCAAGGAAGGCGCCATTGTGCTGGCGCATGTACAGGGGGATAAAAGAGCCGCGCTAAAGGCGAAAAAGTCAGCCGAAGTAATGGTTAGATCAGTTAGAAAATAAGTTGGGAAGGAGGAAATAAAGTTAAAGGGAGCCCTCCAAAAAAATGCAGGGGGCGTATCAATATAAAAGAAATGGCTAATGACACCACATTTCTATTAATTAATTTTCCTCTCTTGGTAATCGTTGCGCTTAAGAAGTAGTTTCGAATTGGTTTCTGCTTTCATGTATAATGCACAGCCTTATTACTTTTCCTGCAGCACACCATGAAACCTGTTACCCCACTTTATTCCTATCCCAAATACTGGGCTGAGTGCTACGGCACGGCGCCATTTTTACCTATGTCTCGTGCTGAAATGGACGAGCTGGGATGGGACAGTTGCGACATCATTATTGTCACCGGCGATGCCTACGTGGATCATCCGAGCTTTGGCATGGCCGTGATTGGGCGGACTTTGGAGGCGCAGGGCTTCAGGGTTGGTATTATTGCGCAGCCGGATTGGCGCAGTAAGGATGCCTTTATGGAGTTGGGCGAGCCGAACCTGTTCTTCGGTGTTGCGGCAGGCAATATGGACTCCATGATCAACCGCTACACGGCGGATCGACGCCTGCGTCACGATGATGCTTACACGCCTAACAATGAGGGCGGTAAGCGTCCGGATCGAGCAGTGACGGTGTACTCGCAGCGTTGCAAGGAAGCTTATAAACATGTGCCGGTGATTATCGGTGGCATTGAGGCCAGTCTGCGACGTTTGGCCCATTACGATTACTGGGACGATACCGTGCGCCGCTCGGTGCTGCATGATGCAACAGCGGATATGCTGGTGTTTGGTAATGCCGAACGGGCGATTTGTGAGATTGCTGATCGTATTTCCCGCGGTGAGACTGTTGAAGAGATTACTGATATTCGTGGTACGGCATTTTTCCGTGAGCAGTTGCCGGAAGGGTGGCAGGAAATTGATTCCACTCGTGTTGATACGCCGGGTAAAGTAGAGAAACCTATCAGTCCCTATGTTGATACTTCTGCAGAGGTCAACGAAAGCGGCGCTTGCTCGAAAGATGGAGCTACCGGTTACGATGCTGAGTCGGATAACGAAAAAGACGCTGACTTTGAAGGGGCGCAGGTGGTCACTATTTTGCCGTCGATGGCAGCGGTGAAAAGCGACCCTGAAACGAGTTATATACGCCTGCCTTCCTACGAAAAGGTGCGTAATGATCCTGTTTTATACGCCCATGTGTCGCGAATTTTTCACCGTGAGACGAATCCGGGTAATGCGCGCGCTTTGATGCAGCCGCATGGCAACCGTAACCTATGGTTAAACCCTCCGCCGATTCCGCTTTCCACTGAGGAAATGGATTGGGTGTTTGATTTTGATTATCAGCGGGTGCCGCATCCTGCCTATGGCGATGCACCTATTCCCGCCTACGAAATGATCCGTTTCTCGGTAAACATCATGCGTGGCTGTTTTGGTGGTTGTACCTTCTGCTCAATTACCGAGCACGAGGGACGGATCATTCAAAGTCGTTCGGAAGAATCCATTCTGAAAGAAATTGAGGTTATGCGTGACCGTGTGCCGGGCTTTACCGGCACGGTATCGGATTTGGGCGGGCCTACCGCCAACATGTATCGACTGAACTGCAAGGACAAGGCTATCGAGGAAAGCTGCCGTCGACCTTCCTGCGTGTACCCGACTATCTGTAAAAACCTTGAAACTGATCACAGCCCGACCACACAATTGTATCGTAAGGCGCGTGATATCAAGGGCGTAAAACGCGTGGCAATTGCCTCTGGCCTGCGTTACGACCTGGCCGTGGAAGATCCGGAGTACGTCCGTGAATTAGTGACGCACCATGTTGGCGGCTACCTGAAAATCGCTCCGGAGCATACCGAAGACGGGCCGCTCACCAAAATGATGAAACCGGGTATGGGCACCTATGATCGCTTTAAGCAGATGTTCGAAAAATTCTCCAAAGAGGCGGGTAAAGAACAGTACCTGATTCCTTATTTTATTGCTGCCCACCCCGGGACGCGCGACGAGGATATGTTGAGTTTGGCGCTGTGGTTGAAGAAGAACAAATTCCGACTCGATCAGGTACAGAACTTTTATCCATCTCCGATGGCAACGGCGACAGCCATGTACCACAGTGAACGTAATCCGCTGAAGAAGGTGGGCTACAAGAGTGAGCATGTTTCCACACCAAAAACTAAAGCCAAGCGCCAGTTACATAAAGCGTTTTTGCGCTATCACGATCCCGCTAACTGGGACATGTTGCGAGAGGCGTTGAAGAAAATGGGACGTGCAGACTTGATTGGTGGCGGTAAGCACCAGTTAGTCCCTGCGGAGCAGCGCGGAGGACGCCGTGGCGCGACGCGCAAACCCACAGGAAAGGGGCGCCCGGCACTTACGCAGCATACCGGCTTGCCGCCGCGCCATACGGGTAAGAAGACTAAGACGGGAACCGCAAAGGTTGCGGCTAAGTCAGGCTCCAAGGCGGGGCGTAAAAAGGCGCCGGTTAAATCAGGTCGGCGTTAAAATAATATTGTCGTACCGGGTGCCGCTCGTGATTTGTAAATTTCGGCTTTCGCTGGAATGGAGCTGAGTTTTAGGGCGGGCTGGTTCGGTTTCTTACACAAACCGCTATCAACACAGTACACAGCAATAACACCGGCCATGAGCCCAGGCGAGAATAAGGCGTTTGTCCCGATGTTCTCCAAACCTCGCCGGTCAGGTTTCCTTTAACAAAAGGCCTTGCCTGTGCAATGAGCTGACCTTGGTCGTCAATGATTGCCGTGACGCCGGTATTGGTGCCGCGCATTAGATATTTACCATTTTCTATTGCTCGCATGCGGGCCATCTGCAGGTGTTGAAGCGGGCCTGCGGAACGGCCAAACCAGCTGTCGTCACTGATGGTCAGCAACAAATCACTTTGCTTGGCCATCGTTCTTACAAAATCGGGATAGACAATTTCGTAGCAGATGTAAGGCGCAACTTTCAGTGCCTGATTTTTGACGTTGATAAGTAGAGGAGACTGCTCAGCCGGGCCGCGACGGAAGTCGGACATGGGTAGGTTGAAGAACTCGATCAGCCCGCGTAACAGCTGTTGTAGCGGTACGTATTCGCCAAAGGGCACGAGTTTTTGTTTGTGGTAAACGCCGTTGCCGTTGCCCAGTGCCACGATACTGTTGTGAAATACGCTGTTGCTGCCATCGTTTTCGCGCCAGGGTATACCGGTAATGACCGCGCTATTGGACTGACTGGCGAGTGCGGTCACGTTGTTAAGGTAGGGGCCGGCACGATCCTGTAGCATGGGAATGGCGTTCTCTGGCCAGATAATCAGGTCACTGTCCAGGTGCTGACGGGTTTGCCGATAGAGCTGGCTCAACGTTTTATTGCGTTGTTCGGGAAGCCACTTAACGTCCTGTGTGATATTGGGCTGCAGTAGTGTGACGGTGATAGGGGTAGCCTGTCGTTGAGTCCAGCTGATCTGGCTTAATAATAATGTGGCTAACCATGGCAGGCTGAAGAGGCTGGTATATAAGGCAAACCCGCGGCCCAGCGAACGGGTGTAGAGCTTCAAAATAAGGAAATAAAGCGAGCTTGCCGAGAGGGCAATAATAAAACTCACGCCATAGACACCCGATACTGGCGCCCAGTGGCTTAAAACGGTGTCAGTGTGGGCATAGCCTGCAAACAGCCAGGGAAAACCTGTCAGTAGCCAGCTGCGAAGCCATTCAAATAATACCCACAGGGCCGGAAAGCCGAGCAAATTTCCCCAGCAGTTATTTTTGAATAGACGGGCAAAGGCGTAGCCAAAGGAGGCGGTGAATAGCAGGGATAACCCTGCAACAAATAGCAGTGTAAGCCCAGCCGCTAACGGGGGGGCTGCATGGCCGTAATCGTGAATGCTGTGATAAACCCAGGATACGCCGGTGCCATAGAAACCTAAGCCGTACAGCCAGCCGACGACCAAACCTTGTTTTGGAGAGGCCTGCTGAAGGCTGGCAAGTAACAATAACAAAGATGCAATGCCGAGGGGCCAGAGGCCATAGGGCGCTAAGGCAAAGGGTGCGAATATACCAGCCGCCAGCGCCAGCAGGTAACGCCACTTGCATGAGATGAGTCGCATTTTAATGGTGTGCTTGTGAAACCTGTAAAATGCGGATACGGCGTTTATCTGAGGTCAGTACCTTGAATTTCAGGCCAGCAATTTCGATGCTTTCATTACGGCTTGGCAGACGACCGAAATGCTTCATGACAATGCCGCCGATGGTATCGAACTCATCGTCGTTGAAATCCAGTTCAAAGTGTTCGTTAAAGTCTTCGATGGGGGTCAGTGCATTGACCAGCGTTTGACCATTTTCAATTGGTCGAATGAAGGCATCTTCTTCGTCGGTATCATATTCGTCTTCGATCTCGCCGACGATTTCTTCCAGAACATCTTCAATGGTGATTAAGCCAGAAATGCCGCCATATTCATCGACTACCACGGCCATGTGGTAGCGATTGGTACGGAATTCGTTGAGTAGTTGGGTGAGGCGTTTGCTTTCCGGGATAATGGTTGCGGCGCGTAAAACATCGCGGACTTTAAACTTGTCGACATTGTTGCTGAGAATTAGCGGCAGTAAATCTTTGGCGAGCAAAATGCCGGTTACTTCGTCCGGGTTGTCGCCAATTACCGGGAATCGCGAGTGGCCGGATTCAATGACCAATGGCAGGAACTCTTCCGGCGACTGTGACTCCTTTACGACCGTCATTTGAGGACGTGGAATCATCACGTCGCGGACCTGCAGGTCGGAAATTTCGATGGCACCTTCTATGATGTTGAAGGCAACGTTGTCGAGTAGATGGTTTTCCAGTGCTTGCCCAAGAAACTCACGAACGTCCTCTGGACTCTGTGGCTCGGTACTGAAGGCTTGAGTGATTTTGTCCAGCCAGGACTTTTTCGCGTCCTGGCTCTTGGTCGAATGGTCGTCGCTCATGGTCTTGTGTCGTTAAGTCTCTGGGCTGTCGGTAGAATAGGGGTTGGGGAAGGTTAATTCGTGTAACAGCTGAATTTCTAAACTTTCCATTGCTTCGGCTTCCTCATCTTGAAGGTGGTCATAGCCTAACAGATGCAATATGCCATGTACCACCATATGTGCCCAGTGGGCTTCCAGCGTTTTACTTTGTTCTTCCGCCTCCCGGCTCACGACCTGGGCGCAAATGATAATGTCGCCTAGTAGCTTTTTGGCCTCTTCTTCTGGTAGCCCGGGCGGCGCTTCAAAGGGAAAAGACAGTACGTTGGTGGGGCCGGATTTTTGTCGATAAGCCAAGTTCAGTTCGCTGATGGCGGCTTCGTCAACCACCTGAATGCTGAGTTCCTGCTGTGTATCACTATTCCGCTGGCTCGCCAATACATGGCTTACCCACTGTTCGATAGTTGATGCACTAGGCACACCGTCTGCGCCACTGACATCCTCAAAGGCGATGAATTGCTGGGTCATAAGTGGTGACTATTTCCGCTCAGTCGGATCCTGATTGTGGTTGGGGGTGTCGCTATTGGCTTCGTCAAAGCTGTCATAGGCCTCAACGATGCGCTGTACTAGCGTATGGCGAACCACGTCTTGCGCGACAAAATAGGTGAAGCCGATTTCCTTGATGCCGTCGAGTACTTCGATAGCGTGAACCAAACCGGATTTTTTGCCTTGAGGTAAATCAATTTGTGAAGCATCACCGGTAATGACCGCGTGTGAACCAAAGCCAATACGGGTCAGGAACATTTTCATCTGTTCCTTGGTGGTGTTCTGGCTCTCATCAAGAATGATAAAGGCATCGTTGAGCGTGCGGCCACGCATATAGGCCAGCGGGGCAACTTCAATCACGTTCTTTTCGATCAGGCGGTCAACCTTTTCAAAGCCGAGCATTTCGTAGAGCGCATCGTAAAGTGGGCGTAGATACGGATCGACTTTTTGGGCCAGATCACCCGGCAAAAAGCCGAGTTTTTCACCGGCCTCTACAGCCGGGCGTACCAATACGATGCGGCGGACTTCATCCTTTTCCAGTGCATTAACAGCACAGGCGACGGCCAGGTAAGTTTTACCCGTACCGGCAGGACCGATGCCAAAGTTCACATCATTGGTGTGAATGCTTTGCACATATTTTTTCTGGTTCTGACCGCGTGGTTTGATAACGCTGCGTTTGGTGGTGATCACCCAGTCTTTGTCATTGAAATCATCGCCAAAGCTGGGGGATTGTTTATGAGCGTTTTGATTGCCGTTAACACCGGCGTCCTGAAGTGCAAGGTGTACTTCATTCGGTGTGAGCAACGTGTCATCACTGGTGTTTTTGTAGAGGCTTTGCAGGATATCGCTGGCCGTAGAGACGCTGTCGGTGTCACCGGAAAGTTGAAATTTGCTGCCCCGGTTATGAATCTCAATACCTAAGCGCTTTTCGATTAGCTTGATATGCTCGTCAAGCTCGCCGCACAGGTTGGCGAGGCGGCGGTTGTCTTCAGGTAGAAGTGATAGGTTTTGTGTTGCGGTCCGCAAGTTAGTAGCCAAGTGCTTTGCTCATCTCCGTTTAGTAATCTTACTGTCAGTATAATGCTTTAAATAGCCGGTTTCACGCTTGAAGGTGGCGAGCAACTCCGCTTTGAATCAACAATGGCGGGTTTTAAGCAGCTTTTAACCGCTAATATAACAAGACTTCTTAATAGCGCTTTTTAATAGATGTATTTGATTTAAAAAGTTAGCCCGGGGTTTGTCAGCGTGCCGCGCATAGAGTTTGGTAATGCTTCAGTGATGGTGACGTCAACGAATTTGCCTTCAAGCTGAGCACCCTGAGGGTCAAAAATGACCACACGGTTATTTTCTGTACGCCCCTGTAGCTTGGCTGGATCTTTTTTCGATGGGCCAATGACCAGCGTGCGTTGTACGCTGCCGATCATGCTTTCGCTGATTGCCATTGCCTGTTGGGTGATGCGGGTTTGTAAAATATGCAGGCGCTGCTTTTTCACCTCTTCGGGGGTTTCATCTTCGAGTTCTGCCGCTGGCGTGCCTGGGCGAGCGCTGTAAATAAAGCTAAAAGACAGGTCGTAGCCAATGGTTTCGATTAGCTTCATCGTATCAGCAAAATCCTCTTCGGTTTCACCGGGGAAGCCGATGATAAAGTCTGAAGACATGCTCATATTCGGGCGGATTTCTCGCAAACGCTCGATTTTGTCGATGTATTCCTGGATTTCGTGGCCGCGTTTCATCGCCGCTAAAATACGGTTAGAACCACTCTGCACGGGGAGGTGGAGGTGGCTCACCAGCTCTGGCACATCGCGATATACTTCGATCAAACTATCCGAAAATTCCACCGGGTGCGAGGTGGTGAAACGGATGCGATCAATACCGTCGATGGCGGCGACGTAGGTGATGAGCTCAGCAAGGTCAATTGGGTTGCCATCATGGGACAGGCCTCGGTAGGCGTTAACATTTTGACCCAGTAAGTTGACTTCGCGAACCCCTTGAGTGGCCAAGTGTGCTATTTCGGCAATGACGTCATCAAAGGGGCGGCTAACCTCTTCGCCACGGGTGTAAGGCACCACACAGAAAGTGCAGTATTTGCTGCAACCTTCCATGATGGAAACAAAGGCGCTAACGCCATTTGCCTCGGGTTCGGGTAGACGGTCAAATTTCTCGATTTCTGGAAATGAGATGTCGACTACCGGAATGTGGTTTGTCTTTGATGCGTCAATCATTTCCGGCAAACGGTGCAGGGTTTGAGGCCCGAAAACCATGTCAACATAGGGCGCACGATCACGAATCGCCTCGCCTTCCTGGCTGGCAACGCAGCCACCGACGCCAATCATGACATCGGGGTTTTTCTCCTTTAGCTGTTTCCAGCGTCCCAGTTGGTGGAATACTTTTTCCTGGGCCTTTTCACGGATGGAACAGGTGTTGAGAAGCACGATATCCGCTTCGTCTTCATTGGTGGTGATTTCCATATCATGACTATCGCCCAGCAGATCGGCCATGCGCGAGGAGTCGTACTCGTTCATTTGACAGCCATGGGTTTTAATAAAAAGCTTTTTTATCATGCGGATTAACCAATGTTTTTGCGGAGTGGTTGCAAGTGATTGGCGAAAGTCTCTCAATGAACTCTCGCTCAAAAGTGGGAGCGAATTATACTCGCAATAATACCGCATATTCAATGAGTTGCGGTTTCTGTGGTGGTTAAGCTGCGCTGGTTGATGGCGCACAGATACAGCGGGTCGCATAAATTATCGAAAGGGGTAGAATGATATTCATGGCGGGCTCCTTAAAATACGCTGCTCAAGCATGATCAGTATTTGTGGGTTAATGCTGTGGAATGCCTTTCGAGTGAGTGGTGATAAATTTTCATGAGGTGTCACTGATCGCTTCGGGTTATAGGTATGAAATGCCGATATGCTGTATTTGTTGCGTTATTGTTGTTGGTTTTTAAGCCAGAGAGTGTGACGGCTGAAACCACGAATGGGCTGTCTTTATCCAGTGTTACGGCCCCTGACCTGTTACCATTTCAGGGTATTCAACCTCAACTCCCTCAGTCCTACCAGACAGCGTCAAAACAATCGTTTGAGTCACTTGCCGATGCCGTACTGACGTATGAAAACATCCAGAATAATGGGCGCTGGCGGACTTTCTCAGCAGGCCCTTTATTACGGCAAGGAGATCGGCACTCACAGGTTTCCCAACTTAAAGCACATTTGCAATGGTTAGGAGACTTGCCTTCGCAGGATGTATTGAGTTTGGGGTCCCGGCTATTTGACCAAGCCTTACACCAGGCGTTATTGCGCTTTCAAGCTCGACATTCGATAAAGGCGGATGGCGTTTTAGGACCAAAAACGCGGGCGTTATTGAATGTGCCACCGTGGCAACGTATTGATCAGCTGGTGCTAAACATGTACCGCCAGCAGCAGAACGAAATCAATGATGACGTTTATCTGCATATCAATCTACCAGAGTATAACCTGCGGTTTTATCAGTTTGGTGAGGTGTTATTGGAGATGCGCGCAGTGGTTGGTAAGCGTACGCGCCAGACGCCTGAATTCAGCGCTGCCGTGACAAAACTAATCATTAACCCCGACTGGAATGTACCCAAAAGCATTGCCTATCGTGATATTTTGCCAAAATTACACGATGACCCCGAGTTTTTAAGGAAACGGAATCTTCGGGTGGTATCCGGGTGGCAGTTACCGCGTGTTGAGGTGCCTGAACACCAAGTGGATTTTAACCGAATGTACCAGGGGGCTGAGTATTATCGCTTTTGGGAGCCGCCGGGTGAAACTAACACCTTGGGACGCATGAAGTTTCAACTGGATTCTGACAACAGCATCTATTTACATGATACGCAGCAAAAGTATCTGTTTGATGCAGAAAGTCGTGCCTTTAGTTCTGGTTGTATCCGACTTGAAAGCCCTCGAGCGCTTGCCGATACATTGATGCGGGTGGCAAACCAGTGGACGCCAGAGGTACTTGATCCACTGTTTGATGGTCCCGACATGATAAAACTACGTGTTGGAAAAAATATTTTGGTCCATGTGACCTATTGGACGGCCTGGCTGGATAAGCGCGGAGTGCTGCATTTTGCCAACGATATGTATGAGCGTGACAGTGTTGATTTTGCGGTGATGCAGGAGCGTCAGCGAGAACATCGGGAAGAGGTTGATGTTGCTGCGAACTGGTTAAAAACTGTACAAGTCGGTGCGCCTTAACTATACTTCGGGCGTTTTTGCTGTCCGTAACGCCCTGAGTATATTGTTTTTATGTCAAATCTGGTTTCTTCCTGCCGTCGTAATTTTTTACGTAATTTTGGCGGTCTTACCGTTGGTCTTGCTGTTTCTTCCTCTGCTTTTGCCAAACTGTCTGCTGCGCCGGTTGAGCGCCATTTACAGTTTTATAATTTGCATACAGGGGAGTCCCTCAACACAACTTTCTGTGTCGATGGTGTCTTCGTGGAAGATAGTCTGAGAGATATTAATACGCTATTACGTGATCACCGGACTGGCGAAGCCTGTGTGATGGATCCGCAGTTATTGATTCTGCTGGATGACTTAAAAACACTGATGGGCAATAAACAGCCTTTTCATATTGTCTCCGGTTATCGTTCACCTGCTACCAATAATATGCTCAGTGCACAAAGTAACGGTGTTGCCAAAAAGAGCCTGCATATGCAAGGCAAAGCCATTGATGTACGGGTTCCGGGTGTTGATGTGCGTGCGCTGCAAAAAAGCGCGTTGGCTTTAAAGGGTGGTGGTGTTGGCCTCTATACTCGTAGTGACTTTGTACACCTGGACGTTGGACGGGTGCGCTATTGGGGAAGTTAGGAGATATTACTTTTGTTAGGCACCGCTTAGCGATAACCCCTGCTACAACTTAGCTCGTGAGTTTTTTATGAAAAAAATAATATTGTTTTTATCTTCAATGGCTTTTGTTGCTACGTTGGCCGCCTGTTCGCCAGAGGTTGGCACTAAGGCCTGGTGCGAGGGCTTGGCCGAGAAGACTAAAAGTGACTGGACGGCAAGCGAAGCGACTGACTTTGCTAAATACTGCCTGCTGAAAAACTATAAAAATAAATAGGCGCTTTATTCGTTAGAAATCAACAACTTTACTTGCTTCTGGGTAGGTTTCAGGCTGTTCTTCACTACAGATAACAAAGCAATTTCGGCCTGCTCGCTTTGCTTTATACATTGCCTTGTCGGCCATTTGGATAAGCCTTGAGCTGCTGGTGGCGTGGCATGGGTAATGTGCGATACCGATGCTCGCCGTTACGGTAAACTCCAGGTCATCAATGTAGTGTGGTTCGGCCAGCCTTTTTAGTAGTTTACCGCAGACCTGCGCTATTGCTTTCACATCACCGGTGTTTTTGACAATCACTAAAAACTCATCACCACCAAAACGCGCAACGATGTCTGAGTCGCGGAATGATGCGCTGATACGCTCTCCTGTCATTGCTAGTAGCTTATCACCGACTAGGTGGCCGTAGGTGTCGTTGATTTTTTTGAAGCCATCCAAGTCGATGAAAAGAAGAGCGAACTCATGGTTATAACGTTTTGAGTCAAGGATCATTTGATCTAAGCGATCGGTAAATAGATTACGGTTGGCAAGGCCGGTGACGCAGTCGGTGAAGGCCATATCGCGAATTTGTCGCTCGGAGGCAACAAGAGCAAGTTCTATGTTTTTTCGTTCGGTGATATTTTGAATGAAGCCTTCGAGATACTTAAGTACGCCTTGGTCATCGAAAATTCCAACTCCCATTTCAATGACCCAGCGCTCTTCGCCATGATGGGTGATTACACGGTACTCTACCGCCCAGGGTTCTCCTGATTGGGTGGCAATCTCGACAGCGCTCGCTACTTTTTGAGCATCTTCCGGATGGATGATGCTGCTGTATGTCCGAGCACTATTACTAATAAAGTTTGAAGCGGGGTAACCAGTCAGTTTTTCAATGGCAGGATTAATGAAAAGCATAGTCCATTGCTGATCGCACTTGCAGCGATAGAAAATAGCAGGGATGTTTTGAATTAGGCCTTCAAATATTGAGCTCATAACAAATCGGTTTCCATTCGCTGAACCCTAAATATAAAGGGGAAAAGTGAGCAAATCTAACAAAATTTATAACTTCGGCATCTTCTATGTTTGTCGAATAGCTTCTGCATCAGGGCGGTAAATGCTGAAGCGGTTTTTTCCTGCCTGTTTTGCATTGTACATTGCTCTGTCAGCATGCTGTATGAGTTGAGCGCTGGTGCGGCCATTCAGAGGGCAGGTTGTAATACCGATGCTGGCAGTGATTGTCAGTTCAAGGTTGTTAATATAATAAGTTTGAGCGACTTTTTTGAGCAATTTCTCTGCAATTGTTTCGATATTCTTAACATCGTCAGTGTTTTTTACGATAACTAAAAACTCGTCTCCTCCGAAACGAGCGATAACATCAGATTGCCGGAATGCACTACTGATCCGCTCCCCGGCCATGCTTAGTAGCTTGTCGCCGACTAAATGTCCATGTTCATCATTAATGGGTTTAAATTTATCGAGATCAATGAAGAGTAATGCGAAGACTGTATGGTAACGCTCGCAGCTGAGGATCAGTTGCTCAAGACGGTCTGTAAATAGGTTGCGATTGGCAAGGCCTGTGATGGAGTCTGTAAAAGCCATGTCACGAATTTGTTGCTCCGAGGCTCTTAGCGCTAGCTCCATTTTTTTGCGTTCAGTGATGTCTTGAATAAAGCCGTCGAGGTATTCGAGTTGGTCGTCGGGTGAGAAAATGGCAACACCGATTTCGGCGACCCATTTGGTTTCCCCTGAGGCGGTGACAAAACGGAACTCAAGCTCCCACCGCCTTTTTTCGGCAACGGCATCGAGAATGGTGGCGGATACTTTTTCTTGGTCTTCCGGGTGGATGACGCAGCTGAATGGTCGGACAGCGTTGTTAATGAAATCGCTGGCAGGGAAACCGGTTATATCTTTGACGGCGTTGTTAATGAACCTCATGGTCCAATTTTCATCGCACGCACAACGATAAAAAATCGCGGGTATATTCTGAATTAATCCTTCGAAAACTGAAGCCATCCGGGCGCCGCTATTTGCTATTCTTATCCAGCGCACAACTATATACATTTAATTATTATATTTCTAGCTTTAGCTCGCGCACTGTAATATTAAGCTGGAAGCCTGAAAATCAATCGGGTTTAGCCCTCTTGGTGGGTATTGTTGTCTCGTAATTTCTGGCAAGTGTGCTAAAATTTTGCGCCGTTTGCGAGTTTGGAATGTATTAGTAATGACCAGTTCTCCGCTTTATAAAGTTATTTTTTTAAATCAGGACAAAACCTTTGAAATTTTTGCTAAACAAATATTTCAAAGTGACCTTTTCGGTTTTATTGAAGTTGAGGAGATTGTATTTGGTGAGCGTAGCCAGCTGCTGTTGGATCCTAGCGAAGAAAAATTGAAAACTGAGTTTGAGTCGGTAACGCGTTCCTATATCCCAATGCACTCTATCGTGCGTATTGATGAGGTAGAAAAAGGCGGTGTGGCGAAAATTACTGATACAGGTGTTTCGAATGTTACTCGTATGCCGGGGGTGCCTGTCCAGCCTTCGGAAAATTAGAGGCTTTTTTTAATTACGTTGGGCCGATAAAATAAACCTGTAAGCCGTAACATATTGCCGCCAGTGCGGCTGAGATTGCTAGCGTTACGGTAAGCAATAGCCAGGGTCGGAACTCTCTACCGTCAGTATGCTCGCGTATGGCGTTGGGGTAGGTCGTGTTCGATGTGCTCTCTAAAGCATCCGCTTTTTTCTCTGTCATTTCTCTCTTCCCTTACAGCTGCTCACAAAATAATAAGCTGACGGCTGACGATTGTCACTGAAGGCAATAAGTCGGGGCAAAAAAAGGGGGCTATAACAAGCCCCTGAAATTCTGCGATAGCAGTTGAGAAAGAAGAAAACTCTGATACTTCCGGCGGACCTACTTGCCGTAATAATGAGCGTAAACATTACGTCACCAGCTACTGGAACAGCTACCGAAATATTGGCACTACGCTTCTTTAGCATTGGTGCCGACTATTACGTTTCTGTCACCGCCTTTCAGATCAAAGCAACTGCAGATTATCTAAATTATATAAATAGCTTGTTGATGTATATCAAGCGAGGGTGATTTTTATAGAAGTAAGTCTTAGAGGTGGTTTTATTCGGGGCTTGTTTGCCCTGCGTGCGGCAGTGTGTCACCGAAAGCAAGCCAGAGTTTGTGTTCGGGGTAGACGTTGCCTAGCGCTTCCACTTCGGCATGGCGAAGCTTTGCTTTGCCAGACAGTACGTTAGCCCAACGACTGTAAGCGATGTTTGTTTTATTGGCCAGGTCGTCAACTTTTAACTGTTTGGCTTTAAGTAATGTCTTGATGCGTATTAAGACCATGAGGGTAAATACTACTTGTTATTTAAAAGTGCTCTACTTAGTATTGAAACTGCTTAGAATAAAAAAAAACCTAACGTTTATGTCACAGTGAGCATTAGTATGAGTACGGACACGGAAAGTAATACAAATGGCACCACACTTCAACTGAAACAGGGAATTAGCTTTTCTGTTTTGCCTCCGCTTCTGTCGCGTGAGCACTTTGCCCATTTTGTGGGAGCTACTCTGGATACCGTGAGGGGCTGGGCTCAAACGGATACAATCCCGACCGTTAAGGTGGGGCGACACCGACTAATTAATATTGCCAAATTAACGGAAGACTTAAACTCTGGTAAGTCGAGTTTTTGTCAGGGAGATTACAGCCGGGATTAATAGCAGTGCTTTAGCGGGTTCAAGCTAGTCGGCGCAAAAGCCTTATGGCGGGAGCTTGGAGGGTTATTGCTTAGGCGGTTTGCTCTGACCCGAAAAACCGGTACGAGACGATAATACGAATTATTACCCCATGCGTGGTTCTGCGTATGGGGTAATTTTTAGCGAGGAAGTTAGCAGGCTATATCGAGTGATTTGTTATGCTGATATTGACTGTTGATAGGGAGCTAGTTCAGACAGTAAATCATCTAAGTCCCTGCCGCTGGCTAAGCCGAGAGTAATTAGAGTGTAAAGGATATGAGGTTGAATATCCTGATATAGGCGTGCGCCGGCCTTCATAAGCGTCATGGTTGCCTGGTAGGGCTTGGGTATATGGCGTGATGGTAATGCTGCGAGTAAAAAGGTCAGGTCTGGCCGTGAACGTATGGCCTCCAGTAAACCGTTTTTTTCTAGTGTTGAGGGCCCTGTACCACTGTGATAGAGGTTTACAATTACACAGCAGCCTTTAGCAAGAGCAGCACAGAGTGGCACGGCACTCATACCTGGGTAGCAACTGATCTGTACCACGGATGGTTCGGCTTTTGTGAGCAGGTCGAGACGTATATCAGCCGGGTTAATAGAGGCTGACAAAGTCTTCGGTTTATAGCTATGGGCAGTGAAGACGGTCAAGGTTTGGTTAAATACCCCCAGCGATTCTCTAAACTGGGCTTGAAAAGATAGCTCATCAAATATCATTGGTTTGACGGTTAGCGCGTCAATGACCTGTACCTGTTTTTCATCGTTTAAAAAGCTGACGTAGACGCCATTGGCAATGTTGCTTTCAGCCGCTGAGGCCAGAGCCCCAAGTAGATTGGCAGAGACATCTGATTCAGGATGTTCTAGCGTAAAACAGGAACCGGTCAAAACAATCTTTACTGCTTGCTGCCCAAAGCACAGGGCGAGCGCTGCCGCGCTGAAGGCCATGGTGTCGGTGCCGTGTGTAATGATAATACGGTCACTTCCTTGGGCTATTTCATCAGCAATTACGTTTATAAGTGTTAACCAGTCCGCGGGGGCTAAGTCTTCGGAGTTCTTGTTGAAGGCGGCACGTGTTTTGATGGCGAGTTGATTGCGTTCGCACAGTTCTGCTATGTGCTGTTGGAGCAGCTGTTCGCCTCGGGAGACATTAACGGAGTCTTCTTCGCTGGTGGAGCCAATAGTTCCGCCAGTGGTGATGAGAGTGATTGCGTTTGAGGTCACGTGCTAAGTCTCTTTTAAGGGGGCTATAGTAAGTTGAAATCTACGGCTTGCCTTGCAGAAAGGCAAGTGGTTTAAAGTGTGCTTTTAGCTTTCGAGAGCTTATATCGTTAAAGGCGCCGTCATCTGTATCCGGGTGGCAGATGACGGGCTGGGGGAAAGCAATGATTGGGGCTGGCTAGTTAGCACTTAGTAGCCACCAGGCTTGCTTTAATGAGCAATGTGGTAACACCAGTGTGGGTAATGTCAGTGGACAAAAGGCGCGCTCATCACGAGCAAATTTGACGTAAAAGGGCTTGGCATCGCGAGTTTCTATAAGGTAATCGGCCTTGCCCTGCATGGCGGGGCTGGTTGGTGTGATCTGGTGTATTTCAAGAAATACCGGTCGGTTACCTTGAGTACATGGTATCCAGATACCACCTTCATTAGTCCAGTGCTCAATCCACTCGTCGGGGCTTGCTGGTTGGGCGCGCCAAGCGTGTAGGTGAGCGTTCTTTTTTGGGGTGTCGAATTTATGTAGGTGCATACTGTTAAAATATACAGTACTTTTGCCGGTATGCAACCCCTCCGTTTATATTTTTAACAATCAGTCTCACAGTGTGCCTGGTGGAAAGACATCCACAGCAATCACTTCTGCGGTTAATTGCTCGGCTCTATTGAGCTTTTGGGCCTCTGTTTCACTAATGAGCCCTTGTTCAAGGGCCATTTTAATGCGCTGCTGGACGTCTATTTTTTTGCTGATTGAGCTTAGTTTGGCCTCAATGTGCTCGGCCTCCAATACGGCTATTAAGGCGTCTTCCATACGCTGCACCGGAGCGTTTTCCTGTGAACCAGTGTAAATGCCCTGGCATACCCTGTTGCGAGTCGCGCCAGGCTGCTGAATCAAGCGAGCGACCTGGTGAGTGAGTTCATCAGACGGTGGCAAAAAACGTCTGCCCCAGGGAAAGATCACTCGGCGCAGACACCAGGCAATTGTTTTTGAGGGATAGTTATCGAGAATTTTATGCATGGCCTCCTGAATGTTGTGAAGGCCCCTCAGGCAACACCAGCGAACGATCGGTAAGTCCTGTTCCGGGGCACCTTGGTCGTGGTGTTGTTTGAGTACGCTGCTCATCAGGTACATTTCGCTTAACACATCGCCAAAACGTGCGGATAGGCTTTCCTTGAATTTGAACTTGCCACCCAGTAATAACAGGGTGAGGTCGGTCATGACCGCCAGCGATGCGCTAATACGGGTTAGGTGACGGTAATATTTGTGGGTGTGCTTAACCTTGGGGGCATTTGCAAAAATACCACCGCTAAGGTTGTGCCAGAAGGCTCGAGCTAGGTTTTTTGTATGCCAGCTGAGGTGTCCAAACAGTGCCTGGTCAAAGTCTTCAAGACCCTGTTGCTTGTTGTCGTTGTGAGCGGCGCGAATAATAGGTTCAAGGTAGGGGTGACAGCGGATAGCACCTTGCCCAAAAATAATCATACTGCGAGTGAGAATGTTGGCGCCTTCCACGGTGATACTGACGGGTAACGAATAATAAGCATTAATGAGGTAGTTACTGGGGCCGTCACAAATACTTTTTCCGCCGTGAATGTCCATCGCCAGGTTGATAGATTCCCGCATTCTTGAGGTGGCGTGATACTTCAGTATTGCTGAAATAACGGCAGGCTTTTGTCCGTGGTCTACCAGCGATGTGGTGAAGTGGCGCGCCGCATCTAGCATATAAGCATTAGCCGCGATAGGGGCTAGCGCTTCTTCGATACCTTCAAAGCTGGAGATAGGGACGCCAAATTGTTTGCGTACGCGAGCGTAAGCGCTCGACGTGCTGGCACAAAGCTTTGCTGCGCCACTGCTTAAGGAGGGCAAGGAAATAGAGCGTCCCGTTGACAGAGCCTCCATGAGCATGCGCCAGCCTTCGCCGATGCGATCCTGACCACCGATGATCCACTCCATAGGAATAAATACTTCATCGCCCTGGGTTGGGCCGTTTAGAAAAGCCTGGCGACAGGGAAAGTGGCGGTGGCCGGTGATGACTCCGGGTGTGTTGGTTGGAATTAATGCTAATGTGATGCCAAGGTTGACATCGTCGCCTAGCAATTTATCCGGGTCTGTGGCTTTGAAGGCAAGACCAAGCAGGGTAGCGATGGGGCTGAGCGTGATATAACGCTTGCTCCATGAGACTTTCATACCCAGAGTTTTCTTGCCTTCGTGTTCACCGTAGCACACAACGCCAAAATCGGGCATGTTGGCTGCGTCTGAGCCGGAGTTAGGGCCGGTTAGCGCAAAGCAGGGGATTTCCTCGCAACTTGCTAGGCGCGGCAGGTAATAGTTTTTTTGTTCTTCTGTGCCGTAGCTGAGGAGTAGTTCGGCTGGCCCCAGTGAGTTAGGAACCATGACCGTTACCGCGCCAGCAATGCTGCGCGAGGCAATTTTCATGACCACCTGAGAATGGGCGTAGGCGGAAAATTCCAAGCCGCCATACTGTTTGGGGATGATCATGCTGAAAAAGCCATGCGCCTTGTAAAAGTCCCAGATTTCCTGCGGCAGGGTGCGGCTTTCAAAGTTGATTTTCCAGTCGTCTAATAGGTCGCAAAGCTCCTCAACGGGGCCATTAATAAAATCGAGCTCTGCCTGAGTAAGCTCTGTCCGGCGAAAGCTGAGTAGTTTGTGCCAGCCAGGGTTACCCGAAAACAGCTCGGCATCCCATCCTACCGTGCCTGCTTCCAATGCATCCTGCTCGGTGCTGGATAGGGGAGGGAGGATCTTGCGAACTTTGGTGAGGATCGGCTTTGATATCCGTTGTTGCCGGAATGCCTTAAAACGGCTGGGCATGAGATTGCTCCTTAGTTAGACCATGCTCTGGTAACTATAGCCCTGATTGCGGTGCTATAAAAATGATTACGGACTGGTTTTTGATAAAGATCATTTCTGGGGAGCCTCTGAATAAATTTATGCCGCTATCAGCCTGGTTGCGGGTTACTAGGTGTTTTTAATATGAGTCGTTTTAATCGTTACTTATGGCGGCTTGGGGAAGCTTGGCTGAATTGTATTCTTTTGTATTTTTTAGAGGGGCAGATTTGCTGCTGCCGCTTGTCCTGCCTATACTTTTTCGATGAAATTCATAAAGCAGTCAGCTTACCGGAGGGGCGTGCTAAATGTGACAACCTGGGTGAGGCTGCTCGTCATCACGTGCCTTCTTTTTTGTGCCGGCAATCTTTCTGCTGAAACGCAGCGAGTTATTGTGCACCAGAGCTATGTGGGTGATGGTTTATCGCGTAATACGGCTCGAGCTATCTTTTCTATGCGTCTTAAACGCTGGGAAAATGGCGAGGGTATTACGGTTTTTGTGTTACCAGACTCTCACCCGGTCCATCGTAAGTTTACACGTAAAGTTCTTGCATTATTCCCTCACCAGCTGCGCCGTAGCTGGGATCGGTATGTTTATTCTGGAATTGGTACGGCGCCGATTGAAGTAGAAGATGAAAATGACATGGTCAGCAAGGTTGCTGCGACGCCTGGCAGTATTGGTTACACCTCCAAGGAGACGCTGGATGCAGATGTTCGAACGCTATTCGTTAAGTAAATTATCTGGCGTCCTGCTTTTCGGCTTGCTGGCCTGTTCTTTTGTGCAGGCCCAACCGAATAGTGATTTGCGCTGGCACGGCTTTTTTAGTCAGGGCGCTATTCATACGGACGACAATAATTTTTTTGGCGACAGTACTGATACCAGCTTTGACTTCAGGGACTTGGGGGTCGGCTTTTCCTGGCAGGCCCAGAACGATTTATTACTCGCCGCTCAGCTTATTTATCGAGATGCCGGTAAGACTTCACCCGAAGGCGCAAAGGTTGACTATGCGCTTATCAATTACAGTTTGATCAATCAGTATGATTTTGGGTTAAACCTGCGTGTGGGTAGAGTAAAAAACCCCTATGCATTTTATAGCGAAACCCGGGATGTGGCGTCAACTCGGCCGTCGGTCATTTTGCCGGTTTCCATTTATGCCCCTGCTTTTAGAGACATCTTTCACACCTCCGATAGCGTAATGCTATCAGGTTATAAAGAAGTGGCTAACTGGCTGGTTAACTTTGACTTGCTCAGGGGTACGGTGCCCTTTGATGACAAATCAGAGCGATTGCTGATCCCCGGCTTACAGCCCGCCAGTATTAAGAATGATAAGTTATGGGCCGCAAGGAGCATCTTTGAGTACGATGGCGGACGGATTCGGTTGGGGCTGACTTATATTAAGTTTGATGCCGAAATTAGTACCCTGCCAGGCATGATTTTCCCCGGTGATGTTGATTCCGATAGCTATATCTTCTCGCTTGAATATAACTGGCGGAAATTTCGCTTCACATCGGAATATTTGAGAAACGATTTTATTTACAAAGACGTTTTTGCGCCAGGGCTTGATAATAAGCGGGAGGCTGAGTCCTATTATTTTCAGCTCGGCTACCGTGTTAATGAGCGGCTGAGAGTGTTTGGTCGCTACGATGTATACTACGCTGATAAGAACGATAAGTCTGGCGATGGGCAGCTACTGCTGGGAAGGCCTAAATCCGATGGTTTTACCAAAGATTATGTTGTGGGTGCTCAATACCACTTTAATGATCAATGGATGCTGGCGGGCGAAGTGCATCACGTTAAGGGCTCATTTATTCTGCCTTTAATTGAAAACCCTGATGCTAGCCAGATAGAAGAAGACTGGAACCTTTATACACTACAACTTAGTTATAAGTTTTAGGCGGCATTATGTTTATTAGCGTTCGCTGGAAAGTTATTGCGCTTGTTAGTCTGCTGTTAGTTGGTATCAGTGGTTATTTTATTGTTAACAGTGAGCGCGAGCTTAAAAAACTGCTCGATTCTCAGCGGCGAGATGTCTTTCTGAGTTACCAGAATGAAATTGTTGGGCTGTTGCGTCAATCTTACGATCACCTATTACAGCTCTCTGATATTCTCCCTATTCTGGAGTCCGGCTCTAATGATGAAGCGGCACAGCCTCTTGATACACTGATAGACCTGCACTGGGACTATATTTCTTTGAACTGGGGTATGGAAAGTGCCCAGCTGTTTGATGATACGGAAAATTTGATTAGCCAGTGGGGCTATAGCCGCAAACCCAGTACCTCTGCAACAGTAAAAAAGGTGCTGGAAACAGGCATGCCAGTGAGCCGTTTAATCTGTATTGATACGTGTCAGCAGGTAGTAACGTTGCCAATTATTTCTCCTGATCAGCAGATTATGGTGCTGGAATTTTCCACATCATTAGCTGACACGTTGAGAGCATTCCAGCAAATTACCCAAACCGACATTGGTGTGTTGGTTTCAGCCAATGGGCATGCTGGAGACCTGAGAGTTGTTCAACCCTGGTCGAAACGGTTAGCGGCGATGACTCACCTTCAAGAAAGCATGGCGATATTACAGGAGGCGGCAGAGCAGGTTTCCTTTGCAACGCTGCAGAAACAGCCTCAGGTTTTTCAGCGTGGAGAAGCCTACTATGAGGTGAGCCTGGTTGACTTAAAAGCCCAGAGCTTGGGCGATGCGTTCTTCATTATTATCGAAGATATGACACATCAGCATCAGCAAATATTTCACGCTAAGCAGGAAGCCATCAGGACGGCATTAACGTCAATTATTTTGTCTGGCTTGTTATTCCTTTTCGCCTTTTGGACTGCTGTTATTCGGCTACGCGGACACGCTGAAATTTTACCCATTTTGGCTGAGCGAGACTTTAAATTGATCAGAGAAAAGCTTGGCGGTAAAAAACGCTGGCGCTTTTTTCGAGACGAGCTGGATGTGCTTGATGAGGCCGAGTTACGGGTTGCCGATCAATTGGAGACTATGCAGCTGCAAATTGAAAAGGATACCCAGCGGCTTGAGAGCTTAGCACTCTACGATTCTTTAACGCAGCTGGCTAACCGGCACCAACTCTTTAAAGAGATCCAGCAAGCCGTTAAGGAGAGCGCTCATTCAGACCTTTACTTTGGTTTGCTTTATCTCGACTTGGATAACTTCAAGCATGTCAACGATTCGCTGGGGCACTCGGTTGGTGATGAGGTGTTGAAAGTTGCTGCAAAACGTTTACAGGCAGGTGTTAGAGAGCATGATGTCGTTGCCCGGTTGGGAGGTGATGAGTTTTGTGTGCTGGTCAAAAAACTAAAGCATCGAGAGGATAGCGGCAAGGTTGCGGAAAATATTTTGGCTGTGCTGGCTGAGCCGGTGAAGCTTGGGACGGCTGAATTTATTATTTCAGCCAGTATCGGTATTGTGACAATCCCGGACCATGGCATGAGCACTGAGCAGCTACTGCAAAACGCTGATATCGCTATGTATCGTGCCAAGGCAGAGGGGCGAAGCAATTACCGGTTTTATGATGCTCAAATGAGTGTCGTGGCCAGTCAACGAATGGCGATGGAAACACAGCTGCGACGAGCGATCGCTGAAAATCAATTTGAACTGCATTATCAACCACAGGTTGATTTGGTTAGCGGTAAAGTTGTGTCTGCCGAAGCCCTGGTGCGCTGGCATCACCCTGAACGCGGTATGATTCCTCCAGATGACTTTATTCCTCTGCTTGAGGAAACGGGCCTTATCACCTCTCTTGGTGAGTGGATTGTTAAGCAGGCCTGTCTGGCGGCAAAAAGTTGGGCCGGGGTGGATGGTGAACCGATTAATATCGCTATCAATCTCTCGCCACGACAGTTTGCCGATCCCAAGCTGCCTCAAATTATTCGCGACGCTATGGCTGAAAGCTCATTAATGCCCTCGCAGATTGAGATTGAAATTACTGAATCCATGGTGATGAGCAACATAGAAGAAAGCAATCAGCTGCTTAAATACCTGCAGGATCTGGGTGTTAGTATTGCGATTGATGATTTTGGCACAGGTCACTCATCGCTGGCCTACCTTAAGAAACTCGATATTGATGTGCTTAAGATTGATCGTACCTTCGTGCAGGATTTGCCCGATGACGAAAATGACAAGGCGATTGTTGCGGCAATTATCGCCATGGCTCATGAGCTTAAGCTAAAGGTTGTCGCTGAAGGTATTGAAAGCCTGGAGCAGGAGAGCTTCTTAAAAGAACATGGCTGTGAAATGGGGCAGGGCTACCTGTATAGCAAGCCGTTGCCTAATAATAAATTTGTCGAGCTATTAAAGTGGCCCGATAATATTGTGCCTTTCAAGCGCTCAAGCTAGCAAAAACAGTTAAAAACGGGTAACTGTCAGATCAAGTCTGAGCTAGTACAGCTAATGACGATTCAGTTTCTGCATTAGCTTGACCGCTTCCTTTTGTTTCTTTCTATGCCTCTCTTTGTGTTTTTCTGTTTGTTGACTCCATTTCGCGCATTGCTCAATTGATCCCTCTGGCTTAGCGCTACTTGTAGTGCTTAAAAGTACTGCGGATATAAAAAGTGTTGTGCTAATCATCCTGACGACTTTCTCAGATCTTGGTTGGCAAGATAATGCCCCAGTTGTTCGGCGAGCCATTGTGTTAGCCCGCTTAGTGGTGCGCCGTGCGGTTGGATCACACCGTACGATTGCCATTGCATGGCTTGGGCGAAGTTGAGGACTTTGACACTACCGTCACGCAAATACGGGTTTACCAGCACTGATGGAATATTGGACCAGCCGGCGCCATCTAGGGCGGCGTCGCGCAGATGTTCGAAAAACGGTAGGGCAATGTAATTGTTCGATAGCGGTGCCACGGCTTGTAAACCCTGCTCACTCATGGTTGCCAGCGCAAACTCGGTGTAACGCGCTAAGTCGGCGGGGGTGACAGTGCTCAACTGACTTAGTGGATGATCACGATGCGCCACCGCCATCATTCGCAGCTCACCGAGCTTGTGCGTGTAGGTTTTGCTAAGTTGCGCTTGATAGGCATTGCTGGCTGGCAGCAAACAATAGGCAATGTCGACGACCTTGCTGGCCACCATGCTTTCAAGCTCGGGCGGCGGCGCCATGTAGACCGACACACTGGTACTGGGAAACTGTTGCTTCATGGCTTGAATCCACTGCCGCCAAAGTGACTCGGGCAGGGTATCGTCGCGAGCGATACGCACCGTCGTACGTGCGCCTTGCAGGTGTTGCTGGCAACGTTGCTCAACGTCGGTCGCAATCATCACCATGCGCTCACAGTCATTGCGAATCGCTTCACCAATCGCGGTTAGCGCCACATGATTGCCGCTCCGTTGCAGTAGCTCGACGCCAAGCTCGTCTTCTAGCGCGCCAATCGCAGAGCTGACTGTGGTGCGACTTTTGGCGAGCTTACGCGCGGCCTCAGTGATGGAGCCTGTGGCACAGGTGGCGAGAAACATTTCCAGTTGATTGATCTTCATGCGAGAACCTTAATGCGTTGTCGACGAATATATCGTCGCTCAGCGGTTAGGGCAAGTCAGCAAAGCCCATTAGAATGCTCGCAACATCAACAAGCAAAGGAAGAATGACGAAAATAGCGTCATTTTAAGTGAGTGTATCATGACATCGGCGAATCGTATTGAACGCAATTTGTTAATTTTCTCAACGGTCTCAGCTTTGCTGTTTGCCCTAATGGGTATCGGTTTAGGCTTATGGATGGGCTCGTTGGTGATCATCTTCGATGGCGCGTACTCCTTTGTCAGTTTGGCGTTGTCGCTGGTGTCGTTGACGGCTGCGTGGTATTTGCGTACGCCAGGGGCGCAACAGCAACCGCGGCAACGCCGCCAACTTCAAGCTGGGGTGGTCGCCTTTAAAGGTTTTGCCATTACCCTTATGTGTTCAGTGTCGTTGGTCTCTGCGGTACAAGCCATTTTAAATGGCGGTCGTGAGATCAATACCGGTCTGGCTCTCGTGTTTGGTGTGGTCAATGTGCTGGGGTGTTTGGCAAGCTATTGGGTACTGGCGCACTATCGTCAGCGCGCGCGTTCGAGCTTAATTATTGCCGAGTCTCAACAGTGGCTGATGGACACCGTCATCAGCGCGGCGGTCATGTTAGGTTTTATTATTGCTTCGCTGATGACCTATGCAGGTTGGCATGACTATGCCGTTTATGCTGACCCGGTGATGGTTGTGGTGGCCTCGGTCTACTTCGTATTGGTGCCGCTCAAAATGATGCGTGACGCCATCCGTCGTCTGCGTATACACGCTATGTTGCGGCGTCGCGCACAGCAGGTTACAGGAGCCGCCCCGCATGCTGATACCGATACAACTGACTATTCGACCCTATCAAGAGAGCGATGCTGAAGCGCTGTTCTGGCCCAATAGATGGGGTTTGAGTCTGTAAGTGAGGGCAGGTCACGATCCGTTCAACTGTTCATTAACTATGTGATGGAACGTTTAGCTTAGCTTCACGAACGCCAATTTGTTGTCGTCGATATCGCGTACATAGGCGGCGTAGAATCCGTCCATGTACGGCGGGCGATAGCCTGATTACCTTCGCTTTGAACACCACGGTCGACCGCCGTGCGGTAGAGCTTGTCCACGTGCAGCGGATCATTACACCAAAATGAGTTCATGGTACCGTTTGAATAGGACACCATTGTCTTAGGTGTATTTTTATGTGGAGAGTGGTTCAGAGCGTTTCTATCAGGCAATAAAAAAGGGCTCACATCGCTGTAAGCCCCTTGATATATGGTGGCTACGACTGGGCTTGAATCGGTGCTGCTCTGCATTATGAATTCTGATACTGTCAGTAAATACCCATATATACAGTCACTTACCTTTTTGCTAAATTAAATATAAGTATATAAAGCTAAAGATTGTGGTCATTTTTGTGGCCATGTTTTATATTCATTTTGGTCTATTTAGTAAGCTGCTTTAATGATTCACTTTGTTCTGAAAGGATTCAGAAACCATTCGAAAATTCTTCCAAATCAAATTCTTAACTTTCTTTAGTTATGTGATAGAGCTGTCGTTTTTTCATTCTATACGGGGTGTTATGCGATACGTGTTGTTCATTGTTCAAAAAAGGACTGCTGATGGAAAATAGCGATATTATTTCTTTATGCTCAATGGCCGTTGCCGTTGCTGCGCTGGGAACTGCAATTTGGCAGGGCTATGTGTCACGAAAGCATAGTAAATTGTCCGTAGTTCCAAGACTTGTTCTGGATTTTTATAGCTACCCCGGGCTACCCGTTAAGATAGAGCTTCATAACAAAGGAATTGGGCCTGCTGTAGTAGATGATTTCCAATTTGAATTAGATAATCGGAAGTTTAAAATTGAAGATGTACAATCGGTTGAAGGTATCATTGAGCGGCTTGGGTTAGATCCTCAGAAACTTTCTTGGCTTGGCCACATTCCATGCAAGGGAGCAACATTGTTACCCGGTGATACGCATAGGTTAATTGAATTCACTGATTCTTATAAAGATTTAGAGTTTCATAACAAGCTTGTTCAATTATTACCTCGTATCGGGTTTGCTATTAAGTATAGGAATGTTTACGGTGATATGTTCGATATCGATGTGGACCATTAATATATAACAAGGCCATTAAAAACCGCGCCTTCTTTTTATTTTGCCAGTTAGTTATTCATCGTTTTCAATAAATTCGATTTCATCTGCTTCGAATTCAGTGATAGAGCTTGTTTCGATCCCGAATTTGAATATTGGACGGCCTTTGAATCGCACTAAGGGGTTTGTTTGCCGGTCATATCTGATTTGGTTGAAGTCGGCATTATTAAGAAAAATGCTTGCCGTGCTCTCTCCGGCTCTTCGTATAGTTACGATTTTGCTTCCTGGATATAGTCTATATACAAGGCCTTGTATTTCTTGGTAGTTACCGAGGAATGTTTCGTTTTTTAATTCTTTTAAGTAATCTTTTGTTTCGCTATTAAATGCGGCTACGGTTTCTCGATCTAGAGATGGTGATCCAATAGATACACCTTCTACTCCTCCCGTGGTTTCTACACGATTCACAATACTCGCTACTGAATCGCCCCTATAAACCTAGACCACTCCGTTATTCAATTTAAAACGGTCTTCGTACTGCTGGGGTGACAGCAATCCATTTGTACCATGCTTGCGTCTCGAGTTGTAAAACATCTCGATGTAATTAAAGATATCTTCTCTGGCCTCCTTTCTGGTTTTGTAAATTCTTCGCCGAATACGCTCCCGTTTGAGCAGCTGAAAAAAGCTTTCAGCCACAGCATTGTCGTGGCAGTTTCCACGTCTGCTCATGCTAGCTTTAAGGTTATTGGCCTTCAGGAATGACTGCCACTCACCGCTAGTGAACTGTGAACCCTGATCGGAATGGATGAGGACTTGTTCAGCAGGTTTACGGCGCCACACTGCCATCAATAACGCGTCCAGCACCAATCCAACGGCCATACACTGGCTCATCGACCAGCCCACCACTTGGCGGGAATAAAGGTCGATCACAACAGCAAGGTATAGCCAGCCCTCATAGGTGCGGACATAGGTAATATCAGTCACCCAGGATTGGTTTGGCCGATCGACATTAAACTGTCTGTCGAGATGGTTGTCCGCTACAATAATGGGCTTGCCGCCATAGAAGCCTTTGCGTCGTTTATAGCCAACCTGGGCTTTAATATCCGCTTGCTGGCAAAGCCTGGCAACTTTGTTAGGACTGCAATCAATCCCCATTTCCTGGAGATCAGCATGCAGCTTGCGATAACCATAGACGCAGCCACTCTCCATCCACAATTGCTTAAGTGTTGTTATGAGTCGTTCATTGCGCCGTGTTCGTGCGGATTTGGGAGCTTTGAGCCAGGCATAATAGCCACTGCGCTCAATACGCAGCACGCAACAGAGGGTGCGTACTGCAAATT
The DNA here is from genome assembly GCA_001593685.1 of Gammaproteobacteria bacterium F7. Classification (GTDB taxonomy): domain Bacteria; phylum Pseudomonadota; class Gammaproteobacteria; order Pseudomonadales; family IMCC2047; genus IMCC2047. The sequence goes on from LUKI01000016.1 coordinate 32,615, forward strand.
GCTGGCAGTGTGCCTTTATAAAGGCATACTTTAGTCTGACTCCCTTGCGAAGTATGCCGTTGCCTTTTTTAGGATATCCCGTTCTTCAGTCATGCGGCGCAGTTCTGCACGTAGGCGCTTATTTTCCTCGGCCAATGCATCTTGCTGAGTGCGTTCAACTTCGGGCGTTCTGAAACGGTTGACCCAGTTATAAAGGGTTTTATCTGAAATGCCTAAATGGTCGGCGACTTCGCGAATGGGGTAGCCTCTCTTAATGACTTGGTTGGCGGCTTCTTGTTTGAATTCTTCTGTGAATTGACGACGTTTGTTCATACTTCCTCCGATGGTTCATTTTTACCATGCGGAGTGTCTAGAGTCATGGGGGCTATTCAACTAATAGTTAGTTAAGTGATGATTTTCTTATTTAATTATTTTTATGAGCCGGCTAATTTTTAAGAGATTTGTATTTATTACAGGCTTCTTCTCTTCTTCCTGCAACTTGAGGGTCGTTATTTCCCATAGCTACGAGAATTAACTCGTTGCATTCACTGCGTGCTTTTTCAATTTCAGTTGGGGTTTTAGCTTCTGAAATTTGAATGATTTTTGGCTGAAATGATGCTGCTGCGTTGCAGTACATATTCTGCATTCTGTTTTGTATATTCGATTTGTTTTTATCATTGTTCAGATGGTTGCAGACTTCTTTGAAAAACTCTTTAGCCGTTACCTGGCATTTTGATTTTTCTTGAGTGTTGTTCGGGTAAGTTGAGCAAACGGACTTTTCTCTCACTTTCCAGAGTTGGTGCTGGAAAGTTATTTGTTGTTCTTTGTAGATGTAGCTCTTGGCTTCTACTTGGTAGTTATTTTGTTTCGTGATATACGAAGACAGTTGCTCTGCTTTATAAGCATTTAGGTCACTAATTGGTTTTGTTAACCATTCTAGCTCTTCAAAGATGTTTGTTTCGGCGTTAACTTGAGGGCTAATCAAGGCTATAACTAGTACTACATATCTGATCATCCTGACCGGTTCCTTTTGCTCTATTTTTCTTATTTAAAATATTCGTTATGCCGAGTCGGGCAGTTGGCATCCAGCATTTTCTGCTTGGCTTCTTTCATCTTTTTTTGATGCCATTCTTTGTAGAATTCATCTCGGCTAGCTTTTTTGTGCTTTTCAACTGACTTGTTCCACTTTGCGCATTGTCTAATGGATACATCTGGTTCTGCGATAGCGTGTGAGGTGATAAGTAGAGTAGATATGAGAAGTGTGCGTTTAATCACTTTGTCCAGTTCCTTATGGTTATCCAAGTATTCCGTGCCTTTCGGCTTCCCTTATAGCGTTTTTTTGTACCACATAAGCCCAATCCTTCGGGCGATTGCTAACCCTTTCCCTGTTCTTGGTAACGTTGGGCTGTTGCTTCTAGCTCTGGACTGAGCTGTCCAATTTCTGGTGCTGTTTTACCACTTGTTAGTCAGTAGCTGTATTCAGGCATTAGGCCGCACAGGGTTTCTGCTTCTTCCCGTTTCGGTTTGTTATGGCCATTTAGCGCTGTTTGCGGCTTTAGATTGTATCAACCGATACATCATTAGCAACTAATACAAAGTGGCTATCACAGCGGGAGTTTGTAGATGGATCTAGGTTCAAAGAGCCGCCCGGTCGCCATACCCGTGCTGACCCAACCGCTAAGGCTCTGTTTATTGGAGTTTTGTAGAGAAAGTGTAGAACTTCCAGGCAATAAAAAAGGGCTCACATCGCTGTGAACCCTTTGATATATGGTAGCTACGGGCAGACTTGAACTGCCGACCCCAGCATTATGAAGGCTTCTCTTGCCAGTTTTCTGCTTACGACTTAATGCAAAAATATACGGCTTAAAATTATATAACTTATTGATATTTATTGTATAACTTCCTCTTTCCATAATTGCATTGTCCCGCATTAAGTCGTATCCTTCCTCATATAATTTACTAGACATACGCTAGACAGAGAATTTCTCCGTATTTTTGGGTAATTGATATGGGTGCCAGAAAGGAAGGAAAACGTAAGGCCGCTTTAACGGATCGCCTCATTGAATCAGCGAAACCTGAGGATAAGCTCTACCGGATTTGGGATACCAAAATTCCGGGCTTCTTTGTAAAGATTCGTCCCACTGGTGTAATTGGCTACGGCCTGGGTTATTACCATAACGGTAAATTCAAAGAATACACCATAGGCAAACGTGGGGCCCTTACCCTCAAGCAAGCCAGAGACAACGCAAAGGCGCTGGCCGGTGATGTTGCCGAAGGTATCGACATTCAGGCAAAAAAAGTAGCTGGCAGGCGTGAAGCTGAAGCTGCCAGAGTCAGAACGCTAAAGATTTTCATTGATGAGAAGTACAAGCCCTGGGTTACTGTCGAACGTAAAACAGGCGAGGACACCATACGCCGATTAAAACTCCATTTCTCTTTTCTCTATAACACCCCCATGACAGACATTACTGAGTGGGGTATTACCAAATGGCGCTCCGATAGGCTGAAATCTAATACCTCCCCCAAAACAATCAACCGTGACGTGGCAACACTTAAAGGTGTGCTGGCTAAGGCGGTAGCTTGGGGGGTGTTGAATGAGAATCCGCTGACAAACCTCAAACCGTTAAAGGTCGATAATCATAGCAAACAGCGATTCCTTACACCTGACGAAGAGAAAGCCCTTCGTGCTGCTTTGGACGAGCGGGACAGGGAAATAAAGCAAGGTCGGGAGTCTGGCAACGCCTGGAGAGAACAGCGAGGGTACGCCAAGAAGCATGCCTTTAACCGGAATGAGTTTGCTGACTACATTCAACCCATGTTGCTGTTGATGCTTAATACCGGCCTGCGACCTGCTGAGGTGTTCCAGATAGAGTGGGGGGACATTAATTTTAAAGGTACAACGCTGACAGTTCGTGGTGAGATTGCAAAGAGCGGGAAGACTCGGCATATCCATTTAAACCGCGAAGCTCTGGGTATTATGCTGCAATGGAATAACCAGCAGCCAGAGGGCAAAAAGCAAAAGAGTAGAGGTAAGCGCCTAGTATTTCCCAGTCCTGTCAATGGTGGTGCTATGGTGAAGATACCCAAGGCAGTCTATAGAGTGTTTAGTAGTGCCAAGCTAAAGAACTTCCGCCCCTATGATCTACGCCATACATTCGCCAGTAAATTGGTGATGAAGGGCGTTGATCTAAACACTGTGCGTGAACTTCTTGGGCATCGTGACATATCCACCACGCTTATCTATGCCCACCTGGCACCAGACCATAAGGCGCAAGCTGTCGAGCTACTTAATGATGGTTAGCGTTAGTCGTTGGCGGGTCCTTTGGGGTTTTCTTTACCGCGGGGTCGCAGCATAGCGCGGTATTTAAGAAATTTTGAAGCCCTATAGTCTCGGCAGCAGGTGAATATGTTTATGGCTGTGTTTAGAAAGCGCGGGTCCTTCCTGGCTTTGTTGTCATACGGGGACGCAGCTCGCGGAAAAACTGTAAAGCTATCAGTAGCTTAGGGGGTTCCGCTTCCGGTTTTTGAAAGTTTTAGCTCCTTTGCTTATGGTTTACATAAGCAAAAAAAGAAAAAGCATAAATCAGAAAACCGCGAAACACGGTGGTAACAGTGGGAACAACGGGAACAGATTTTATTATTTATTGATTTATATAGAGTTTTATAGGGAGCGTACTGTTCCCACTATAATTTTTTTAGTGGGAACAGGTGGGAACAAAGTAGCGGCTCATAATGGCCGTTAAATCAGGTTGCCAAGTCTAGCTCGACGGAGTGAAAAGGCGGAATACCCACCCGCCCTGGCTTGGTTGCTCTATGTGGGATCGCAGGGGTGCGAACAGTGAAAAACTACTATCGTTTTGCTGAACCTGAAGAGGTTGAGCAGTTCGCTGAAAATATATTGGAGCATTTTGGGGGCGCTCTTTCTGATGGCGAAGCGCTTGAGCTGCTTGCAGAAAGGCTTGAATGTTATATAAAAGGAAGGCTTGAAAGTTTTGGCCTCTGTACTAGAGCAGAGCTTAAGAAACCATTAAATGATTGTTTTGACATAGCCCGGAAACACTTTGATCTTCTTGAGGATATAGATGAGCAGATTGAAAAATCTCACCACTTACGTGTTGCGACTGCCGGGAGTTGTTTGGTTGTAGCTATAAGAAGGGGGAAGTTAGAGGAGGCAATAGCTGAGGCCTTAAGGTTTGCTGGACTAGCTACATACAAATCTGCCAGCAGGAGTTACGACAGGTTTTCGATGGTTGAATTTGATCCTCTTTTTGGTGATTACCCTCATATGGAAGATATGAGCCCAAGCTCAAAGGGGGGGATCCTGGCCTCTGTAATAGTTCAAGCAAGGCAAATATGGGGGGTTGACCAGTACTCTTATATTGAGGCCTACCCTACAGAAAGGCATAAAGCTGCATTGTTTATCAAAAGATCCAAGGCATATGTTTTTCAATACGCTGTAAGGCACGGAACCTATTGGAAGGAGCCTGAACACCAAACAACAATGATCGTTTATGACCACCTGCGTTGCCAAATTGAACCGGAAATTGTAATGCGTTATTTAGGCATGGCTCACGGAGCAGAGCAGGCTCTAGCGACTGGGGTGAGCCGAGCTGAAGTATATAGTGTATATGCCGCTGATTATGCGTTTAAAGCACTTAATGAAATAGCACTTTCTGAACTTCACGAGAAAGCCCCTGATGAAGGAGTGTTGGATTATTATTTTAAAGAGTCCCAAGGGTTTCTTGCACAAGCCTTAGAGTTCAAGCGAGCGGAACAGGTCTCCAGCGCTTATTCTAGTGCTCTCCGAGACAGACAAAGTAAAGCGGGAAAGAGTCGCGCACCTTGGGGAAAAAAGTTAAACAATTTTATTGAAGACAAGCTGATAAAATCAGGTCCGCAAAAGAGCGTGTCGAAGTTTGCAAAAAGCATTCTTTCTGAAGCTAGAGCAATAAAAACCAAAGAAGCAGGCCATGATTGGGTGGATGAGCACCAAGCACTAGAAGCCATACGTAAACGGGCACAGGCTGCTCACCATAAATTGTTCCCAAAAACGGAGTAAGTAGGTGTTAACCGGTTAAGGCTAGCTTTAGCCGGTTAAAGAAGATGCCCACCCCTTAACCACCTTTTAATATCCAAAACCGTAAACACACCTAAATCATAGGAATACGGAAATGGATGAAAACTTAGATTTAAATAAACTCGCGGCAGCCAATGCCTGGCTCAAAACAGCAATGGTCGCGGCTTTGCTAGATTGCTCTGTATCTACAGTCGAAAAGTCTCGTAAATCTGGGGAGCTTCTCGGAGTCCCCGCCCCCCGTTATGCCCGTGTAGGCAAAAGCGTTCGATATTCTGCCAAAGACTTACAGGAATGGCAGGAATCGCTGCCAAAGTTCAAACATGAGGCAGAGGAATTCGTTTCCAAACAGCAAGCCGCTGGGGGTGGAAAATGAGCGCCCACAAAATGCAACTACCACCAGCTCTGTCGGATCATGACATTATAAAAACCTGTCACATTGCGAGACCAGAAGAGCTTTGCAAAGTGCTAAATCGAGAAGGCCTTAATGCTCACTCAAAGCAAATAAAGCGCTTCATCGAGCAAAGCGACAAGCATGGTTTTACACCTATTCTGGTTGGCTGGAGGCCCAGCGAAACCTGTCTTATTGCGTATTACCACATTGCTCCTGGCGTTCCTTTTATCAATCTATCAAGCGATATAAAACGGGAGGCGTACAAGTGCGCTCGGAATCCCATATTTACAGGCCTTCCGGTGCTTAGTTGTCGGTTTGATGGAGGAACAACCAATGGGCTTTGATTCTGAAAATGCGTGGATGCAAGCTTTGATTCACAACCCCCGCGAACTTGAATGCAATATGACCAGCGATGAGTTGATAGCCCTGGCTGACGTGGTTCACAGGCAAGCCGATGACTTGCTCGACGGGTTGGCGATAGTAGGAGAGCTTGTTTCTATTATCGGTAAGACCGAAGGAGCGGGAAGGCTTACAAGACAACAATCCGAACAGTTAGGGAAACTCATGTTTAATTATGTTGAGGCCCAAAAAATGCTGTCTGCATTTCGCCGGTATATAGATACCGCTCATCATTCACGTGAAAACCCTTTCAATGGCTAAGCCACCCCGCCGCAACCTGTGGAATTGTTTACAGGGTGGGGGATAACCGTATTTTAGTGGGTAATAGTAATGGGTAACTCTATTGATTTTAGGCTGGTAGCTGAACGGGCTTTAAGTGCTGTTGATTCAGTGTTGGCGCGTTGGCTACCGAATGGTAAAAGGCAGGGCGGGGAGTATGTTGTTACGAACCCTACCCGTGCTGATAATTCTCCGGGTTCTTTTTCTGTCAACTTGGCGTCTGGTAAGTGGGCGGACTTTGCAGAAGATTCAAAAGGTGGTGACCTCGTATCTTTGATTGCTTACCTTGAAGGTGTTTCGCAAAAGGAAGCAGCGCAGATTTTAGCCGACTTCCTAAACCTCGATATTTCGGCTACTTCCGCGCCTCAGAAGCCCGCAGGGAAAGCAAAGGCCAAACCAGCCAAATATACTTGGACTGCAATGCTACCGGTTCCAGAGGCGGGGCTGGCGTCTATCCCTTCTGAGCATTCGAGTTTAGGTAAGCCTTCTGCTGTTTGGGAATACCTAAATGGCACCGGCGCTTTAATGATGAAGGTTTTTCGCTTTGATAAAGGGGGTGCCAGTAACCGATCAAAAGAATATAGGCCGCTGTGTTGGTGCCAAGGTTCGGATGGCAAGCAGAGATGGCGTTGGCAGCAACCAGCAGATAACCGGCCTCTGTATGGTCTCGACAGACTGGCATGGGTAACAGGTAAGCCGGTGTTATTGGTCGAAGGTGAAAAAGCCTGTGATGCTGCGATAGGGCTATTTTCTGATGTTGTAGTGCTTTCATGGCCAGGTGGTAGTAAAGCGCTGGGTAAGGTGGATTTTAAGTCGTTGGGTGGTCGTGAGGTGTGGTATTGGCCGGATAACGACAAGGCCGGGGCTGAGAGCGTACCTGTGCTGAGAAACCACCTTGAGCAGGCTGGGATTAAGTCGTTACAAGTGTTTAACCTAAGAGCTTTTGAAGCCACCCCCAAAACTGAAAACGGCAAACCAGTTTTGATTGCTGGGGGTGAGTGGCCGGACAAAGCGGACGCTGCTGATGCTGTAGAAATGGGTTGGACTGCTGACCATATCGAGCTGCTGAAATCTGATGGCGTGTTGTTTGAGGTGGAGCTGGCATCACCCCCAAGCGAACAGGAACAGTTGCCCGCTGGTGAGCCAGAGGCGTTTCACGGGTTCAAGATCGTTGACGGCGGAGTTTACTTCTTTGACGGGAAGGCGAAGAGTTATAAATTTCTCTGTTCAAAGCTGGAGCAATTAGCCTGGGCGCGTCTTCTCAAGTTCACGGATCTGGATTACATAGAAAAGGAGTGGGTGGCCCCTAATCGCCTGTTTGCTACTGATGGTGGTAGTGAGGTTGTTCGAGAGCTTGCAGACCGTGGCCTTAATGCCAGCATGAACCGAAACAGCAAGTCTAAGCTGCTGGAGTATATCAACACCCTAAACCCCACTGAGCGCGTTCGCCTGGCTTATAAAATGGGCTGGCATGGTGATTCCTTTATGTTGCCTTATGGTGTGGTGGGCACCTCTTCCGAAACGCTGCGTTATTACTCTGAGGACTCTCAGCGGTGCAAAATGAAGCAGGCCGGAACGCTGGAGGAGTGGCGGGGCGGTGTTGCAAAGTATGCGGCCGGTAACCCGCTAGTAGCGTTTATGATGAGCGTGGCATTTACAGCCCCTTTGCTTGAAATCATGGGCATGGAGACAAGCGGGTTTCATATTTATTCGGATAGCTCGGATGGTAAGACCACAACGCTTACAGCGGCCTCCTCAGTGCTTGGGCAAGGTGAGGGCTACGGTTACAAATGGAGAGCCACAGACAATGCCTTGGAGGGTATTGCTGCCTCCCATTCTGATTGCTTGCTGGTGCTTGATGAGATTGGACAGGCTAATGATCGTTTGATCGGTGAAACGGTCATGATGCTGGGCAATGGCCTGGGTAAGTCTAGGGCGAATGAGCGCGGGGGTGTACAAGGCAACCAGCACCAGTGGCGTCTGGCTTATCTTTCATCTGGCGAACAAACGTTGGCTGGTAAAATGTCAGAGGCTGGGTTAAAAACAAAAGCAGGTATGGAGGTTCGGCTCCTGAATATCCCTGTACGTCTTCACCTTGACGGCGTAGAGAGTTACGGGGTTTTTAATGAGTTGCACGGCTTTTCCTCTGGTGCTGATTTGTCAGACCAATTCAAAAGCGCAGCCAATAAATTTTACGGCACGGCTTTTCCGGCCTTCATAGCCAAGCTGATAGAGAATCTCGACAGGGAAAAGCTCATAGCCTGGTTATCCCAAAAGCAAGCTGAATTTGCCCAGTATCATGTATCAGACACAACAGGCGGACAAGTACGCCGTGCCGCTGATAAGTTTGCTCTGGTTGGTGCTGCTGGAGAGCTTGCGACAAAGTGGGGTATTACCGGCTGGGAAAAAGGAGAGGCTCTGAGAGCCGCGGATAATTGCTTTAAGCGCTGGCTTAATGATCGAGGTGGTGAAGGGAATTTAGAAGATAAGCAAATACTCCAGCAAGTCCGGTTATTCTTTGAACGTGAAGGAGAGTCCGGTTTTACTCGCTGGGATTTGGATGATGCGAAGGTAGACGAGCATACCCCGCGCACCATGAAGCGCTACGGGTTTAGGAAAACGGAAAGCGAAACCGATCAACTCCTGGGGGTGACAACGGAAAGTGTTTATTACACGCTGCCAGAATCGTTTAGGACGGAAATCTGCAAAGGCTACGATCCTAAGCGGGTGGCTAGGTTGTTACGCGATCATGGGGCTTTAGTTTGTGATACGGAAAAGAACGGCTCACGGCTCCAGCGTAGTGTTAGGTTGCCTGGTATGGGTAAACACCCGACTAAATGCTATGTTATTAAACATTCTGCACTATATGGTGGGGGTGGCGTTTAACCACCCCCGAACGCTTAAAGTATGAAGTTGTTAGCGGGCCAAAACTTGCTCCAAGCACTCTCTAAATTTTAGCTGTCCACTTGGTGATAGGTTTTCATAAACCTCAAAGAGGTCATCTATCGTAATGTTGTCCCCAACTTCTCTGGCTTTAGCGGTAAGTAAATCTATATCTGATTCAAGCATAATGACTTCCTCTTCTAGGTTTTAGGGAGGGTGGCTTACATCCACCCTCTGTTTGCAAAGCTGGTGTGTTTGTTGCCGCCGATAACGATATGATCCAGCGTTCTCACATCAAACATGCTTAACGCGTCTTGAAGCTGCTTTGTGATGCTCCTGTCGGCCTTACTGGGTTCTGCTTCACCTGACGGGTGATTATGTGCAAGGATGACTGCCGCAGCATTCAGTGACAGCGCTTCTTTTGCGACTTCCCTGGGATAAATACTGGCGGAGTCAATCGTCCCTCTGAACATTTCCTTGGTCTCAATAACCCTGTGCTGGGTATCGAGATAGAGCACTAAAAATACTTCGTGTTCCTTCTCGGCCAGAGTGAGCTTTAAGTAGTCCACGGCTGCTGACGGATCTCTCATAGCGGCACCTGGTTTGCGTAAGCGGGCTGCGAGTATCTCTATTGCGGCTGCTATGGCTTTATCCTCGCCTGCCTGATCGTTTGGCTCAGGCGCAGCGAGTGCCGCGCCGTAGGTTGCCCTGGTTTCCTTGCTCATTGCTAACCCCTATGCAAATTCAAAGTGTTGGCCGGATACTGTCAGGCTGCGTACGCCCTCAGCAGGGATGGAGCGGTAGCCGTTGTTTTCCATGTCGAATACGGTAATCAGGTTTTTTGATTTGGCGTTGTAGGCTTTACTGCCACCTTTAAGGTGCTTTTTAACGCCAGTCCGGCAACGCATTTTACGGAGTTCGCCAGTAGTACGTTTGATGAACTCAATGTAAAAGATTTGGCCGTCTGAAACGAGCTTGTCTAGGTTGGCGATATTGAATTGTGGTAGTGTTGCTGTAGTCATTGTCAGTACTCCTATACTGGTTTTGATTAGGGCTTATCGGGTGTTGGCGCACTTGATAGGCCTGTTTTCTTAGTAGATGAATATATTATATCTATCTTAGGCGAAAATACAAGTATAATTGATATAAAATATCGATTTAGTGTATATTTGTATCTCTTTAAAGATATAAGGTATTCGTATGACTCCCACACAATGCAAGATGGCGAGGGCAGGTCTTGGCTGGTCTGTGAAGAAATTAGGCGAGCTGGCCGGAACAACCCCTAATACTGTTAGCCGCTTTGAAAACGGCAAAGATGCCTACACCAGTACGGCAAACAAGCTGCGGGAAGCCCTGGAGGGTAGCGGCAAGGTTCGCTTTGAGGGTGATGGGTGTGTTTGTATTGTTGAAAACGAATAAGGATATTCTGTGCCTTTAAATAATCACTTCTACCCAAAGCCAGGGCACATATTGATGTGTGACTTTTCCGGGTTTAAAGCTCCCGAAATGGTTAAGGTTCGGCCGGTATTGGTTTTGGCTGGAGCTATTCCTGGGCGTTCAGGGCTGGCAACAGTTGTAGCGCTAAGTACAAGGGTTCCTGATGCGATACAGGCTTACCATTACTGCTTACCTAAAGCGAGTTTACCCCGTTTGAAAAGGTTTCAAAATTCAGAAACTTGGGTAAAGGGCGATATGCTTTACACAGTTAGCCATGAGCGCTTAGATTCAATCAGGTTGGGCAAGGATCGAGCTACAGGCAAGCGAATTTATTATTCCGATAGGCTGGGTAGAGACCAGATGAAAAAGGTCTATGGATGTGTGCTTAGTGGTCTTCACTTGAGTGCCGTGGTTCAGCACTTATAGAGCTACACTGTGCTACAGAGAGCTGTAGCGATTGACCAAATTACCTTTAAGGTATATATTTAAATCGTTCCCGGCTCTGTTTTAAACATCCGGCTTCGAAGACTGCGTTTAGGTACGTCCAGCGTAGCCAGCCCGACATGGCGATGACAAGCCCGCCGGAGCTGAGAATTAAGCCCCTTTATTGGGGCTTTGTCGTTTCTGGACGTTGTGTTTTCCGTATTACCCCGTATCTAGCTGACCTGTTCCCACTCCGTTACCTGTTCCCATTAGCCTGCTTTAGTAAGTGGGAACGTTTTTTATTTAATTAAATCATATGGTTACAAGTCTTGTCCCCGCTGTTCCCACTGTTCCCGCTATTTTTCGGGGTATACCCTCCCCACACCCCTGTAATCTTTGTTTAATTTGCGAAGCTAGCCGGACAGATAGTTAATACATCAAGGTAAATATTACTGTCCGTTTGGGCGGTCCTGAGGGAGGGATTCGAACCCTCGAAGCCTAGTGGAGGGTAGGGGGTGGTAAAACCTGCCTACTCTTAACGTGGACACCGCTGCCTTAATCGTTTGTTTGCGAGCCAAAATATTTAGGAGGGGGGGGGTTAAAAACCTTAGGGCTGATAATTTGGACACCGCTGTCTTAGGTGAATTTTTACGTGAGGAGTAATTCAGAGAGTTTCACCGCGCTTAGAAGGGTGAAATCGTGCATTTTGCTAGACATACGCTAGACAGAGCATTTTTGTTAGGCAATAAAAAAGGGCTCACATCGCTGTAAGCCCTTTGATATATGGTAGCTACGACTGGACTTGAACCAGTGACCCCAGCATTATGAATGCTGTGCTCTAACCAACTGAGCTACGTAGCCAAATGAGGACGCGAATTTTCCCGATTTCGCTGTACCTTGTCAAGCACGTTAGACGTTAAATCTGAAGTGAATTACGTCGCCGTCCTGAACGACATATTCTTTGCCTTCCAGGCGCCATTTTCCGGCTTCCTTGGCGCCGTTTTCGCCATTGTATTGGATAAAATCTTCATAGGAAGTAATTTCGGCGCGGATAAAACCCTTTTCAAAATCTGTATGGATAACACCTGCCGCCTCAGGGGCTTTAGCGCCGACTCTAACGGTCCAGGCGCGTACTTCTTTTACACCGGCGGTAAAGTAGGTGTGCAGGCCCAGTAACTCGTAGCCACCGCGGATGACGCGGTTGAGGCCTGGTTCTTCAAAGCCTAGTTCTTCAAGGAATTCGGCTTTTTCTTCCTCTTCTAGCTCGATGATTTCTGCTTCCAGTTTGTTGCAGATAGAAACAACGATAGCGTTTTCTCGAGTGGCGATTTCTTTCACCGTGTCCAGGTGTGGGTTGTTCTCAAAACCCTCTTCATCGACGTTAGCGATGTACATGGTGGGTTTGGTTGTCAGCAGATGGAAGCTGCGAACCAGTTTTTGTTCGTCTTCATCCAAATCCAGTGCGCGTACGGGCAGAGCTTCGTTGAGGTGCGGCAGAAGTTTTTCCAACAGGGCTTTTTCTTTGATGGCGTCTTTATCGCCGCCCTTGGCGGTGCGGGTTACACGCTGTAACTGTTTTTCAACGCTTTCCAGGTCAGCCAGGGCTAACTCGGTGTTGATGACATCAATATCAGCAGCCGGATCAATTTTATTGGCAACGTGGATGACATTGTCATCGTCAAAGCAGCGCACAACATGGGCAATAGCGTCTGTTTCACGGATGTTAGCCAGGAACTGGTTACCCAAACCTTCGCCCTTAGAAGCACCTGCCACTAAGCCTGCGATATCGACAAACTCCATGGTGGTGGGAATAACGCGCTCGGGGTTAACGATGGCAGCCAGCTTATCCTGGCGTGGATCAGGAACCGGCACGATACCGGAATTTGGCTCGATGGTGCAGAAGGGGAAGTTTTCTGCGCCGATGCGGGCATCGGTCAGTGCATTGAACAGTGTTGATTTGCCGACATTGGGTAGGCCGACAATGCCACATTTAAAACCCATGGTTTAATCCTTATTTACTGTTGGCATTAAAGCCGTTTAACAGTGTTTGTGCTTTATTCCAGTTGCCTGTGATCACTTCGGGCAGGGTGCGGATCGCTTCGTCGATGCTGGCACCAAGTAGCTCGCGCTCACTTTTAGGTGCTTTTTTCAATACAAAGTCGACGACCTGTGAACGATCACCGGGGTGGCCAATGCCTAATCGCAGTCGCTTAAATGCTCGAGTGTTCAAGTGGCTGATAATGTCGCGTAGGCCATTGTGACCACCGTGGCCGCCATCGACTTTAAAGCGAGCGGTGCCGGGGGCAATGTCCAGTTCGTCGTGAGCCACCATAATGGCGTCAGCGGGGATCTTGTAGAAATTTGCCAACGCCGCCACGGATTGTCCGCTGCGGTTCATAAATGTGGTGGGAATCAGGCAATGACAGTCTTGACCGGCAACACGAATTTTGGCGTATAGGCCGTGGAATTTTTTATCCGCTTTGAGTTCGCCATGGCAGGATTTGACCAGCTCTGAAACGAACTCGGCCCCGGCATTATGGCGGGTTTGTTCGTATTGTTGGCCAGGATTTCCCAAGCCAACAATCAATTGAACAGAACCAGTCATTCTACCGGGGCCGAACGAAGCCGAAAGGCTTATTCTTCGCCAGCGTCGTCGCTTTGGCTTGTAGCTTCAGGTGCTTCAGGTGCTTCAGGTGCACCTTCTTC
>LUKI01000017.1 GCA_001593685.1 Gammaproteobacteria bacterium F7
GCTGCTCAAACGGGAGCGCATTCGTCGAAGAATTTACAAAACCAGAAAGGAGGCCAGAGAAGACATCTTTAATTACATCGAAATGTTTTACAACTCGAAACGCAAGCATGGTACAAATGGTTTGCTGTCACCCCAGCAGTACGAAGACCGTTTTAAATTGAATAACGGAGTGGTCTAGGTTTATAGGGGCTATTCATTATTCCGTCATCAGTTACTACAGGTGTTAAGCATATAAGGTTTTTTTGCTGCCAGAATATTTCATTAAATACATAGTGCCTCAGTAGCGTTGACCAGACAGGTGATATTATTACGTTAAATAGATCCCCATCTGAGAGAAATGGAATATATGACCTTAGCTCACAAGCATATGCCCCAAGCTCTGTTCCTGCTTCTCTAGAAGGCCCTGCTAAGTTTTTGAGTTCCACTATGACCATTCCTTGCGATTCAGCGGAGTACAAGATCAGGTCAGGTTTCAGGGAATCAGGTCTAGTCAGAGAAATGTTTTCGTCTTCTGATATTGGCTCAGTTATATAAAGTGCAGATAAACATGAGCTAAAGCTCCTAAGAATACTTTCTTGCTCTACCCCCTGAGGTAAAAATTCATCGAGATAATCACAATTACAAATCAGGTCTGCCAATCCATCGGCCTCGTGAAGCTCTTCACAGATCCACTTTTGCATCGCGGCTTCATTTTTAAATAGGGACAATTAGAGCTCCTTTATAACTACATGCTGAATTCATAACAGCTTAGTGCACGACACGTGTCGCATAACTGGTTGTTTAGATGTGTTTTTCTATAAATTTTATGAGGCGGTGTGTGAGTATTGGTAGGGTATAAATATAAAGTTTGAACAGTGTTCATGTAGACCATTCCTTGGTGTAAATGAAATTCAGTACATTGATTCTGGCTTATCTTACCGATAACAGATTAAGGTTTTAAAGCGTTTTTTGCTTCAATCCATTGCGCCATGTATTGCGTACTTTTCATGCTGTGATGACGGAGCATGGCCCCGGTGAAGTTATTCTGGCGGTGTGTTTCCAGGTTACTTTCAAGCTGGCTAAGCCGCTCTAACAGCTCGCTACCGAGCCGGGTTTTATCATAATGTTGATTGATAATGGCATAACCTTGCTGTTGGGCCTGTTGCCAGGATGCTTGGTGGCTATATAACTCTACGGCTGCAGCAGCGAAGGCTTTGCAGTCATTTTCTACCGTACCATTCCATGGCAGGTCACCGTGCATTGCTTCCGCGCCGGTAGTGGTTGTCACGCTGGCTGTACCGCACTGCATGGCCTCCGTGAGTTTACCTTTTATGCCTGCACCAAAGCGCAGAGGCGCAAGACAAACACGAGCAGCGGACATGACCTGTGGTGCATCTTCCGCCCAGCCTTTAACGAGAAAGCCCTGTTTGGGATTGTGTAGTTGCGTGGCTTTGGGAGGCGGGTAGGCGCCGTAAATATGCAGTTCGGCAGCAGGGAGCTGCTTGCGAATGAGTGGCCAAATCTCTGTTTTTAATTGCAGTACAGCATCCCAGTTTGGTGCGTGGCGGAAGTTGCCTATGCTGATGAAATGCTGACGCTGTTCAAAGCCTGGTGAGCTGATATTTTCGGGGTCGATACTTTGCAGCATAAAGGGCACGCAATGCAGCAGAGAGGGCTCAACCTTAAAATGGTTGATTAATAGCTCGGTTTCGTAACTTGAAACCATGAGCGTTAAATCGCAGCGTAAAATACTGGCGACTTCGCGAATGGCCTGTTCGCTGTGTAGGTCCTGTGTAGTGACGTCCCGGTTTTGTTTAATCGCCTGATGACGTGCCAAGCGTAAAAAATGCAGGTCTTCGGTGTCGAGTACACGTAACGCATGAGGGCAATGCTTTTCTACGCGCCAACCGAATTGCTCTTCCATCATAAAGCGGTCAAACAGAACCATGTCGGGCATTAGCTCGCTGATAAAATTATCGAAGCTACTGTTGTTAAGTTCGATATTCGCTTCACAAATGCCGTAATCGCTGAGTTCTATTTTATGAGCGCCAATGGCGGCAGGACTGGCGAAGGTGATTTGCCAGTTTTGGCTTAGAAACAATTCGATTAATTGCATCATACGGCTGCCTGCCGCAGAGGAGTTTGGCTCAGGCCAAACGTAGCCGATGATAAGCAGTTTTTTCATGGATGAGGTGCAGGTGAGGGGGCAGACAGGATCGACGGTAACTTGGTTGCCTTCGATCCTGAGATTAATGCTAGCGTCGGAAGCCGTATTCAAGCGTAAAATAGTGAATTGGCATATCGGCCAATGGTTCTTTGAGTTTGGCGAGTTCAGCTTCGGGGCCGTGAACTTCCAGACCTGTTAATTCAGAAATTTGTAAAGCCTGCTCAAGAATATCGCCGATGTTACTTAGGTGATCTAGCAAGGCGTCGGCATTTTCGTAACCTTCGCGGCAGTGCGCTTCGTTACCATCAAAACTGAAACCGTAATAGAGGCAACCGCTTTCTGTTTTTGTTTTTTCAACAAACTGCTCGCACAGTGATCTAAAGGCGGCCATTTGGTCTTCTTGTACTTCAAAATAGGGCACGATGGTGCAGCAGGTATCTTGTGTTGCCATGACGCATTCTCCTTGAATTGGCGTGGAACTGAGGTGTGCAGAGAGTATGGAGAAATTATTCGCTTTTGCCCAGTCAGGAGGCGCGCTTGTTAGCGGATTTATTTAGCATTTTCAGTAGAATAGGCTCAAAAATAACGTCAATTGCCAATGGCATTTTTTCTGAGCTGATGACGAGTGTGTCAGCACGAGATAAAGAACCATTCAACTTGCTTTGTAAATAAGCAATGTCGATAGCAAATTTCTCTGGTTTCAGAAAATGAATGACCACCAGACTTTCATCATTGCCGGGAATGCGGGTGGCAGCAAAGGGGTCGGAGGTATCCACCGTTGGAATACGCTGGAAATTGATGTCAGTACGAGAGAACTGCGGCGTGATAATGTTCACGTAGTCGTACATGCGGCGCAGGATCGATTGTTTTACCTGCTGTTTGTTATAGCAGCGCTCTTTAATATCGCGCTGCATTTTCTGAATCCACTCCAAATTGATAACAGGCACAACGCCAATTTTAAGGTCGACGTGACGAGCAATATCATGAGGTGGATGAACCAGCGCCCCATGGAGGCCTTCGTAAAATAAGAGATCAGAGCCTCGTCCTTCCTCCTGCCAGTCAGTAAAAGTGCCAGCAGCTTGCTGATAGGGGCGGGCCTGTATTTCGTCATGCAGGTAGTGTCGAGTGATGCCGTAACCCCGGCTGGCATAGTTTTCGAGCAGCTGTTCTAACTGGTCAAGCAGGTTGGCTTCAACACCAAACAGGCTGAAGCGACCATGCTTTCGATCTGTTTCCGCCGTTAGGCGAGCCATTTCAGCCCGCGCATAACGATGAAAGCCGTCACCATCCACTAGCATTGGCTTTATATTGCAGCGCTCGAACAGCAATTCAAAGGCTGTTTTAACCGAGCTGGTGCCTGCTCCTGATGAGCCGGTTACCGCAATAATGGGATGTTTTTGTGACATGTCGTACCCTGTAATGTTCGGCCTTCAACTTACTAGTGTTTCCTTTAGTTTTGACAGAATTTGGTCGGGAACGATCAATCGGACACAAAAAAGCCGCAGCGAAATGAATCAAACTGCGGCTTGCTTGTTTCAACTAACCCATTACTTCAGGTTGTAGACTGAAGCCATTTTTTCCAGAGAAACAGGTTTGATTTTGCTGGCATGACCTTCACAGCCAAAGGCTTCGTAACGCGCCTTAACAATACCTTTCATGGCATCCACGGTTTCTTTCAGATATTTACGAGGGTCAAACTCGGCTTTGTTGTGCTCCAGGAAGCGACGAATCGCGCCTGTAGACGCCAGACGCAGATCGGTATCGATATTGACCTTGCGCACGCCATGTTTGATGCCTTCACAGATTTCTTCAACGGGTACACCGTAGGTTTCAGGAATCGCGCCGCCGTATTCGTTAATAACGGCCAGCCAATCCTGTGGTACAGAAGAGGAGCCGTGCATGACCAGGTGAGTGTTTGGAATGGCTTCATGAATCGCTTTAATGCGGTCAATTGCCAGAATGTCGCCTGTTGGTGGGCGAGTGAATTTATAGGCGCCGTGTGACGTACCGATAGCAATTGCCAGTGCGTCTACATTGGTTTTTTCAACAAAATCTTTGGCTTCAGCAGGATCGGTCAACATTTGTTCATGTGACAGTGTGCCCTCTGCGCCAACACCGTCTTCTTCACCGGCCTGGCCGGTTTCCAGAGAACCCAGGCAGCCCAGTTCGCCTTCAACAGAAACGCCGCAGGCATGGGCCATATCAACTGTTTTACGGGTAACGTCGACATTGTACTCATAAGAAGAGGGGGTTTTGCCGTCTTCACGCAGCGAACCGTCCATCATGACCGAGCTGAAACCCAGTTGAATGGAGCGCTGACAAACCGCTGGACTGGTACCGTGATCCTGGTGCATAACAACCGGGATGTGCGGGAACTCTTCAACTGCGGCAAGAATCAGGTGGCGCAGGAAAGGTGCGCCAGCGTATTTACGAGCACCCGCTGAGGCCTGAACGATCACCGGCGAATTGGTCTCATCGGCGGCTTCCATGATGGCGCGCATTTGCTCCAGGTTGTTCACGTTAAAGGCCGGGATGCCGAAGCTGTTATCGGCGGCGTAATCAAGCAGTTGTTTAAGCGAAACTAGAGCCATGTCGAGCGGTTCTCCATTGCGTCAAAAGAATTGGATGGCAGCAATAAAGCGGTATTTTTTTACCGTATTATCACTCCGAATTAAGGCTGCCTAGCTTACACCGAAAGCGCTTCTCCATCCAGCATATAAGGCGTCCGCATCACCTGAAAATGACTCAAAAGCACGGGCCAGTGCGCGGTGTTCTTTTGCGAATTGTAGAGGGTTGGCTCCTGTTGCCCAGCATTCATAAGCTTGGCGCAACGAGCGCGCGCCTTCAGCGGGGCCATCTAAATGGCCATAACAGCCACCACCGGCTGTCATAATGACATTGCCGTGCCCGAGATTTTCAAAAAAGCCCAGTGCCCGAACGGCATTCATACCGCCGGAGATAATGGGCGTGGTGGGTTTCATACCCAGCCAGGGTTGCTCAAAGTAGGGGCCAGAAGCAATATCCTGCTCAAGCATGTAGGCCGATAAACGGTCTGCAGCTTCGCCCTCCATTTTTCCAAAACCCATGGTGCCGGTATGAATGCCGGATGCACCCAGCAGACGAGCCAATTTACACAGGACCAGAGAGGTGTAACCGCGTTTACTTTGCGCAGAGGTGACCGCTCCGTGGCCGGCCCGATGATAATGGATATAGGTGTTTGGAAAATTTTTACGGGCCGTTGTCACTGCGGATGGACCGGCGACATAGCCATCTACCAGGAAGGCAACGTGATCGGCGTTTTCTTTAAACGCATCCAGTATAAATTCGCCGCGTGCGAGCATTTCATCATGGTCATCCGCAGTGATGTTTGCTGAGAACAGCTTTGCTTCACCGGTCTTATCCTGCGCACGGCGTAGCGAGTCAGAAGTTAATGTAATTGTTTCTTTAAGTGGTGCAAATGGCTGATTTCCCTGCGGTTCGTCATTCTTGATGAAGTCGCCGCCAAGCCAAAAGTCATAGGCGGCCTTGGCAAACGGCTGAGGGCGCAACCCTAACTTAGGCTTGATAATGGTGCCGACAATTAGACCGCCATGTTGCTCTCGACGGCCTAATATCTTCCAGAAATGACTCAGCGTAGTGGCGGGTCCGTCATAGAGTTTCAGGTATTCTGGTGGGAAATAAAAATCATGCATTTTGCCGTATTCAACATCCCCCATGCCCTGATTGTTACCAATGCAAAGTGTCAGGAATGACGCCACCATGGCTTTGCCGTCGATAATGTTGCGGTCAAACAGGTCAATGGGAAAGGCAATTTTGACCAGTCCGGTTTTTTCGTCTGCGTGATAAACCAGCGCATCGACGGAGCGGGTGTGGTCGTCTGTGGTACAGACTTCAACATTGGTACCGGTGGAGGACTCAGCGGCAAAATGTGCGGCGGTAGCGAGAAAATCGTAACCGGTTTTGGGGCGCATGATATAGGCCACCAAAACGTGGCGACCTAGTTTGATGAGCTGGTCTTCATCCAGGTCTAAATTGACGTAGCGATAGCTTTGATCCAATGCCATGTTGCCTCCTGCTTGTCTTGCTGCTCTTCAGGAACCTCTAATTACGGCTCAATCAGCGAAAGCGAGCATAGATGTAATCAGAGGACCCCTAATATAAGAGCCTTACAGCAGGCAAATAATTCCATTTACATGGGGGGAGGCCTGGGTTAGCCCTGCTGTTTTTGCCATTCCTCGGCAGTATAGGTTTTAAGCACGAGTGCGTGGATAGGGTTGTTCATCATTTCCGCGAGTATCTTATAGACGTGCTGATGGCGAGCGACCATTCCAACCCCGTCAAAGGCGCTGGATACGATGACTGCCTTGAAGTGGCTGTCGGTGCTGCCGTGGGCATGACCAGCGTGTTGGTGGCTTTCATTAACGACTTCAAGAAACGCTGGTTTGAGCGCTTCGTTAAGCTTGTTTTCAATGGTGCTTTGTACGGACATAAATAAAACCTATTAAAAAGGACTAAATGAGAGTTTAAATGGACAGTAGTGGCGGCAAGTCTTTAAGGCTGTCGATGGTAATATCAGGGTTGTGTAGACGAATATCCTCACCATGGTTGTAGCCGTAACTCAGCGCAACCACCGGGCAACCAGCTTGTTTAGCCGCTTCAATATCACTTTTTGAATCGCCAACCATCAGGCACTCATCAATATGAACACCAAACTCCTGGGCCGCATGAAGCAGAGGGCCTGGGTGTGGCTTTTTGGTTGGCAGAGTGTCACCGCTTACGACCAACGAGAAATACTGGGCGATATTGATGTTTTCAAGTAACACTTCAGTAAACTGCTCCGGTTTATTGGTGATACAGGCAAGCGCTAAACCTGCGTTTTTCAATGTCTGCAGTGTCTGCTCGACATGTTCATACAGCGCGCTGTGTAGCGCGAGGTTTTCATGGTAGTAGCGGTTAAACAGTGGCATAG
The DNA here is from genome assembly GCA_001593685.1 of Gammaproteobacteria bacterium F7. Taxonomy (GTDB): domain Bacteria; phylum Pseudomonadota; class Gammaproteobacteria; order Pseudomonadales; family IMCC2047; genus IMCC2047. The sequence continues at coordinate 7,116 of LUKI01000017.1, forward strand.
CCTGGTCAAACAGTGCCTTATCCGCGGTGCCATGCATATCATTCGTCAGGGCGCGATTGATAAGCGCCTGTGCACCATTACCAACCCAGGTACTGACCTTTTCAATACCAGGGGCGGGGAGGTCAAAATGGCTGAGCATTTTACCTACCGCAAAGGCCATGTCGGCAACAGAGTCGACCAGCGTACCATCCAGGTCAAAGAATACGGCGCGGGGTTTAAACATAGCTAAAGCTCACTTAAAAACGGGTTATGGTCATTGCGGCGCACATTCTAACGTATACGGTATAAAGGTTCCTAGGTCAGTCATGAATAATGAGCGAGCCTTATTCGTGGCTGGCTGCATGGACAATGCTTTAAAGACAGGGTAAAAGTGTCACTTTCGGATTGATTACGCTAAAGGATTTATTATGGCTGCTGACGAGCATCCGTCGTTAACTCGTTTTTTTCTGGGGTTTGCCGCTTTTGTGGTGATAGTGGCAGGCATGAAGGCCGCTGAGTCGCTGCTTGTGCCGTTCCTGTTATCAATATTTATCGCGGTTATTTGCGGGCCACCATTGGCCTGGATGACCAAGCGTGGCGTGCCGCTGATTTTGGCGATGTTAGTGGTGGTTGCCTTTATTGTGGTGTTTGGTGTCGCCGTTGGCGCGATCGTTAGTACTTCAATCAATGATTTTTCCCAGGACTTGCCGGTCTATCAGGAAAAACTTAGCACTATTACGGCAACGTTTTTGGCATGGCTCGGTGGAATGGGTTTTGATTTGCCGATTAACCAAATTCAGGAAAATATAAAACCGGGAACGGTCATGGGCATGGTGGGTAAAGCGCTGGCCTCGTTGGGTAATGTGATGACCAATGCTTTTCTGATTTTGCTGACAGTGATTTTTATTCTGTCGGAGTCGGCGATGTTTCATTCCAAGCTGGAGCGTGCGGCAGGCGAGGGATCTAAGTCTCTTCAGGCGATTGAGCGTTTTACCTCCAGTATTAACCAATATATGGCAATCAAAACCGGATTGAGTTTATTGACCGGCGTTTTAATTATGTGTTGGTTGTGGGTTATTGGTGTTGATTACCCTGTGCTGTGGGGGCTGGTCGCTTTTTTACTTAACTTTGTGCCTAATCTGGGTTCTATTATTGCCGCAGTACCGGCGGTATTGCTGGCGTTGATTCAGCTGGGTACTGGCGACGCTTTGTTAACGGCTGTTGGATACGTTTTCGCCAATGTGTTGGTTGGTAATGTGCTCGAACCAAGAATGATGGGCAAGGGACTGGATTTATCAACGCTGGTGGTTTTTCTATCGTTGGTGTTTTGGGGTTGGGTGCTGGGGCCTGTTGGTATGTTGCTGTCGGTGCCGTTAACAATGACCGTTAAGATTGCACTGGAAAGTACCGGTAAGCCGTCGATTGTCAGTGTGCTGCTAGGCGCTGGAGTGCCGGAAAATCAGTTGAGTGCCCAGCCGCTTGAGTGGAAAAAGGGCGAATAAGGACTGATGCCTTAAGGGGCCTCACTGACCTCAATTCGTTCCGCGCTGCTGATACGAATTGTCTGCCCCTTAAGTGTTTTAAAGCTGTGTTCCTGTAGGTCGCCTTTGTAAACCTGATAGCTTACCTTATCACCGCTATTAGGGTTGATAATGTTAACCGTCATAACCTGATGGTTATCCATCCAGTTATAAATAAAAAAACCAATAGCTGCGGTAGCTGTGAGCAGGATTAATCCGCCCGCTAACCAATGAAACTGACTCGATAGGGTGGGCTTTGACCCACTGGATGGGCTATCGGTAGTTTGCCCGTCAGCCGCTGTATTTTTTCCACGCTGGTAGCGCAAATAAGCAAAGCAGGTAGCAATCACAAGGGCTGTAATAAGAATTTTGGTCAGCATTTAATACTCGCAAGAGACGAGACGGGGCGTTACTTACAGGGATAGACGCCTATTTTGATAGCTTGAAACTACCGTTAGCAAAACAAATAAGCGCCTTTTGCCTGGCTTAATTAGTGCTGATGACCTTCAGGGCCGTGAGCGTGGCCATGCTCAATTTCTTCTGCACTGGCATCACGAATCGATTCAACCGATACGTCAAAAATCAATGTGGTGCCGGCTAGTGGGTGGTTGGCATCAACCGTTACTTCCGTTTCACCAATTTCAATGATTTGAAGGTTTGCCGGGCCTTGCTCCGTTTGTGCGGTCAGTACCATGCCGACTTCAATATTTTCGATATCCTTGAGTGCTTCTAAAGGCACTTTTTGAACACCGCTGTCGTGACGTGGGCCGTATGCGTCTTCCGGTGCAATAGTAACCTGGAACTCGTCACCTACGTTTTTGCCTTCCAGTGCTTTTTCCAAGCCGGGGATCAGGTTGTTGGCGCCGTGTAGATAGGCCATGGCCGGACGATCTTTTGAAGACTCAATCAAGTCGCCGTTATCAGCATTGATGAGTTTGTAATGAATGGAAACAACTTTGTCTTGTGCAACTGTCATGTCAAGTATCCGTTTAGCGAATCCCAATAAGGGAGTATTAGTCAGTCCAAAGGCGTATAAACCTGATGGCATTTGGGCGTAAAGGCGACGTGGAGACTTCAACAGCAAACGTGCAGCAAAAGTGCGACAGTGGTCGATCTGTACGAGCAAAACAGTATAACAATGGCACTTGCACAGTTAAACCGGATTTATTTAATGGGCTGGGAGAGGGAGGAGAAGAGCCCGTTAAGTCTCAATAAATAAGGGATGTTTATTTATTGATTTCGATCAAATTATCTCGCTACCTGGCGTGATGTAGATCAATTTGAGGGGCACACCTTCGGGCTAAAGTTTGTGTGTAAAGCAACTTTATTGAGTAGGGGAAGATAATGGATTTATTAGTGCAATTGTTCAGTGACTGGGTTGGCATTCTTTCTTTTGGCGTTGTTGCCTTCATCGTTGTGATGGCTATTTATATGTTTAAATGGGTCGGTAAACACGTCAATGATGAAGCTGACAAAAAAGGTTGAACGCTACTAACCTGTCAATTTTATTACTGTCAGTCGGTATCAACTAGCCCTGCCTGAATTTCAGGCGGGGCTTTTTTATGCCTGTTTGATTTGACTGGTGGTCAGCTTTAACTGAAAAAAACAGTGAAAATTGTATTGGCTCACTCCTGCATTCGGTAGTATTCGGCGGCAAAGCAAGCTAGCATAGATGCTATACAAATAATAAGGATAAGCAGGCCTTGATGGTCATTCGCTTATCTCGAAAAATTGATGACATGCCCGGATTTTGGAGACTTTAATGGCATATAACAAAATTTCTGTTCCTACAGATGGCGAAAAAATTACCGTTAACTCTGACTTATCCCTGAACGTTCCTAATCGACCTATCGTTCCTTTTATCGAAGGTGATGGTATAGGTGTAGATGTAACGCCGCCGATGATCAGTGTTGTTAATGCGGCCATTAATAAAGCCTATGGCTCAGAACGCTCAATTGCCTGGATGGAAGTCTATGCTGGGGAAAAAGCGGTTAATACTTACGGTGGTGACGAGTGGCTGCCTAACGAAACTCTTGAAGCCTTCAAAGAATTTGCAGTGGGTATCAAAGGCCCTTTGACGACGCCCGTTGGTGGGGGTATTCGTTCACTGAACGTGGCTCTGCGCCAGGAGCTGGATTTATACACCTGTTTGCGCCCCGTTCGTTGGTTCACCGGCGTACCTAGCCCTGTAAGGGAGCCAGAAAAAACCAATATGGTGATCTTCCGTGAAAACTCTGAAGATATTTATGCCGGCGTTGAATGGGCTGCTGGAACGCCAGAAGCTGATAAGCTGATTGCTATTTTACAAAACGAGTTTGGTGTTAAGAAAATCCGATTCCCGGAAAATTGCGGCATTGGCATTAAGCCTGTTTCCAAAGAGGGTACCGAGCGCTTGGTTCGCCGTGCAATTCAATATGCTATTGACCAGGATCTGCCAAGTGTAACGCTGGTTCATAAAGGCAACATCATGAAGTTTACTGAAGGTGCCTTTAAAGAGTGGGGCTATGAATTAGCCACCAATGAATTTGGTGGTGAGCTTTTACAGGGTGGCCCATGGCAGGTGATTAAAAATCCGAACAATGGTAAAGAAATAGTGATCAAAGATGTGATCGCTGACGCGATGCTGCAGCAGATTTTGTTGCGCCCGGATGAATATAGCGTAATCGCAACTCTTAACCTGAACGGTGACTTTATTTCCGATGCACTAGCCGCTCAGGTTGGCGGTATTGGTATTGCACCAGGCGCCAATATCAGTGATAACGTAGCAATATTTGAGGCTACGCATGGCACCGCGCCTAAATATGCCGGTTTGGATAAGGTGAATCCAGGTTCTTTGATTTTGTCAGCTGAAATGATGCTGCGCCACCTTGGCTGGAATGAAGCGGCTGACCTGATCATCAAAGGTATTGAAGGTGCAATTACAGCAAAAACAGTGACCTACGACTTTGAGCGACTGATGGATGGAGCCACACTGTTGTCATCCAGCGAATTTGGCGACGCTATCATCGCAAACATGTAGACTTAAGGCCTTATCGGCAAATGCAAAAGCCCGGTTTTACCGGGCTTTTTTATTACCTATAATCATTGAAAGACGTTAATAAACCCCCAAATATACGCATTATTGACCCACATCTGAGGTCTAATTATTTACAATGAGCGTATCCCCTTTTTCAGACTGCAGTATTTTTTAAATGGCTATGCGTAAAACCCAACAGATTGAACTAACATTAAATCATGATCATCAAAGTGATGATGGAAACCTGGCGGTAGAACAGGCAAAACCAAAGCTAAAGCCGCCTCCCATGTATAAGGTTGTGATGTATAACGACGACTATACACCGATGGATTTTGTGGTTGAAATTCTTGAATCTTTTTTTAATTTGAACCGGGAAAAAGCGACGCAAATCATGCTGACTGTCCATACTCAGGGTAAAGCGGTTTGCGGTGTGTTTACACGTGATATAGCAGAGACCAAGGTCACTCAGGTTAATCAGTACTCAAGTGATAATGAACACCCCCTGTTATGTGGTATGGACCAAGCAGATTAGCCATTGATACAAGATAAGAGAGAAGCGCTATGCTAAGTAAAGACCTCGAAATCACCTTGAACATGGCTTTCAAGGAAGCTCGTGATAAACGCCATGAGTACATGACGGTTGAGCACCTTTTGTTGGCCTTGTTGGACAACACGGCTGCAGCTAATGTGCTGCAATCCTGTGGTGCAGATCTCTATGAGTTACGCAAAGAGCTGAATGCCTTTGTTGATTCCACAACACCACTTATTCCTGATGACAGCACTGACAATGAAACGCAGCCAACTCTCGGTTTCCAGCGTGTGCTGCAACGTGCTGTGTTCCATGTTCAGTCCTCAGGTAAAAAAGAAGTCACTGGTGCCAACGTCTTGGTCGCTATTTTTAGCGAGCAGGAGAGCCATGCCGTTTACCTGCTTAAGCAGCAAGACATTAGCCGTATCGACATCGTCAATTATATTGCCCATGGGATTTCACGGGTTTCCGGCTCTGAAGAAGAGCAAAGCGAAACAGCCGCCGAACAGGATGAAGCTGAAGTCATTGGCGATGAAACTAAACAGAGCTCGCTGGATAGCTTTGCGACTAATCTCAATGAGTTAGCTAAACAAGGTGAAGTTGATCCTTTGATTGGTCGCTCCCACGAAGTGGATCGAGTGGTGCAGATTTTATCGCGACGACGCAAAAACAACCCGCTATTGGTCGGTGAGTCAGGCGTTGGTAAAACAGCCATTGCAGAAGGGCTGGCGAAGCTGATCGTTGATGAGAAAGTGCCAGAAATTATTGCCGATGGAGTTGTGTACTCCCTGGATTTAGGGGCACTGTTGGCGGGCACCAAATACCGCGGCGACTTTGAAAAACGTTTCAAAGCGGTGCTGGCTGAGTTGAAAAAACAGCCTCATGCCATTCTGTTTATTGATGAGGTTCATACCATCATCGGCGCCGGTGCTGCTTCTGGTGGCGTTATGGACGCGTCGAATTTGCTGAAACCCCTGTTGAGCTCCGGTAAGGTGCGTTGCATTGGGTCAACGACTTATCAGGAATTCCGCGGCATTTTCGAAAAAGACCGCGCGTTGGCACGTCGATTCCAGAAGGTTGATGTAGACGAGCCAAGCGTTGATGACACCTACAAGATCCTCAAGGGACTTAAGGAAAAGTTTGAAGAGCATCACGGTATCCGTTTCACTGATCCTGCGTTGCGCAGTGCCGCGAAATTAGCTGATCGCTACATTACTGACCGACAGCTGCCGGATAAGGCGATTGATGTGATTGACGAGGCGGGCGCCCATCAACATTTGGTTGCACCAAGCAAGCGTAAAAAAGTGATTGGTGTGAGCGAAATTGAACAGGTGGTTGCCAATATCGCCCGGGTTCCCCCACAAAGTGTTTCTGCGTCCGATCGGGATTCATTGAAGAATATTGATCGTGACCTCAAACTGGTTGTTTACGGTCAGGATGAAGCGATTGACTCAATTAGCAGTGCGATTAAATTATCCCGTGCGGGCTTAAAAGACGAGCAAAAACCTATTGGTTCCTTCCTGTTTGCAGGTCCAACGGGGGTTGGTAAAACCGAATTGACCAAGCAACTGGCTAAGGTCATGGGCGTGGAACTGGTGCGCTTTGATATGTCCGAGTACATGGAGCGTCATACCGTTTCTCGTTTGATTGGTGCGCCTCCCGGTTACGTTGGCTTTGATCAGGGTGGTCTGCTGACCGAGGCCGTGTCTAAACAGCCACACTGTGTGTTGTTGCTCGATGAAATTGAAAAAGCGCATCCCGAGGTTTTCAACCTGTTATTACAGGTTATGGATCACGGCACGCTGACCGATAACAACGGCCGTAAAGCGGATTTCCGCAACGTGGTGCTGATTATGACCACTAACGCGGGTGCTGAGCAAATGAGCCGCCGCTCCATTGGCTTTGCTAATCAGGATCACAGCACCGATGGTATGGAAGAGGTGCGTAAGTTATTTACGCCGGAGTTCCGCAACCGTCTGGATGGCATTATTCAGTTTGGTGCTCTTGATCCGCAGGTTATCGAGCATGTTGTTGACAAGTTTGTTATTGAGCTACAGATGCAGCTGGATAGCAAAAAAGTGCATATCGAGATCGATAGCGCAGCCCGAGCCTGGTTGGCGAAAGAGGGCTATGACGAGAAGATGGGCGCACGTCCAATGGCGAGACTCATTCATGAAAAACTGAAAAAGCCGCTGGCCGAAGCCATTCTGTTTGGTGAGTTGGAAGGTAAGGGCGGTGAAGTCTTTATTTCCGTGGAGGACGATGAGCTGAAAATCACTATCGAAAGTAATCAGCCTGTTGCCGAGCCAGATTGACCTTCTTAAACTACAGGTAACAAAAAAGCCCGACTAGTTAAAAACAGTCGGGCTTTTTTATGTCTGCATGATCTGTGGTTTAGCGGGCGCGGTAAGTAATACGGCCCTTGGTCAGATCGTACGGAGTTAATTCAACGGTCACTTTATCGCCAGTTAGAATGCGAATGTAGTTCTTGCGCATTTTTCCAGAAATATGTGCAGTCACGATGTGACCGTTTTCCAGTTTTACGCGGAACATTGTGTTAGGCAAGGTATCGATAATCTCGCCTTCCATTTCAATCTGGCCTTCTTTTGCCACTGATAAGTCTCCAAAATTACGAGTTCTTAAAAATTAGGCGTGCATTCTGCCTAAATGAGCGAAACTACGCAAGACCTAATTGGTTTAGGGCTTATGATGATGTTCTATTAGCTGGGCGCTTAAACAGGCGTTATTGGTCTATAACGCTTTGTTGACGGCACGGTGGGAGGTGTCTTTGTCACGGTATCATTTTTTCCGCACAGGTAGGGAAGCCGTTGCGTCACTAAAACGGCGCGCCTAGGATAACACCGACCAGCGATCATTGATGAACATTTCGATGGGGCGATAATCGATTTTGTAGCTCATTTTTTGACAGGCTTTAATCCAGTACCCTAAATAGAGGTATTGCAAACCAGCTTCCCGAGCTAAATGAATCTGTGACAGGATCGTATAAACGCCATAGCTGGCACGCTGGTTATCAGGATCAAAAAAACTATAAACAGCCGAATAGGCATTTTCTAATTGATCGGTGACCGCTACGGCGACTAACTCCCCATTGTCTCGGTATTCAATAAAGCGTGTGTCAGCCTGGCTCTCCGTTAAAAAGTCTTTAAATTGCTCGAGTGTTGGTGGATACATGTCCCCATCTTTATGGCGAGCGCTTATATAACGTGCGTACAACGCGTAGAGTTCATCGTTGCTACGGGCGTCGGTCATGGTAACGGTTAAATGAGCGTTTCGATTCCAGATTTTGCGCTGTGTGCGAGAGGGCTTAAAGCTATGTACCGGAATTCGGACAGGTACGCAGGCAGAGCAGTTTTTACAGTTTGGGCGATAAACAAAATCTCCGCTGCGACGAAAACCCAGTTCGGCTAATCGGGTTTGCGAGAAACAATTTAAAACGGTATCAGGATCGACAAACACGGTTTTTGCCTGCCGATCGGGTAGATAACTACAATCGTGTTCGTGGGTTTCAAATAGCTTAATCTGCTGTTCTTGCGGGTCTTCTTTTTCAGTCACGATTTGTTATTCCAAAGGGACTGGTTGGGGTCCTCAATGTGTTGTTCAAGGTGAGTAATAAACTGGCCGCGATCAATGGTTATAGCGCCTAAACTTTCCAGGTGCTCACTATGAACCTGGCAATCAACCAAATTAAAGCCCCACTCTAACAGCTGTTGGGTGAGTTGATAAAGTGCAACTTTTGAGGCGTCAGTTGCGCGGCTGAACATGGATTCACCAAAAAATACCCGCCCCATGGCAAGCCCATACAACCCACCAACTAACTCATCACCTCTCCAGACTTCCACGGAGTGGGCAATGCCCTGTGAGTGTAAATGCTGAAAAGCCTCCAGCATGTCCGGCGTAATCCAGGTGCCGTCCTGATCCTGGCGTGATTCAGCGCAGTGTTGCATGACCCTTGCAAATTGCTGATCAAAGCTTACCGAGAAGACGTTTTTGCGAAGCGTTTTTTTTAGGCTACGGGAAACGTGTAATTGCTCAGGATAAAGAACACAGCGAGGGTTGGGCGACCACCATAAAATGGGCTGGTCCTCTTCGTACCAGGGGAAAATACCCTGGCGGTAGGCTTCCATTAGCCGCTCGGCGCTTAAGTCCCCACCAGCGGCCAGTAGCCCATCAGGCTCACGGAGCGCCTGGGAGACATCGGGAAACAGGTGAGTGTTTTCGTTTAGCCAAATAATGTCTGACATGGGCCTAATATAATGCCTTTTAAGTCTGCTGTTCAGGCAAGCAAAAACGGCGCGGCTTCGTTGAAGCGGCGCCGTTCCAATACCTGGTTGAAAAGCGGTTTTGCTTATTCGTCCAGAAACTTCTCTGCGTCCAGAGCGGCCATGCAGCCAAAGCCAGCAGAGGTAATCGCCTGGCGGTAGACTTGGTCAGCCACGTCGCCTGCAGCGAAAACACCCGGTACGCTAGTGGCTGTCGCGTTGCCCTCAAGACCGCTTTGGATTTTGATATAGCCGTTGTTCATGTCGAGCTGACCCTCAAAAATCTCGGTGTTAGGGCGGTGACCAATAGCAATAAAGACACCAGCAACGTCAATTTCCTGAGTCGAATCATCCTGCATGCTTTTCAGGCGCAGACCGGTAACACCCATATCGTCACCTAAAACCTCATCAAGGGTGTGATTCCAGATAATATTGATATTGCCGTTTTGCTCACGTTCGAAGATTTTGTCCTGCAGGATTTTTTCAGAACGCAGGCTGTCACGACGGTGAATCAGCGTTACTTCGTCGGCAATATTTGCCAGGTAAAGCGCTTCCTCAACAGCGGTGTTGCCGCCACCGATAACCGCAACTTTTTTCTTACGGTAGAAGAAACCATCGCAGGTTGCACAGGCACTTACGCCACGGCCTTGAAAGGCTTCTTCGGAGGGTAAACCGAGGTATTGTGCCGATGCCCCAGTGGCGATAATGAGTGCATCACAGGTATAGGTTGCCGCGTCGCCAGTCAGTGTGAAAGGGCGCTGTTTAAGGTCCGTGGTGTGAATATGGTCAAATACAATTTCCGTTTCAAATCGCTCAGCGTGCTGCTTCATGCGCTCCATCAGATCGGGGCCCTGAAGCCCTTCAACATCACCAGGCCAGTTATCAACTTCGGTGGTGGTGGTTAGCTGTCCACCCGCTTGCATACCAGTAATCAACACTGGGTTAAGGTTTGCACGTGCTGCGTAAACAGCCGCTGCGTAACCCGCAGGGCCAGAACCAAGAATTAATACCTGGCAGTGTTTAACTTCACTCATGGGAATCTCCAGACCGATAGATAACTACTCGCATATTCTTGGCGAGTCAAAATTAGGCTCGAATAATAATTGATCTGGCGCATAAAAATAACCATTAAGCCGGATAAAATTCACTGTTGTTTATATGAGATTGTTGCTGTCCTAACAGAAACGCTAGGAGATTAATTTTTATCGGCGACGATCTAATGGCTTGGCGGGCAGGCATAGACAATGAAAAGGCCGCGACTACAGAGTAGGGCGGCCTTTTCCGTTAAACAGATTAGACGCTTTATCGCGTGTAAAACCTAATAAAGCATGAATCTATTAACAACCAACGTTACAGGCTATTCACTTCTTTAAACTTAGCCACCAGTGCGGTTGGGTATTCTTTCTTATTGCTGCCGTTTAATACGAAAACGACGGTTTGGTTCTGTGGACCCACACCGATTTGAGTTAAGCGATAGGCCGCTTCACCGTGTTCGCGAACGGGTTTCATATCTTCCAGCTCGCTAAACACATACAGACGGCCATCTTCGCCACGCATTTCACCGTAGAAGTCATCGGCGGCAGGCATTCTGCCGTTATACATCTCAACCCCGGCTAGACCTGTCAGTTTTTTCTTGTCCTCACCGCGCAGGCCAAATACCAGTGTTTTACCGTGCGGGCCTTCGCCAATAAACACCTTACGGTAAGAGGTTTCACCCACGGTTAAAAACTGCTGGTAGGTCGCAAAATCATCAAATACATAATGGCGGCCGTCATGCACAACCTCATAAAGGTCCTGATTATTCAGTTGCGGCTTCAATTCCTGTGCTGGCGCTTCAGCGGCAACTTCAGACTGGTGGGTTTGGCAGGCGGTCAGGCCAATTACAGCACTGGATAGTAATACAGCAGCGGTAAGCTTCTTCATCGTTTCTTATACCTTTGTTTTGAATAGATAAACCCCAACAGCACGTACTGGGAGGAGAAATTAGTCAAAAACAGGGTAGCTAGTGAAGATGGCAAAAATGTGACAGTCGTTACTTACCGACTACTGACTACTGACTAGAAGCAACAGGATAGCTAAGTCGTCGGCTTCTCTAACTCCTGAAGCAAATAACCGATCTCCTCGGTTTTTTCAGTCAACAGCGTATGCGCATCCGACAGGCCACGATTATAAAAATATGGGCCGATCTCCTTAGCGAAAAAATCGATTAAAAACTCCGCCTCAAAGGCGCCAATCTCCTGATCCAGCTCGTCACTGAAATAATGCTTAACTTTGCTAACGATTAACTCCAGTTCAGGGCGGGAAAACTTTATGTCACTCATTCAATATCTCTATGATGGTTAATAGTGAAAAGGTTTGGAATAAGGCAGCCGATCAACAAGTAACTGCTTTTACGGGTTGTGATTACTAGATAAAAATAATTAGCGAGCAAAGAAAAGCCCCGCAGATGCGGGGCTATGTGGATTTTAAACGGTCAGACTTATGCTTTTTTACTGCTTGCGTCTGTAGCCGATACCAAGCAAACCTAGTCCCATCAGCAACAGTGTAGTGGGTTCCGGGATATAAAATTGCTCGGTGGTGATATCTAAAGACACCTGGAAAGTATTAGCTTGTCCTTCAATTGTGGTTAAACCAATACAGTTAATAGCTGCGCCAGCTGCTAGACAAGTATCGTCAGGCAGAAGGCCAATGCCATCAATAAAAATACGCGCGTTATAAGCGTGTAATTCGGCTGTATCTGGATCCGCAAAGAAGAAATTCTGGTTAATACTGTTATTTAGCGGGTTGAAGCCAGCCCCGACGATATCCAACACGAAAATATCGTTACAAGGATTACCTGGCGGAGACGCAGCGGCGCAAGTGCCGCCATTCGTGGTTTCCGTAAAGTTAATACCAAAAGTTAGATCTGGTGGACTGAATTGATCACCAGGGGTTGGATCATACGGAGGGGCAGGCAATAGAGGGTCTAAGTATATTCTATCGCTTAGAGTAGCCGTAGTAAGGGAATCACTCCCACCGGAAATCACATTATTAGTGTGAGTAAATGTCACAGTACTTACCGCACCACCGTCGGTGATAACTGTACCTGTGGCAGTACCATTGCTAGCACCACCGACATCAATTCCGCTTCTTCCAGCACTAATGCCTGGTCCCGTTCCTGCGCCCCATGTAAGGGTTGATGGAGCCGCCCATTCGGTATTGGTATTTGATCCTACTACGCCAGAACCTGATCCACCCGTAGAAGCAAAAGCGGTAAACCCGGATTCAATTCGGTAGCCCCAGTTCGTTATAGGAGTAGCACCAACATCGGCAAGAAAAAACACACCGATTATTGCTGCTAATGCCTGCAGTCTAAAATGGTTTTTCTTCATGATAAGCCTCCTTCGGCATGTGGTGGCCGTAAGTATTTTTTACAAATTAGCGTAAAAAACACCTTGATCAAAAAATACGCATATTTCGTACCAGAATTGCTAATGCCGCGGTTTTAGTGGCTTACAAAGAATGAAAAATTTAAGGCGACTCGATTTATGTAAAGAAAACTGACGGTTATCTCGTTTAGTCCTGATTTTACAGTTGGTCATCCTCTATATGCATACCTTTGGGTTACAGCTTCATAATGTACGCCAGCTTCACATACGGAGGGAGGTTGTTGCTACTCTGAACAGAAATACCATGGGTGTGACCCGGTTTCGGCTGTTCGTATTTCGATCCTACACCGCCATGGGCCGTCCATTTGGAGTCAGTCTTCGCGCTGGTAGCGGCGTGTGTGTGGCTGGCTTTACCGCCTGCTACACCCACTTCTTCGAATGTTTTGCTGCCAAGAATAAAGCGGTCGCGTAAGTCGGGTGTACCGTCTTCGCCGTTACAAAGCGCCCAGCCTAGCGGGGGGAGTAGGTAGGCATTGCCATCATCATCCGTCTTGAGATTTTTCTCAGTCGGCCGCCAGGACAAGATAGTGCCTTTTGGTACGCCGTAGACATCATCAGGCAGAGGCGGTAAGCCGCGATCGGCTAATAAGGCACGCGAACGAGAGTACTCTGTTGGTAATTTGCTCCAGTAATTTCGAACGGTGGCCTGAATCGGCGAGCTGTGAATTTTTATTTTCCCATCCCGCATATCTTTGAGCATGGTCAGAATGTCATCAAGATTGGTGAGTACGCCAGGGCGTCGTTCGCCATCAACGTAGAGTCCACCAGAACTCGCGGCAAACGTTAGCTCAAGCTTGCTGCTTGAAAGGGTTTCTCGGTTCTTAGCGGAAACGCCTCCCTCAGCACTACCTGACACAAAGGTTGCCTTAAACGCTGCTTTTATATCACTGCTCTTAGAGGAATCGCTCCCAGCGATCTTGCCTCGAATGGCAACTCGATAGCCATAGGTGATGGCGGAAACATAGTGCGAACCAAAGTCGGCCAGGAACTGCCGACGAAAATCCAATTCGTCGGCGCCGCCATCCTCAAAGGTCGGTTTACTGTCTTCATTCCACTGTAGGCGGTCACCGGACATAACGTCGGTAATGTCGCGAACCACGCCTTTTGCGTCCAGTACCGCATAAATAGAGTGGGAGGATTGCCGCTCCTTACGTGCCTGCTCAAAAGCTGCATTGGCAGAAGCAAACCCATAAGAGCCCTGAAAATAAGCGGACAGTATATTGGCCTCCTCACGTACGGAATTGGATTCCTCCAGGCGGAAACTTTCTGTCAGCGTGTAATCTTCCGTGGGCACCGCCGTACGCATAGGGCCGCTAATATTGAGTGGCTGACGTCCAATTCGGCGTTTCGGTGCGCCCGGATCTGACATATCCACTCCGTCACCGATGTTTAATTTACCTTCGCTGATAAACCCGGGATCAATCGAGTATTGTTCGAGACTAATGGTGTAATTGTTGATGCCTGACGTTATCGGTTGATCATTAACGCTTGTTGCCGGGGGAGCTATCTCGGCGTCTTGCTCACCGCACGCCACCAGAGCCCCGGTTAACAGAAGGTAAAAGAAAAGCGTATTGCCCCGTGCAAAAATCCCTTGTCTGGATGCTGAAAAGCCGGCCTTCGTTTTCATGCTCAGTCTCCCTGTTGACTGCTTTACTGTGCTTTAGAGGTGAAAGGACTGTCAGATTAGCGTAAAACTCCCGAAACGTTGGGGCAACTTACTTAACGCCCCCGTACTGGTGAAACGGTTTACCTTCATCAAGGATATGCCAAATTCAAGCAGCGAAACAACTGCCGGTTGTCAGCGCGCCGAAGTAAAAGGCTACACCGACAAATAAAGCACACCACCCTCAACCTTGTGTTTTATTCTGGTTAGGGGAGTGAAATTCCCGTTTTCTAAGCATTCACCAGTCTCAAGATTAAAGCGCCAAGAGTGCATCGGGCACACTAGCGTCATACCTTCGATGGCATCACAGGGCATGTTCACCGCCTTATGTGGGCAGATGCTATCAAACACCTGAAATGCCTCACCATCCCTCACCACAAAACAGGCTTTATCCGCATAGTTAAAGCGTGACGCGCCCTGTTTAACCTCAGCAACATCGATTAGTTTAATCCAGGGCTTGTTGTGATTGATAACGGGGTGATTCATGGTCATTTACTTTAAAGCTTAGGGAGTGGGGCAGCGTAAGGAATAAGGCAGTGAAAGAAAAGGAGGGCGAGAAAGAAATAAACGAGGAATAAACGGCTAATTCCAGAACTAATTAGTCGACGTACACTCCGTGGCTTGAGAGCCATTGCTTATCCAGCACCCAGCGGATGCTGTTAACATCCGTCTGGCTTTTCACTAACTGACCTGCGCGGGCCTGCATGCTGGCGAGTGCCTCCTGTGCGGCCATCATTTCATCGGAAACAGCATCTTTCTGCTGTAACTCAGGGAACATAACGCGGAGTGACTGAATGGCCGATAACTGTGCAGAACGAGGGCTGCTCACCTGCGCGACACCGTCTTCCAGAGACATCACGCGAAAGGGGTAAGGGTAGGCCGCCAACTCAGCGTCAGCCTCAAGCAGGTCATTAATTTCACTTACTCGAAAGTCTAAACTGCTCAGCCACAATACGAAGGCAATAACCGCCAGCGTGGCCAAACCATAGAGGTACTTTCGGGTGAAGTTGTCTAGACCGGCAGACTCATAGTTACTATCCATGATAAAAATTCCCGTAATCAATTAGTCTGGCATTAAGTGATTGACCTGCGCCTGTAATGGTGGAGATTATTGCTTAGTTAAGTCGTTAATCATAATAAGTGGTGTTAGCTTATATATTCTTTCGTCATTGATTTCTGTTAGATTGGCGAAGTAAATTAAATTACTTAATGTTAATGGATAATAGAATTCTCTTTCGCACATATCTCTTATAAGTGATGACCTGTCCAGTCTAAAATATTTTTTTACGAGTTCTTTATCTTCAAAAGCTGCTTTTATCTCTTCACTAAGGGATAAGTCAGAAAATCTTAGTCTAAATTTTTGGCGGAACATTGCAGGCCAATCACCACTTTTGTAGTGGCTATAAGCTAATTCATCGAAGATTTTAATCATCGTCCACTCACTAGTTTCAAGCGCCGCATATACTCCATTAAGCCTTCTACTTTCAGAGTCAAAGCCACTCCAGTCGTTTTGGCATTTGTACCTTAGGTCGTGCTCAACCTCATGCCACCCTTCTGAAAATATAGTTCTGATTTGTAGTTCAAATGTAGTGTCAAAGACATTGCCCTTGTTGCCTAGGTTCAAGGTTTTTATTTGTTCGTCATTTAAAGAATAAACAATGTTGTATCTAATAGCTTTGAACTCATCTTTTTTACACTCGTCGATACTTACATCTGTTGAACGCTCAGAAAATACTGAAGAAATAATATTCCTGGTTGTCTCAATATCGTCATTAAAATAAAGAACTACTCGAACCCCTATAAGGTCCTGTAGTTTTTTTTCAGTGCCATAGGAGCTATTGGAAGCTATTTTTTTTTCAATTGATTCTGGAGACTTGGTTCTAGAAAATATTCTATACATCAAACCAACATCATTCAGCTTTGCAGAAATAAGCCTAGTTATTTCAGATTCCACTCCCTTTGGGTTAAATCCTGCCACTCTCAGTCCCTTCCAATTATTGTTTTAATTTCGCTTATTTTGCTCTTATTAATTGCGATAAAGCTGCTATCGTGAGCGTCATTTAATATCTCTTTTCTTTTTAAGTTTTTAATCTCTTTGATTATATCTTTTCTTGTAAAGTCGTTTGTTTGGAACAAAGTAGCAGTGTAGAAGTGCATTCGCTCAATAGATGGACTTCCTACTGGCCACATCCTGGAAAGGATATAAGCTGCTACATCGTCTTTTTCTGAAATTTCTTCTGTGTTTCCAGAATGCTCTACTTTGGAAATTAAATCGTTATTATCTGTGCAGTTGTAAAAGTTCACCTCAATAGCATTAGTTGAGCTGGCCTGGTAATCCCCCCGAAAAATAGTAGTGCTCAAAAGTAGAATTTTCTCGTAATCTAAACGCAGGAGATTCTTCATGAAAAAATCACGTTATTCCGATAGCCAGATACTGGCCATTCTCAAGCAAGCCGAAGCCGGCACACCGGTTCCAGAGCTATGTCGAGAGCACGGCATGAGCAATGCAACGTTCTACAAATGGCGTGCGAAATATGGCGGTATGGATGCTTCGATGCTCGCCCGGCTCAAAGAGCTGGAAGAGGAAAACCGTCGCCTCAAAAAAATGTACGCCGAAGAGCGCTTAAAGGCAGAAATCGTTCAGGAAGCGCTGCAAAAAAAGTGGTAAGGCCGTCTCAGCGCAAAGAGATGGCGCAGACTGTTGTTGCTGCAAAAGGAATCAGTATTCGAATGGCCTGTGCTGCTTTTGGTGTTAGCGAGTCCTGTTATCGATACCAGCCTAAACTGACTAGCGAGAACGATGAAATTGCCGATTGGCTGGTGCGCCTGACAGGGATACACTCAGATTGGGGATTTGGGCTGTGCTTTGACTATCTGCGCAATGTGCAGGGTTATAGTTGGAATCATAAGCGGGTTTATCGCATTTACTGCGAGCTGGCTCTGAATCTGCGTATACGGTCACGCAGACGTTTAAACAGGCATAAGCCGGAACCGCTAAAACAACCGCTACGCGCTAATCAAATGTGGTCGATAGACTTCATGCACGACCAGCTATCCGACGGCAGGAATTACCGCCTGTTTAATGTTATTGATGACTATCGCCGGGAAGGCTTGGTTATTGAAGCCGGTTTCTCGCTACCCTCAATACGGGTTATTCGGACTTTGAGTCAGCTCATCGAATGGCGAGGAAAACCATCGGTTATTCGCTGTGATAACGGGCCTGAGTTTATTAGTCATGAGTTCACTAACTGGGCTAAAAAACACAGTATTCGTATCGAGTATATTCAGCCGGGCAAGCCACAGCAAAATGCTTATATCGAACGGCATAACCGTACCATCCGCTATAGCTGGGTCAGTAAACATCTGTTTGAAACCCTGGAGGAAGTACAAGACTATGCAACGCGGTGGTTATGGTTTTACAATCACGAACGGCCGCATAAAGCCAACGGTGGCAGACCACCACTGGTTGCAGCCTAACCTCTACTTTTGGAGCCTGTTAAAAAGGGGAGGGTTACCGCCTCAAATTGACAGTCCCAGAATTTGCAATTCAGAAATGTCACGTCGTGAAAATTATCGAAGAAGAAGTTGGTTTTATTGAACGTACAGTCATTGAATACACTATTTTTGATACATCCGTTTTCAAAGAGTGGGGAAGACGCCAAATTTATAGAAGAGATTTCTGAACTCTCATACGCGCGCTCGTCAACTTTATCAGTTAAAGCAGCTTCAAATTTCATCCTAGATGAGGAGTCCAAGAAGTCACACATAGGGTTTAATTTTGACCAAAGTAAAGATTTTGATGCTGTATCACGAGGGATATATGAAAAAACAGCAGGCTCAACAAACCTTTCATCACTTGCTACCCAATCTTCAGTCGCCCTTATTACGTTCTCAGCAATATAATTCCCAAATACAAACTCATTTACAAACTCAAGACTGTTATCACCCTGAGAGCTTCTATCAAAAAACGCATGATTAGATAAAGTGGTTGCTAGCTTGTCAATTGTAGGTTTATCTTTTGCAGAATATAGGGATCTAACTTCCTGTAGTAGGTAACCCGCTTTTTCTTTTATGAGGCTTATAATTCTTTCTTTTGAATCTGCTGTGTAATCTTTTTCACACATATTGCCCGCGATAATGGTAAGTAATTCATTCTGCTTTTCGGGATTCATCCTTAACTCTTGCCTATCCATTTCACGCTCAAGCATTGAGGAGAAATACTGTTCAACAATTAAAGACGGTGTTTTTACTAGGTCGGAAAAATAATCGTCATTGATAAACCTTAAAAAGCTTAATAGTACAGGGTTTGCTAGATTTGAGACTTCTACGTTAGCGTTTTGTAGCTCGATTAATCTATCTTGAGGTATCCAATTATTTATTTCAGGTTTCTCTAACTTGTATCTGTTGATAGAAAATTGATCGCCATAGCGAATCACCCACTCATTAAACATTTCTCCATCAAATATCGCGGAACGCCTTGAGGTAAGAATAACTTTTGCATTTTTTGTTAGAAGTTCACTAATTGTTTCTAACATTGGTTGAGCGTTATCAAAGTCATTTTCGGTTGTACTATCAGAGCTATTGTCGTGGAGGAGCTCATCAAAACCATCAAGTACAATAACAATTCTTCCCTCTTTAACTTCTTCGATGACGACCTCAGAATTGACAGAGCTAAATGATTTGTCGACCTCTCTAACGAAAATATGACTAAATACTCTTGCCTGCCTGTCACGCGAAAACTCAGTAAAGAATGGGATTGGTGCATTCTGGTAATTTTCCACAAGAGAGTGAATAATTTCGTAAGATGTACATGTCTTTCCAAAGCCTGCCGGCGCTTCAATGATTGATAATAGCGGTCCTTCTTGTGAAAGGTTTTCACAGATGTCACGGATAATGTTTTTTTCAGGAACTGTATTGTTCTTTAAGTAAGGCGCATCAATATATTTATAAGTGTCTGCTTCGTCGGGTAAAACGCTTAAAATTCTGTCGCAATGTTCTGTGTATTCATCTCTGATTTTTTTCTTCCATTCTTTTACGTTGAAAAAACCTTCAAATAGGTTTTTTTCTAGTTCATCAATAGACGTGTAGAAAGACTTTTTAGTGGAAAAACCAAGCTCTTCGAGGCCTGATACGGCTTTTTCCATTTCTTTTTCTATACGGGCTTTGTCATTAACCTTTAGTGAAACAAGCTCGGCATTATGGAAAAAACCGGTTCTAAATGTGAAAGCAAGAAAGTCTCCATTTGAAGCTGACTTTCTATATTCGAAGCCATATTTACGGAAGAGAGAAATAATTTGCTCTTTCTTCTCCATTAGATGTAATTCCTCATGATAAGTGTTTAAGGGTGTTGTTTTTGGGTATTCAGGTAAGTGAAAGCTGTTGGTTTAAAGATAGGTTTTAGTTTGCTTTTATGCTCTCAATTTCCTTTTTAAGTTTGGCTAGCTGAAGCTCAAAATACTCATCTTGCTTGGGCTGTATTTTGGTATGCCATTCCTTGAGCCCATAAAATAAAAGGCAAAGAGCTCCTCCACAAATAGCCCCCAGAACGATGTTGAAAAACTTTCTGTCTTGCATCGCAACATCTATGCGGACTTCGATTATTTTACCTAAGGTGCTTTGTTCTTTTTCTTCAGTGCTTCCGGGCAGCTCTTCGTATTCTTTGACCAAGCTATGGATTGTTTTATTTGTGGTAGTGCTATTCCAAACCACAGTTAATCCACTGGTGATAAAAAGAAGCAGACCAAATAAGGCATAGAACTTGTAGATATTGTCGGTGGGGAGGGGGATCTTTGATTCCATTCTTTTGAGTGCCCAATTCCTATGAGTCAGTTTTGTTGTTGGCCTGCTTTGTAACGTATGTTGCGGTGAAGGGCAATGACAAGAGATAGAAAAACGGATAAAGAGGGGATATAAAGTTGGGGTTGGTAAAAATTAAGCCGTGCATGTGTCGTTTTGGCTTTATTTACTCAGTCAGTGAATATGCATGCTCCAGGCTATAGATGGGCGGGCCATGTGGGGCTGGCTGACTTGTGTACAAGCCAAACTCGCTAACAACAAAGCAGTGCCGGAGCTGTTTAGCAGCATGTTCGTGTAAAACGTCAACCGGGGTTTTTGGCTTACACCTTGCCAGGGTGACGTGGGGCTTGAAGCAACGCTTTTCAGGCTCAAAGCCAACAGAAACCAGTGCCGCCTCGACCTTCGATTGCAGGCTCATTAACTCGGCGTTTTCCTCAATACCAGCCCAGAGTGTCGCACCCCGTCGGGCTGAACCGAAGTGTCCGGTGCCGGTTAGACACAACTCGAAGGGGCGCGCGATGATATTTGTTAGTGCTTGTTCGATACCGCTGAATGTCTGCCTGCCGATATAGCACAGGGTTAGATGAAACCTGTCTCTTGGAACGATACGTACCCGCGAGCCAGCTACAGGCTGAATAGCCTGAAGTGCTTTGCCTATGGGGTCAGGTATTTTTATGGCGACAAAAAGCGCATTCATTACTTTTAACGCCCCCCTTAGAAGACGTGTTTGATTTGACCTCAGAATAATTTGGATCAGCTTAAAATAATACCGCCAAAAGCTAATCTTATTCATTAAAGGGCAGAAAATTTAAGAGGTCAGGGTTCTTGGTTTTTTAAGCCGTTGGTTTTAAGCGAGCCCATCGTCGCTACAGTGTTACAACGCAATAAACCAGCCAAGTCGGCACGCTCAAAATTGTGATGAGCGTCCACACCTCAAGTAATGTTGCAAAGCCGGGCAGCTTTTCCAATTTATCCTTGAGGATTTTTTTATCTAACCAGGCGATGCTGACGATGCCCACTAAGTTCGCTAAAAACAGTTTGGTGACGATATCCATGCGGTGATCCTAGCGGAATAAATCCAGTGGCACAAAGGCTTGCTTTGGCGCTGGGGATAGGAGGCTAAGCCCGCTAATCCAGAGCGGGCTTGATTCATGCTATTGAGCCTCTGTTCGTTGTTGTGTACTAACGGTTTTAGGCTCTGAGTAGTTTAATGATCAGGCATTTAATGGCTTTGAACTGCTTGGTGGTCAACTTGTGTTGTACCGCTTCTAGTCTTGCGAAGTGCTCAGCCTGGTCACGGATATAGTCATTGGTAGCTTTGATCCGGGAGGCGGTTGTTTGCTTTTTTCTTAGTGTGCCAGAGATGTTCGCTTCGTGAGTGTTCATGAGTTTTGATCCTCTGCGTGTCAGACCTCGAAGCTCGGCCCTCCCTGTGTGATCACTTTACTCATTAACAACCACTTGGTTGTTGGCACTTCCCTGTGAGACGGGGAGTCTTCGTATGAATAGTCAGTGCCTTGTATAACTAGCTATAGGACATTTAATCCTGTTGCGACTGAACGGAGGCTGAATAAGCTGGATTTTCTTGGCTTAAAGTCGTGGGGTAGGGCTAATGGGGCGGAGGTTTGCTTAAACAGGCTTGAGCTGGGTGCTGAAAATCTGTTCGTTATTATGTTGTAGAAGGTTCATAATTTAAGACCCGTCCACATTAAAAGGGCCGGTCTATGTCTAATCCTCTCTCTTCACTTTTCAGTGTGCTAAAGGTCTTTTTGCCCATTTTTCTGTTTTTTATGGTGGTGGGTGCGGTGGCCGGTTTTAGTCATCGCCTAGACACGGTTCAAGACTATCTGATTGCTGAAGCGGATGTCCGCTTACAAGGTGAGCGCTATGTTTTTCAGTTCACCTGTGACGCAAATAACAGCGTGTATGTGTATTCAGTGGATGAGAACAAGGGCAAATACCTGGCTGATTTATCGGTGCTGCTGGCTTTAAAGGAGACGGAGTTGGAGCTGCCAGCTGAGCGCCTTGAGGAGTACCGGAATCTTATTAGCGCTTTGCTCGGCGGGGCGGTTGGCGGAGTGAATTTAAAGTCAGTCCTGAAAAAACCGGCGGCAGGCTGGTCCTGGAAGTGGGTTAAAAAGACAATCATCGGCGTTGTGGGTTCTGTGTCTGGCTATTCTGCCGGCTATTACCTGGGGGCTCGGTACGATACGGGCTGTGAGTCGTCGCTTGTTGCCTCGGCATTAAATGATGAAGAGGTCATGTTTAATGTGGAGTACGCGCAGTTGGTTGTGGGCCTGTTACAGCTGAAAAACTTGCAAGGCGCGGCGTTATCGCAAACGGGTAATGCCATTTACGAATGGGATAAGGCCCCTGCATTTATGTGTTCGCCGCCACTGTTGGCTGCAAAGGAGCAAGTCGATGTGTTGGTGGAAGAGGATTTCAAAGACCTGCGCTCCGAGGAGTTTCTGTTAATAGACCGGGTGACGGCAATGCATAACAAAATCGCCAGCACGGCTGCGTATAAAACGCTGACGGATGCACAGACCTATAAACATGCTGAGCAGTTTGATCAGTTCGAGGATTCGGACTCGGCCGTTGGTGAGCGCATCCGCGAAAGCCGCCAAAAGTGGGATCAGGCCTGTGAGGTGGTTGGGCAGATGGTTTTCTGAGTTTATCGTCGGTCTAATCATTAAAGTTGAAGTTGCTGTTTTGTTTTACTAAATGCCTCCAGAGCAAACTCAAGATCATTGCGGGTAAAAGCCGAGGACATTTGAGTGCGAATCCGCGCCTTTCCTTCCGGCACGACGGGATAGTAGAAAGCCGTTACATAAACACCCTGTTCCATCATTGCGTTGGCAAATTCTGCCGCTTTAACCGCGTCATAAATCATGATGGGTACAATGGGGTGTTCGCCGGGTTGCAGGCTAAACCCAAGTCGTTCCATTTCAGCACGAAAATAGCGGCTGTTTTGGTGTAGTTTGTCACGTAAGTCATTGGACAAAACCAGTTCCAGTGCCTTGATTGCGCCGACCACCATTGATGGCGCCAGCGAGTTGGAAAACAGATAAGGCCGCGAGCGCTGTCTTAAGAGGTCGACGATTTCTTTGCGGGCGCTGGTAAATCCACCACTGGCTCCTCCCAGAGCCTTACCCAGCGTGCCAGTGATAATATCCACTTGGCTCATGCAGTTTCTGTATTCGTGGGTACCGCGGCCCCGTGCGCCCATAAAGCCGGTTGCATGGGCATCATCACAATGAACCAGAGCGTTGTATTGCTGCGCCAGTGCGCAAATTTCATCCAGACGTGCGATAAAACCATCCATGGAGAAAACGCCATCGGTGCTGATTAACTTAAACCGCGCACTTCTGCGGTCTGCTTCCTTGAGCTGTGCTTCAAGGTCATCCATATCATTATTGCGGTAACGATAACGTTGCGCTTTACACAGGCGAATACCGTCAATGATGCTGGCATGGTTAAGCTGGTCTGAGATCACCGCATCCTGTTCATTTAACAGGGTTTCAAACAACCCGCCATTGGCATCAAAACAGGATGAATAGAGCAGGGTGTCTTCCATACCCAGAAAACGGGAGAGTTTATTTTCCAGCACGCGATGGATGGATTGAGTACCGCAAATAAATCGGACCGAAGCCAGACCATAGCCCCATTCCTCAAGCCCCTGTTGAGCTGCCGCCTTAATGTCTGGATGCTGCGCCAAGCCCAGGTAGTTGTTGGCACACAGGTTCAATAATTCCCGGCCGTCGCTAACCCCAATATGGCTGCCCTGTGGTGTGGTGATTTTACGCTCATGTTTATATAGACCGGCGGAACGAATGGCTTCAAGCTCGCTAATAAGGTGCTGTTTGATAGGGTCGTACATGATGACTTCCTCTCTTTAAAAGGTCTCATGCCCAGTTCAGTATAACTTTGCCTGCTTGTCCGGCGCGCATTGCCTCAAAGCCTTTCTCGTATTCTGAGTAATGCAAACGGTGGGTAATGACGGGGGAAATATCGAGGCCAGACTCAACAAAAACAGACATTTTGTACCAGCTTTCATACATCTCCCGGCCATAGATCCCCTTAATGGTTAACATATTGAATATGACCACAGTCCAGTCGATGGCGATGTCCTGCTCTGGTATTCCGAGCATGGCAATTTTGCCGCCGTGGCACATATTCTCGAGCAAGTCGTTTAAGCCCTCTGGGCTGCCGGACATTTCCAGCCCCACATCAAAGCCTTCATGCATATTCAGCTGATGCTGGATGTCACCTACTTTTTTAGAACGAACATCAACGGCGCAGGTCGCGCCTAATGATTCTGCCAGCGCCAGACGATCGGGGTTTATATCGGTGATAACAATATGACGCGCACCGGCATGACGGCATACTGCGGCGGCCATTAAACCGATGGGGCCTGCACCGGTAATAAGGACGTCTTCGCCGACCAAATCGTATTTAAGCGCGGTATGCACGGCATTGCCGAAGGGGTCGAAAAGGGCTGCAATATCCAGGTCAATGCCGGGACGGTGCTCCCAGACATTGGACATGGGTAAGGCAATGTATTCGGCAAAGGCCCCGGGAGCGCTTACACCAATGCCTCGGGTATGTGCACAAAGGTGACGGCGGCCAGCCATGCAATTTCGACAGCGTCCGCACACAATGTGGCCTTCGCCAGAGACAAGCTGCCCCACCTTAAAATCGAGCACATTGCTGCCAATATCGACAATTTCACCCACAAACTCATGGCCAATGACCAACGGTACGGGCAGGGTGCGTTGTGCCCATGCATCCCAATTATAAATGTGCAGATCAGTGCCACAGATGGCGGTACGTAGGACGCGTACCAGTACGTCGTTAATACCTATTTCCGGTATGGGAACTTCCTGCAACCATAACCCGGGCAGAGCCTGTGCTTTTACCAGCGCTTTCATTGTTATTGACTCCTTTAAGCCTGATATCTAATCAGACCGCAGCGAAGCCTAAATTGATCAAAGTTTCTGTTCCATGCCGGCTAGCTCCGCTGTCGTCTTTCCCTCATGCGTCTGTTTTTAAACTCAACGGGTAATTAGTCAGCTTTCAGTCTTGTAATAACTGGCGAGATCCGCTGACGTTTAGCTCTGCAATCGGGTACTATTCGATTCCTGCACACTGCGCAGCTAATTCATAAATATCCCCGGTGTTTTATTCAATGGATGAAATCAATCAGCCCTTAGCCTCAGCGCGCCAGTCGCTGGTTTCACGCACGCTGGGTGAGTGGCGCACGCTGGCTATTTTGGGCGGCCCGATACTGGTTGCGCAGGTCGCGCAGATGGCCAATGGTGTTATTGATACGGTGATGGCGGGGCATGCCAGCGCGGAAGACCTGGCAGGTGTAGGCATCGGCAACAGCTTGTGGATGCCGCTGTTTCTGTTTTTTATGGGCACGCTCGGTGCTCAGCAGCCAATTATTTCCGGTTACAACGGCGCGCGTAGCTTTGAAAAGATGATTCCCACCGTTTGGCAGGGCATTTATCTGGCGGGCATTGGCGCGCTCATCATGATCCTGCTACTGACGAACGTGCATCCCGTGTTGGCTTTGTTGAATCTGGAGTCGAATACAGCGCGTATTTCGCAAGGCTATTTGGATGCCTTTGCCTGGGGCGTGCCAGCAATGTTGTTGATTGCCGCATTGCGTGGTTTGACCGATGGCATGGGGCATACCCGTGTGATTATGGCGTTTTCGTTGCTGGCGACACTGATTAACTTACCGCTTAACTATATTTTTATTTTCGGAAAGTTTGGTGTGCCTGCCATAGGCGGTATTGGCTGCGGTTGGGCGACGGCTTTGTCCAACAGCATTGCGGCCATCGCGTTGCTGGTTTATTTAAATCGCAGTCAGCTGTTTAAGCAGATGCATTTGCTTCAGGGCTGGGTGAAGCCCGAGGCTGAAAAACTACGCTATATTCTGAAAGTTGGTTTGCCCATTGGTTTTACCATTTTCGTGGAAGTCAGTTTGTTTTCGGTGGTCGCGCTTTTTCTGGCGTCACTGGGACCGGTTGTGGTGGCGGGGCATCAAATTGCGTTAAACGTCGTCTCGTTGATGTTCATGTTGCCGCTGAGTATTGGCATGGCATTGACCCTGCGGGTGAGTTTTTTGATGGGGGCAGAAGCGCCCGATACAGCGCGCCTGATTGCGCGTAGTTCACTGATCTTTGCGGTGGCCCTCTCGTTGATTTACGCGACGCTACTGCTGGTTTTTTCGGCCGAAGTTGCGGCGCTTTATACTAATGAAATAGATGTGCGAGCGGTTGCCACTCAGTTGCTGGGGGTTGCTGCGTTTTTCCAGGTTGCGGATGTCATTCAGGTAACCTGCATCAGCGCATTACGAGGCTATAAGGACACCCGTATTCCGATGTTTTTAGTGCTGTTCTCTTTTTGGGGTGTGGGCTTAACGTCGGGTTATATGTTGACCTTCACCGATTGGTTGTTGCCCGCTATGGGCGCGAAGGGCTTCTGGATAGGGCTCACAGCCGGACTAACTTCAGCCAGCATCCTATTGATTTTACGGTTATTTCTGTTCCAGCCAAGACAGGAATTATAGGGCCGTTGATTATTTAAAGTCGCTAAAACTCATTTGGGTTGAATTATGTCGATGCATTTGTCGTCTAACTGAAAAGAACTTATGCATTAAGCCAATTTGCGAGCAGGAGGGGTTTTATGAGCGAAGGCATGGCGATGCTCCTGTTAATCCTGTTTGTTTTCTGTGTGGCGTTACCCTTGTTTGTGATTCCTCAGATTCGGCGTGAGAATAAGTGGGATGAAGAGAAAATGATTGATGCTGATAAGGATAAAAAAGCGCGCGATGAGGACAAGATAGCGCGTGATTTTTAGAATCACCAAAGCTTTAAAAGGGGCTCCATAAGTTTTTTATGGGGCTTTTTTATGGCACCGATTTATCCGCGAGATATGACCTGTTTGGTGATGGTGCTCATGTTCTCTTTGTCTCGATCACTAACAATAAAAATCATCTCTGTGTGTAACGAAACAGTCATACGAAGTGGCTAGCATTGCTGGCATCGAGTCATATTGCGTATGGAGATTTTAAGCATGGAGAAATACAAGTCATTTCAAACTAACTGTCGCTTTAGGGATGATGATCACTTCCCCTATGGCTTTGCACGAAGCGGGGAGTTCACCATTGAGCAGGCTAATTTATTAGAGGCGCATGGGCACGCCTATGCCGAGCTCGCAAAAGGGGTGCGCAAACCGGTAACCCAGATGGAAATCGATTTTGTTGTTTTCTGTCGTGGCGACAAGTATGCAGATAGTGTTCATGAAAGGGTGTGGAAGCGTTACCAGTTCAGTATTTCGGTATATTCACATCGCTATTCTCTGGCGGGGCTTGAGTCTCGAGGCACTTCTCACGGCACTTCGAGTGCATCGTCGAATGCTGATTACTAAGGAAAAATGCCGCAGCAAAAGCCAGAGAAAAAGCCTAAAAGCCTGTTTTGTCTGGATAGGTATTGAGTGAAAAAGAAAATAAAGCACTGCCTGCTATTAGGAACTGCCTGGTTTTTGCTGGTCATCGGACTGGTTCTATTTATCTCGCCGATTCCGATTGGCATCTTTTTTATTGCCGTGGGTGTGTCGCTATTAACCTATTCCAGCGAAGCAGTTCAACAGCGAGTTCATGACTACCGCGTGCGTCATCACAAACTGAATCAGCAGTTGTTGTGGATAGAAAAAAAATTAGATCGACGCATAAAGTTTATTAGCCATTCACTGAGTAAAACGCGACCCGTTGACAATCAAATAAAATAAATGAAAAGGCTATTCAGTCCTGTGTCCGGATAAGTAACTGAGGCCGTGGCAAGCATAACAATGTAGATTTTTTCATCCTGTGAGTCTTTAGAGCTACCGACAGCTTCTACTTTCTCTTTGATGTAGCGGTTGCGGGATTCGGAGAGTTTTTTGATTTCCTCCTTTAGCTGAGTACGCGCTTGTTTTGCTCGGTAACGTAAGCATTTGTTCTACTGGCGACATGATCTGCGGACTGACAGGCACTTCTTTTCCGCCGAGCTCAAAGCGGCCAATGGTAATGGCCTCACTTCTCGGAGTAAGTTATTTTTTCCAATTTTAGTTAGGTTAAAGGTATCACGGCGGACGAGAGCTGACGGTGACAATTGTTTTCGTAACTTCGCTTGATGCTGAAGTTCGTGAGGTCTTTTTCCTAGAGCCTCTCTCAACCAGAGTACAACCGATATTATGATGCTCTAGTGCCGCTGGTGGTGCTGTGGCTAATGCACCAGACTGTATTTGATGAGCTAATCAGCCGAAATTTGACAGCTGTTTAATCCGGAGACTGTTTTCAACACTGATTCCAATAGGTTTATCTACCCCAAAAAAAGGGCTCCATAAAATACCGTTATGGAGCCCTTTGAGTATAACGCAAAAGCTTTTTATTTAGCGTTGTTACTTAGCTTTTGAGATGAAACGTCTGCCGAAAGCGAGTAAACCCAAACCTATTAATGTTAGAGTTCCAGGCTCAGGCACTTCACCTGTGATTATTTGTTCAGCGTCACCAATGGTCATGTCGTCAAAGCCTAAAATATCGCTTCCTGTAGTTGAGGTGAATGCAATGTTTGTGTATGAGTTATTTGAGTCGATGAACCCCCAGAATAGAGATGAACCACTGGTTGAGGAACCGTCAATATCGTAACTTGTAGTTTGGTTTAAGATGTCGGTTAACACGAGGGTAAATTGGCCGCTAAAGTCACCAATATCTGTACCGTTGAAGCCAAAGGCACTAATAGCTGTCCCAAAGGAAATTTGGAAATTATTACCTGAGTTAATTTCTACAAAGTTGCTGCCCGAAGTTGCGAAGCGACCTGCAGGTGTTCCTGTCTCAATTTCCCCCCCACCGGATAAAACAGCTGTTAAACCACTGGAAGAGCCAGGAAAGTTTAGGTTAAGAGGTGGAATATCTCCGTCTGCAAATGATTCAAAGTCTTCCGTTCCTACGCCAGATAAGTTGGAAAGAAAATTATTTCTTGCAGCTGTACTGTTAACGCCTAAAACACCACCCGGTGAGTTGTCAACGCCCTCATAAACAACTGGAACCGCACTTACTTGGGTAGCGCTCAGCATCATGGTTACTGCAGCAGCGGCACCAAGTAACTTATATACGTGACTCATGGTAGAACTCCTTTTATATAAAAATTTTTAATTTCGCTTCCATAAGCATAATTTGGGCCAGTTTGTTATTCCTTATATATCAGTAAGTTAAATTTTCTTTTATTAATGACTGTTAATTTTTTTGACAGATTTATTTTATTCGCTAGGTGGCGTGTAAATTTTGAGTTGAAGTTAAGCTATCCCTGTCAGTAGTAAAAGGGGCTGAAGGTCGACTATAAAAGGGTATCTGCTTTGATACCCTTTTTTCTGAGCCCTGATAGTTATTTGAAGTGGGTGTTCAGGTGCTCTTCGTATGCCGACTCAATCCATTGGGTATCCCCAGCGATAACATTGTCGGCATGAAAGGTGGGGATCTGGTCACGTATGCTGAGATAGTTGTTAGTCATGATCAATGGCTGCAAGACATCGTCAATGTGAGTGGCATCTTTTAAAACGTAGCCTTTTCCCAGCTCGCTGCTTTTTAAGTTTGATGTGGTGACAATCATAAAGTGGTTCGCCGGAACCTGCCCACCTTCTCCGTAGTCGTCAGTGATAACAAAGGTTTTTTCATAGAGAAGCACTTCGTCCAGCCATTTGACCATCGGCGCAGGCATGTTAAACCACATGAGGGGTGTGATGTAGATGATTGCTTCGGCCCAAAGCAGCTTTGTGACCTCTCTGTCTACGTCCCAGGTATCTTTTGTGACGTCGGATATTTTGATGTGGTGGCCTTTGGCTTCAAGGTTTTTTTCAGTGAGATAGGTAAGAAAACTGTTCAGTTGCCCCTTCGCTTCAAAGATCGAGTAGCCCGCTGTTACGAGTAATATGTTCATGATTGCTCCTGTTTATTAACTGAATGATGTGGTTGATGAGCAGTTTAATATCGGTTATAAAAATTAATAATTGGCTATTTTTTAAAATAACTATTCGAATTATTTGAAGAATATGAACAAGATTGAAAATATGGCGCTGTTCGTTCGTGTGGTAAAAACCGGTGGGCTGGCAGCTGCAGGGCGGCAGGTGGGTTTGTCTCCGGCCAGTGTGACTGGCCGTATTAACGCGCTGGAACAGCATTACAATGCGCGTTTTTTAAATCGCACCACGCGAAAAATTTCGTTAACCAGTGTGGGACAGCGTTTTTATGAGGGCTGTTTGCGTGTGCTGGCTGAGATCGACGAAACTGAGGCACTACTACAGAGAGACCAACAGGCGTTATGCGGACCACTGCGTGTTACGGCAAGTTCTGATTTCGGACGGCAGTTTGTGGCGCCGGCGCTGGCAGATTTTGTTAAACAGCACCCCGGCGTCATTCCCTATCTATTCCTTTCTGATGGTGTGGTTGATCTGGTGGGGCAGGGCTTTGATCTGGGTATTCGCTTTGGAAACTTGCCCGATAGTAATCTCATTATGCGTCGCTTAGCGGAAAACCCCCGTGTACTGGTAGCGTCGCCTTCCTATTTGAAAACGCATGGCGAACCAGCGCGACCTAAAGACTTGGAGCAGCATGCCTGTTTGGTGATGGAGCGGTTGGGCGAGCCTTTGAACGAGTGGTATTTTCACTCCGCTGAAGGTTCGGAGCGTATCAATGTCACGCCTGCGCTGATGAGCAATGACGGTGCCATTATCCGTCATTGGGCGCTGTCTGGTGTTGGTATTGCCTATAAGTCCCTGTGGGACGTTAAACACGATCTTGCCGCTGGTAAATTAGCAACACTGCTAAATGATTATGTCCTCAGTTTTCAAGCCAGTGATGGTGAGGATGCCGGGCTGAAAATCGTTTATCCAAGCCGTCGCTATGTACCGCTGCAGGTGGCGGGGTTTATTGATTTTTTGAAGGATCGGTTGTCTGACGAAACCTTGCTACACAGGTAGTCCATTTGAGCGAAAAAACGCGTATGTATGGTTAATGTTTTATCTATACCAATAGTAATGAGGTGCCAGATGATGTTGTCAAAACTTAGGGTGGGTGCCTGCCTCTCTGCGTTAACGCTATGTATCGGGTGTTCACCGCTTCATCATACGGTGACTGACCCTGTAGAGGACACTGAACCTTACCGGTTCAAGGTTATTGAACAGATTGTCTTTTCACCTGACCATTGGCCGCAACCATTACAGGCCGATCTATATCTCCCCTACAGCTCATTGCACTTGCCGGTAGTGCTGATGGTGCACGGCGGCGGCTGGTCCGGGCGTGACCGAAGTGATATGCAGTCAACTGCGAAAAAGCTCGCAAAACACGGCTATGCTGTTTTCAATGTCAGCTATCGCTTTGCGCCTGAGTTTACTTATCCAGCCCAGCTGCATGACTTGCAATTAGCCCTGCTGTGGCTGCAAAACAATGCGCAAAAGTATCAGCTCGATATGGCGCGGTTAAATGGTTGGGGGTATTCATCAGGGGCGCACTTAATTGCGCAGCTGGCCAGTGTATCGCCGGGGCAAGCTCAGTCACTGGTATTATCCGAGGAATTACCAAGGCTACGCGCGGTAGTTGCGGGAGGCATTCCCGCTGACCTCAGCCAATATAGTGGCAGCCCGATCGTGACCCCTTTTCTGGGGGCTGATCTGCATGAAAACCCTGACTTATACCGGCAGGCCTCGCCAATAAACCATATTTCTGATCGCACACCGCCGACATTTCTATATCACGGTAAGTATGATTTTTTGGTGGAGAAAGAACAGTCGATTAATTATTACCAATCACTGCTCGATAAAGGCATTGCCGCTGAGCTCTATCTTCACCCTTTATGGGGGCATTTTGCGATGTTTTTATTGGGTGGCGGGGCCGAAAGCAAAGGACTTGTGTTCCTCAATCAACACAATATTGAGGCTGGTGAGTCGTCTTCGCTTTCTACCCGAAGCGTGAGTTTCAAGCCCCCAGAGTAGGGCAGTAATAACGCTCATCTGATGGCTTAGTTTGATTGCTTATTTAAATTTAACCGCTGTTCCGCTGACGCTAACCATCATCATTGCGCCTTGCTCGCCGACCACTTCATAATCGATATCGATACCAACAATGCCGTCTGCGCCGAGTTGCTGAGCTCTTTCTTCCATGTCTTGAAAGGCAATCTCGCGGGCTTTACCCATTTCTTTCTCGTAGGCGCCGGATCGACCACCAACAATGTCGCGAACCTTGCCAAACAGGTCTTTAAAAATATTGGCGCCAAGAATCGCCTCACCAACAACGACGTCTAAATAATCAGAAATTTCCTTACCATCCACAACAGAGGTGGTTGTTTTCAACATAGCTTTCTCCCAGTCATAAAAATTAGTGGGGTTAATATAATCGAAAAAAACCTACGTTAAGAGTGTTTGGTAAGGAGACTTTGGCTTGTCTGGCTGCCGCTAGTGTTTAATCACCGATAAAATCAAGCGTCAACAGCAGACGACACTCTCCGTCCAACACAGCTGGCGAGCGGTGCACCAGACCGGCTCCTTCGTTTCCTTCCCAGAGTTCACCTTTAAGCAGTGCAACATCACCCTGTTTAAGATGATGAATATCTCGAGGGTTACAAAAAAGCCCCGACTCTTCATCGGTTTTACCCAGGCTTCCGCTACCTAATTTCGTGCGATCAATCAGATGGTGCGGAAGCCAGTCTGTAGCGCTGCCCTGGTAGGTTGTCACCAGTCGGCAAGGAACCCGATCAACGTGAAATTTGGGGCACATGGCTCGATTCAGAGCCGTTAGTCTTAAGCCAACGCGTTTAAGATCAAACAAACAGCAAAACATATCGACTAACCGGGCAATATCTTTGCTCAGAGCTGTATAGGCTGATGTGCCGAGTGTTTCATTAATGCTGTTATAGACACTTTTTGCCGTCACTGTCATTGAGGTTTGCAGTGTTGGCTTATTGCTTAGAAGGCTACTAACGTCCATGGCCAACCCGCTGGAAAGTTCACGCTGCCAGACGGCGATGTTGATATTCTCCTGATAGATATCGGCGAGAACTTCGGGCTTGCTTCCTTCAATCGAGCGTCGAACGGGTTTTTCTAATGACCACTTTTCTGTTGTTACGTTTTCTAGAAATTGGTGCTGAT
Source organism: Gammaproteobacteria bacterium F7 (assembly GCA_001593685.1). Taxonomy (GTDB): domain Bacteria; phylum Pseudomonadota; class Gammaproteobacteria; order Pseudomonadales; family IMCC2047; genus IMCC2047. The sequence goes on from LUKI01000017.1 coordinate 40,515, forward strand.
CAATAGCGGCTGCTGTATTCATGCGCTTTCCCTCCATGCAGGGAAGGGGTCGTTCAATGTTACCCAGTAATCCTTCCCTTTAATCACTTCACTTTCGGTTAGTAAGCACTCATCGAGCGCCTGAGTCATGGCCGCCTGGTCTAGTTGCTGACCAATAAACACTAATTCCTGCCGCATATCGCCGAATGGCTCAACCCACTGTTTTTCTATGTTGGCCAAATACTCTTCGTCAGTAGGCCAGTTTTCTTTTGGAATAGATTTCCAGAACATGCCGGCAAAACCGTAGTGCGCAATACCTCCCGCCTGGCTCCATTGCCCCGCAAATTCAGGACGAGAGGCGAGCCAAAAGTAGCCTTTGGAGCGGATTAGTTTGCCGAACCGGCTGGTATCATGAAGAAACTGATAAAATTTATCGGGATGGAAGGGGCGGCGGGCCATATAGCTGAAGCTGCCAATACCGTACTCTTCTGTTTCTGGAATGTGTTCGCCACGCATTTCCTTAAGCCAGCCTGGCGCTTGCTGAGCATGTTCAAAATCGAATAGACCCGTGTTGAGTACCGCATCAATATCTACTTTGCCCTGAGAGATGGGAATAATTCGGGCGCGAGTATTAAGTGTTTTAAGGATAGCGGTCAGTCGCTCGATATCAGCGTTTTCAGCTAAGTCTGTTTTACTAATGAGGATAACGTCAGCAAATTCCACTTGGTCAACAAGAAGGTCGGCAACGCAGCGCTCATCGTCGTCGCCAAGGGACTCTCCTGTTTCCTGTAAAGATTTAGCTTCGTCGTAATCTTTGAGGAAGTTGACCGCGTCGACCACCGTCACCATCGTATCCAGTGTGGCGACATCTGATAATGAAACGCCATCTTCATCGGCAAAGGTGAAGGTTTCCGCGACGGGTAACGGTTCAGATATACCGGTTGATTCAATAACCAGGTAGTCAAATCGGCCATCTTTTGCCAGTTTGTCGACTTCCAGCAGCAGGTCTTCGCGCAGGGTGCAGCAAATGCAGCCATTACTCATTTCTACCAGTTTTTCATCACTACGATTAAGGGAAACTTCATTTTGAACAATTGACGCATCAATGTTGATTTCGCTCATGTCATTAACGATGACAGCGACTCTTTTTCCTTGCCGATTATTCAGAATATGGCTTAGAACCGTTGTTTTACCGGCACCAAGGAAACCTGAGAGCACTGTCACGGGTAAGCGTTGCTGGAGGGCTTTAGGCATAGAGAAATACTCTTTATTTTAAGTTCAATTTGAGGTGAAAAGGTATATACCTTCAACGGGCAGCTCTTTAATAGAACGTTATAACATAACACTAATTATAATCAAAGAATCACAATGAAGTCCGCTTTTAAGCGGAATTTAATACGCCTTGGTATTTTTGCTATAGCTTGATCAGCTAACGATGGAGTTACTCAAATGCTGCTATCTTTATGACCCGTCATTTGAGTGTAAAGGTGGCAGGGGAATTAAGCACCAGGCTAATAGGTATTTGTCTGCTATCCCGTGACTCTAGATTCATGGCGATTGAAAACCGCACAGCGATTACGGCCATTACTCTTTGCCGTATACAGGGCAATATCGGCATGATTTAACAATTTATCAAAATCGACGTCCGTTGTCGCAATGCCAATGCTCACCGTTAACCTCTTTAAGGGGGAGCGCGCATGAGTAATATTTTCATCGTTGATCTGTTGTCGCAATTTTTCAGCGATGAGCTCAGCACCCGCTATGTCTGTGCAGGGTAAAATGACGATAAATTCTTCACCGCCGTAACGTGCGATAAAATCTGTTTCTCTGGGTAGGGCGCTAGCGGCAAAAGATGGCCGATTTGACTACCTGGTTATTGAATCAACCGGTATAT
>LUKI01000018.1 GCA_001593685.1 Gammaproteobacteria bacterium F7
CTTTAGCAACAAACACCTCGCCATCGGTTAACTTACTGATAATTTCCAAGCCCTGCGTGAACTCATTGCTGTGTTCAGCAATAATCAATGCGGGATCAGCAGCTAATGGGTTTGTATCAATAGCCGCGACAAAAATTGCCTCCGGCTGGGAAGCCGGCGCAGGCACCTTACTAAACGGGCGAGTTCTCAGCGCAGTCCAAAGACCGGAATTAACCAGGTTTTCAACTACCTGTTCTCGCTTGAGTGCAGAGAGATCGGCAGCGGCGTACTGCGCAAAGCTTTCCGCCTCATCACCTTCCACATCAATAACAACGGATTGCAAAGCGCGTTTTTCGCCACGATTAATGGCTGCAATGCTACCTGCAGCGGGTGCCGTGTAACGAACACCTTCGGTTTTCTTATCCGTAAAAAGCAGCTGCCCTTTTTTAACCTTATCGCCAACCTGAATCGCCATAGTGGGTTTCATGCCCACATAGTCGCGACCTACAACAGCGACCGTGCGTACTGTTGGGCCATCGTGAATAGCCTGCTCAGGTGCTCCGGTTATCGGCAGATCCAAACCTCTTTTGATTTTGATCATATGCGTTGCCAAATTTATTAAATGTAAAAACATAGCAAAGCCGTTCAATTAACTTGTTGAACGGCCTGCAAATTTTATTTTTTATATTGGCGAGTTGCTCGTCACTATTTCACTCGCCTCGCTTACATACAGCAAGTACTAACACACGTTAAAGCGTTAGCTCTCCTCACTTGGAAAAACAGGCAGTGTGGCATTAGTAATCTGACGCAGAATACGTACCACCTGACAGGCATAACCAAACTCATTGTCATACCAAACATACAAAATACAGCGTTTATCATTAGCAATGGTCGCCAGTGAATCAAAAATACCGGCGGAACGTGAGCCGACAAAGTCGGTTGAAACCGCTTCTGGCGAGTTGCTGTAATCAATCTGCTTTTGCAGGTTCGAGTGCAATGCCATGTGACGCATGTACTCGTTAATTTCTTCTTTGTTGGTGGCTGTCTCAAGATTCAGCGACAAAATAGCAATCGAAACGTTTGGCGTTGGTACACGTACTGAATTCCCAGTCAACTTACCCGCCATCTCAGGCAGCGCCTTGGCAACCGCTTTCGCAGCACCGGTTTCTGTTAATACCATGTTTAACGCTGCACTGCGGCCACGGCGATCACCCTTATGGTAATTATCGATCAGGTTCTGATCGTTCGTGTAGGAGTGAATCGTTTCAACGTGACCATCAACAATACCGAATTTATCACCCATCGCCTTCAGAATTGGCGTGATCGCGTTAGTGGTACAGGAAGCCGCCGACAGGATATTATCGTCGTCGCTGATCATGTTGTTGTTGATGCCGTGCACAATATTTTTAACGTCACCTTTAGCCGGTGCCGTCAGCAGAACCTGAGAAACGCCCTTAGACTTGAGGTGCAGAGACAGGCCTTCCTGATCACGCCAGATACCGGTGTTATCTACAACAACTGCGTTATCAATACCGTAGGCGGTGTAATCCACTTCGTCCGGAGAGTTAGAGTAAATCACGTGAATTTTCTGGCCGTTGATGATCAGCGCATTACTGTCTCTATCAACTTTAACCACACCCTTGAAAGACCCGTGTACCGAATCCTGACGCAGCAGGTTGGCACGTTTTACCAGATCATCGCCTTTACCTTGACGAACAACGATAGCGCGCAGACGAATACCCATGCCGCTACCCGTGCCATCACACAACAAACGAGCCAGCAGTCGGCCAATACGACCAAAGCCGTAAAGAACCACACCTTTCTGCTGCCCTTTATCAGCGGCAGCCGATGTCAATGCACCCGCTAACTCAGCCTTTAAAAAATCAGCCAAAGACTGGCCGTTACCATTTTCGCGGAAACTTACCGTCAGCTTACCAACGTCAATATGAGACGGAGCCAGAGGCAAAGCATTCAACACCTCTAATGCCGCCAGGGTATCAGCGGGCGACAACTCACGCCCTTCAACACTGGCGGCAAAATCGTGGGCTTTCAAAATTTCGTTAACTGTACGTTTTACAACCAGACGACCAAAGATAGAAGTTTCAACAGATTTATCTCGATACAAACCACCGATAATAGGCACCATCGCCTCTGCCGCACGTTCCCCTTCTTCCCAACTCTGCAAGTTCGAATCAAGCATCTTTTCAGTCACTGATAGCACCTTCAAATTAATGATTTTTAGTCTCTTACTGGGCCAAATCGCTACAAGGCCAGACAAGAGTAGTCAATTGTTTATTAGGCCGACATTGACATCAGTCAATTCGCCAGCACAAAGCGGCGACATTCTCTCATAATCACCTACATATCTCTAGGCCATATTGGCACTATTTCGAACACTCAAATCGTCAAAAAACCTCTCCGCAAAAGCACCGCTGTCCGCAAATTTAGCCCCGCATAGCGTATAAATAATTCACCTGTTATACATATTCACGCCGTCCATTTATGCGTAAACTAAGGCGCTTTATTTTTGCCTGTTTTTAATCGTTACCAAGAGCCCCATGTCGAGCCTTATCTGTAATCACTTTAAAGCCAATCAACCAATTCGCGGTGCCATAGCTGCAGCCTCCAGTCTGGCTATTTATGAAGCCAGTCAACAACACCAGGGGCTAAGCGTCGTTATTACGCCCGACTCCTTGAGCGCCGATCAACTGGTTGCCGAATTGGGCTTTTTCAGCAAGGGCGAAGAAAGCTCAACCAATACGCTACTAACCTTTCCAGACTGGGAAACGCTACCGTACGATTCTTTTTCACCTCACCAGGATATCGTCTCGCAACGCCTGTTAACGCTTTATCAACTTCCAAAGTCAACTCAAGGCATACTGGTGATCCCTGTCACCACCCTGATGCAGCGTACACCACCGATCGAATTTGTTATGGCTAACAGCCTGGTGCTACAACCAGGCGCAAGCTTTGACATCCAGACAACCCGCGAACGATTAACCCATGCCGGCTACAACTCAGTCGACACCGTTTACGAGCACGGCGAATTTGCGGTACGAGGGTCGATCATGGATATCTTTCCGATGGGCAGCAATACGCCCTATCGCATTGACCTGTTTGACGATGAAATTGACCAGCTGCGCACCTTTGAACCCGAAACCCAGCGCACTCTGGAAAAAGTTAACGAAGTCCGCATCTTGCCTGCGCGCGAGTTCCCGATGAACTCGGAGGCTATCGCACTGTTTCGCCAAAACTGGCGTGGTCGTTTTGAGAGCGACCCCAAAAGTAGTTATATCTATCAGGAAGTTTCTCAGGGCATCACACCGGCCGGTGTTGAGTACTACCTGCCGCTGTTTTTCAATCAAAGCGCTAGCCTGTTCGACTATTTACCAGCCAATACTCAGCTGTTCACGCTCAGCAAACTGGATCAAGCCGCTGACAACTTCTGGCAGGAAATCAGCAACCGCTATGAAGAACGCCGCTACGATGTCACACGGCCACTATTAGAACCGGCGGAAATATACCTGCCTGTCAACGAGTTATTTGCCGCCATCAAGCCGTTGCCACGCATCAAACTTGAAGATGCGGATCCGATCGACAGTAAAAATAACATCCGCAGTCAGGTTCCACCGAGCTTTAGTATTGACCATCATGCCGACAACCCGCTGCTGGAGCTAAAAGCCTATCTACAGGAAAACGCTCAACGCACCCTGTTTTGTGCAGAATCAGCAGGTCGCCGGGAAGTATTACTCGACCTGCTGAAACGCATTCAAATCACACCCGCCGAGTACCCCGACTGGCATAGCTTTGTTGAAGACGATGCCAGCATCGGTATTACTATCGGTGCCATTGATCGCGGCTTAACGCTGACCGACCCAGAAGGCAGCCCAACACTGGTCATTATCAGTGAATCACAACTGTTTGGCCGCCAGGTTTTACAACGTCGCCGCCGAGGTAAGTCACGAGATTTCAGCGATCAAATTATTCGCAACCTGGCTGAATTGAAAATAGATGCCCCTGTCGTACACATCGACCACGGTGTGGGCCGTTACCGCGGCCTGGAAACGCTTGAGGTAGGCGACCAATCCGAAGAGTTTCTGGCGCTCGAATACGCCAATGAAGCAAAACTGTTTGTTCCCATTGCATCACTTCACTTAATCGCGCGCTACACAGGCGCTAATGACGAAACCGCACCACTGCATAAACTGGGTACCGACAAGTGGGAAAAAGCCAAGCGCAAAGCCGCCGAGCAAGTACGTGATACCGCTGCTGAACTGTTAAAAATTCACGCCCACCGCGCCGCTCGCCAAGGTTTTGAATTCGACATCAACGAAAGCGACTATCACCGCTTTAGTGCCGGTTTCGCCTTTGAAGAAACGCCAGACCAACTGGCGGCCATTGAAGCAACGCTAAAAGATATGGCGTCCACGCAACCGATGGACCGTCTGGTGTGTGGTGATGTCGGCTTCGGTAAAACGGAAGTGGCCATGCGCGCGGCCTTTGTTGCAGCGAACTCAGGTAAGCAGGTGGCCATATTAGTACCCACCACCCTGCTCGCTCAACAGCACTACGAATCTTTCAAGGATCGTTTTGCCGACTGGCCCATAAACGTGGAAGTGATTTCACGTTTCCGTTCCGGCAAGGAAATGTCAGGCGTGGAGAAAAAAGTCACCAGCGGTGAGGTCGATATTATTATTGGCACCCACAAGCTGCTCGGCGGCTCAATGAACTTTAAAAACCTTGGCCTGCTGATTATTGACGAAGAACACCGTTTTGGCGTGACGCAAAAGGAAAAACTTAAGGCTCTGCGCGCCGAAGTAGACATTCTCAACCTGACGGCCACACCCATTCCGCGCACCCTGAATATGGCCATGGCCGGCATTCGCGACATCTCTATCATCGCCTCACCACCCGCCAAACGCCTGTCGATCAAAACCTTTGTGCATCGCCAGGATAATAGCATTCGCAAGGAGGCTATCAACCGTGAGCTACTACGCGGTGGCCAGGTTTACCTGCTACACAACGACGTCAGCAGCATCGAACGTAAAGCCAAGGAGATTGAAGAGCTGATCCCAGAAGCCCGTGTTGGCATTGGCCACGGCCAGCTACGAGAGCGCGATTTAGAAAAGGTGATGACGGATTTCTACCATAAACGTTTCAACGTACTGGTGTGCTCCACGATTATTGAAACAGGTATCGATATCCCCACAGCCAACACCATCATTATTGAGCGTGCGGATAAATTTGGCCTGGCCCAGTTACACCAACTGCGTGGCCGTGTTGGCCGCTCGCACCACCAGGCCTACGCCTACCTGCTGACACCACCACCGAAAAACATGACCAGTGACGCCCAGAAACGCCTGGACGCCATCGCCAATGCTCAGGAACTAGGAGCAGGCTTTACATTGGCGACCCATGACCTAGAGATTCGCGGTGCCGGCGAACTACTGGGCGACAACCAAAGCGGTAACATTCACACCATCGGTTTTGCACTATATTCCGAGTTGCTCGACCAGGCCGTTAACACCCTCAAACAGGGCAAGTCGATAGACCTTGAAAAGCCGCTGCAACATGGTGCTGAAGTCAATCTACGCTTACCTGCGCTGATCCCGGAAGATTATTTACCCGACGTACATGCCCGTCTGGTAATGTATAAACGCATTTCCGAAGCTAAAAATGATCAGGAGTTACGTGAGCTTCAGGTTGAAATGATCGACCGCTTCGGGCTGCTGGTTGACCCCATTCGGCACCTGTTTGAAGTCACCTCCATCAAAATCAAAGCCCAGCAACTGGGTCTGCGTAAAATTGATGCCAACGACCAGATGGTGCGTGTCGAATTTGACTCGGACACCAATGTCAGCCCCGAACTATTGGTTTCGCTGATTCAAACTCAACCTGCTCAATATCGACTGGAGGGCATGGATAAGTTGCGCGCCAGTCACGTCATGCCAACCCCCGAGTCACGTATTGATGGTGTGAACCAGCTGCTCGCTCAGTTGTCGACTTAAATCTTAACGACCGATATGATTAGCCCCATGAAAAAATGCGCCCTTTTACTACTGTCTGTATTACTACCACTATCAGCTGTGCTCAATATTGCGCAGGCAAGACCAGCCGATTGGTATCAAATCGAAGTGGTTATTTTTGCACAGAGCAACAACCCATCGGTTACCGAGCTTTGGCGAGACACCTTCTCACCTGACTACACCTCAAACCCGTTAGTTCTGGGTCATGATAACCAAGTAGCCTCCCCCTTAAACCCCAAGGCCGAAACAAATATCAGCGACGGTGCATTTCAACTGCTGCCTGACACAGAACGAACACTTAATTTTGCCGCAAGACGTATTAAAAACTCAGCAGATCTGCGTTTTTTAAGTCACCTGGCATGGCGCCAACCGGTTCCAAGGGGAGCTAGCCCACAGTCTGTTTTGATTAAAGCTGGTCAACAGTTTAATGATGAGTTTGAACTGGAGGGCACACTGTCTATTCGCCGTAACCGCTACCTGCATGCCCGCAGCGAGCTATTCTTTTCACGTTTCGAGCAAATGAAGAGCGTACAGGAACTGGATTGGACTGTTTTCAGCGGCGATGATCTTGAATTTGGGCAACGTGACTGGAACCCCAGTTTCAATGAAACCGAGTCAGGCAACCCTCAATATGTCCGCGCCAGCACCGCTAAATCAAAACAATCCAGGCGGATGCGTTCAGGCGAACTGCATTATATCGACCACCCGTTGTTTGGTCTGCTGGTACAAATCACGCCCTATAAAATGCCTGACCCCGCCATGGACTTAAGGCCTATCCCCCTGGAAAATCTGCCCGCTCAGCGCCCACTACCCGATTCGGCAATCAGCCCAAACCTCTAAGCTAAGCTAGGAGGATTCAGAATCGCGTAGCGCGACTAAATTCTGCACTGTCTGACGCAGCAGTTTTTCAACCTTAGGCATAGCCTGGGCTTGCAAAACCCGAATGTCCGACAGTGACAAAGGTTTGTCACTTCGACCCGAAGCACGATTAACCACCAGGTTAATTGAGGCATATTCCAACCCAAGCTCCATCGCTAACACCGCCTCTGGCATCGCTGTCATACCAACGATGTCACAACCGTCACGCTCCATGCGATTGATTTCCGCGACTGTCTCCAAACGCGGCCCCTGGGTACAACCATAGACACCGCCATCAACCACAGGCAACGCCAAGGTCTCAGCAGCCATCAATATTTGCTGTCGAATACCGGCATTAAAAGGCTCAGCAAAATCAACGTACTTAATCGGTTTATTGTTTGAACCATCAAAAAAAGTATCGGCACGCCCAAAGGTATAATCAATCAATTGATCAGGTATACAAATAGCCCCCGCCTGCATCTGTTCGGTGATACCACCCACCACGTTGACAGCGATCACCTGCTCAATACCCGCTTGCTTAAGCACTGAAATATTAGCGCGATAATTCACCAAATGCGGGGCAAAGGCTCCTCCTTCACCGTGACGGGCAAAAAAAGTCAGCATTTCACCACCCACACGAGTATGTTGTAACGGCGCATTTGGTTCGCCGTAGGGCGTACTAGGCCACTCACTATCGTAAACCTGCATGGCAGTCAGCGTCGGCAAACCGGTGCCACCGATAATGGCGATGCGTGGATACTCAATCATATCATATTCCTATCAGGACTCTGGCTGGGGTTCTTTAGCGCTAGCATCGCTGTCTTTGCGGGACAATTGATCCAGGTGCAAGGTATCCGGCAAGTGAATGGTCGACGTTGGGTACGCAACATCAGCGCCATGCTCATCAATAATTTCGAGAATCTTAATCAGTACATCCTGCTTCACCTCGTGAAAATGAATCCAGTCGGTGGTTTTAGTGAAGGTGTAAATAAAGAAATCTAACGACGAGTCACCGTAGCCATTGAAGTTGACGATCAACGTTTTGCTGGTATCTATTTCCGGGTGCTCCTGCAGCATTGTTTTTACTTCCGCAACAATCGAGGAGAGCTGTTTGGCATCGTCATACCGCAAACCAATGGTTTCATAGATACGACGGTTGGTCATGCGTGACGGGTTTTCCACGGTAATATTGGTAAAAGTGGAGTTTGGCACGTATAACGGACGCTTATCGAAGGTCCGAATGCTGGTCAGTCGCCAGCCAATTTTTTCGACCGTGCCTTCGATTTCCCTGTCCGGCGAACGAACCCAGTCACCGATAGTAAAAGGACGATCCAGGTAGATCATTAACCCACCAAAAAAGTTAGCCAGCAAATCCTTAGCGGCAAAACCCACCGCAATACCACCAACCCCGCCGAAGGCAAGAATGCCAGAAATGCTGTAACCCAACGTCTGCATCATCACTAATACAGCGGTAATCACCACCGAAATACGCAGTAGCTTGCCAATCGCCAATACCGTTGTTTCATCCATCGGTTCATCAACTTTGTCCGGCGAAACCAGCGCCTTTTCAGCTCGGCTAATAAAGCCGACCACAAACCAGGCTAGCAAAATAATGACAGAGACTTCACGAATCGGGCCAACAACTCCAAAAATTTCAGCATCGGTCTGTGCCGCAACAATGTCTGCTGCCCAACTGATACCCAGTAACCAAATCAAAATACTCAGCGGTTTCCGGGCAGCAAAAATCAGCGCATCATCCCAGTAATTTTTGGTTTTTTTAATGTGCCGCACAACGCGACGCAATAGCAATAAAGCAACAAAATTAGTTATCGCGGTTAACAAAACAACGGTAAAAACTTGAGCAAACAGCGCACTCTGCCCTTCCAGGCCCGTTTGCGCGATCAGTGCATTTATTTCCATCAATCAATCCTGAAAATCGTTATGTTTCAATCATTGATAACCGTCTGGATTATCGTTTGGATACAGCATGTTTGTTCGTTAACTATGATTCGTCAGTCAGCGGCGCTATCGCGGCAACGGCATCGTGCCACTGCTGCGAAGCTCTAAGTTTTTCACGGCTAAAAACGCCTTTACCCGCAAGCCGAGCTAACCGCTGGCTTGGTTGAATGGGCGTTTGATTCAAATAATCAAGCACCTCTAACGCTGCGTCACGATTATTACAAACCAACACCATATCGCAACCCGCCTCTAACGCAGCCTCCGCGCGCTCGGCAAAACTGCCCGCCACACTGGCCCCCTCCATACTGAGATCATCGCTAAAGATCACACCATCAAAAGCCATTTCTTCACGTAGTAAAGTTTGAAGCCAGTAACGTGAAAAGCCAGCCGGTTTTTCATCCACAGCACGATATATCACATGGGCAGGCATCACTGCATCATAGAGCGATGACAACGCTCGAAAAGGCTGCAAGTCCTGAGCATCAATATCAGCAAACGGGCGCTCATCAACCGGAATAGCAATATGTGAGTCTGCCTTCACACTGCCATGGCCGGGATAATGTTTAGCCGTCGCAACCATACCGGCCTTGTGCATCCCCTCAATAAAGGCGCCGCTCAGCGTTGTTAAAACCTGTGGGCACTGTGCAAAGGCTCGATCACCAATGACATCACTCAAACCGCAATCGACATCCAGCACCGGGGCAAAACTTAAATCAATCCCTTCGGCGAGCACCTCGGCCGCCATCAACCAACCAGCCTGATAAGCCAACTTTTTAGCCTTCGCTGGGTCTGTTTCATAGAGCTTTCCGAAAACAGCCATCGGAGGTAGTCGCGTGAAGCCCTCCCTCAAACGCTGAACACGGCCACCCTCTTGATCAACAGCAATCACAATTTCGGGCCGAACCGCTCTAATCTCAGCGATTAATTCGGCCAGCTGGGCAGGTGATTGATAGTTGCGTGCGAAAAGGATAATTCCACCCACCTGAGGTTGAGCGAGTAGCTGACGGTCATCGGGGGTAGTGCTCAAACCATCGATGTCGAGCATTAAAGGACCAAGAGACATAGAGACGTTTCCTAAAATTAAGGGCGTATTCTAGGGCCTGTTAAAACGAATTGAAATGCCGCGGCCGGTTGAAGTTTTGCGAGACAAAGAACTAAATGTGTTTGCGTAAGCGCCCCTACTCAAGGATATCAACACGACAGCCTGGCTCGACATGATCAAATAATTCAACCAGCTCAGCATTGCGCATGCGAATACAGCCATGAGATTTAGCAATTCCCATCAGCTCGGTGTCAGGCGTGCCATGAATGTAAATAAAGCGGCGCATGGAGTCGACATCACCCAAGCGGTTTTTCCCCACCTCACAACCGCACAGCCAAAGGATACGACCTAAAATCCAGTCTCGATCCGGCGCAGAACAGGCCAGCTCCGGCCCATAGATTTCACCCGTAAAACGACGCCCGACAAACACCGCATTTTCTGGCAAGCCTGCACCAATTTTAGCGCGAATGTAATGTCGTCCACGTGGTGTTTTTTCGCTCCCCATCAGCTCGCCCACACCTTTTGCCGCAGTTGATACAAAGTAACTGGCCACCACCTGATCCCCCTGATAAAGATTGAGGACCTGCTGACTAACGGATACTTCAATGCGCATAGTGGGTGTTGTTTTTAAATCTTCAGACATAACATCCCTGATATGAGTTGTGATGAATTTAAAGGTGAGTCGAGCATGGTAGTCACCGTTGTTATTCTCGAGACCCACTATTTTCTGGAACTACCTTAGATACAAATATCGCCAAATAGTCGTAATTTTATCGAAAAAAACCACATAAATACTGGTTTCCGGCACCGCCCAAGCTGTATATAATCACAGACTGTAGAAATAAACAGGCCTTATTATGATTAAGCTAACCGCTCGTCAGCAGGAAGTACTTGAATGCATACGCAACGCCATCGCCACCACCGGCTTCCCGCCCACTCGCAAAGACATCGCACAGGAACTGGGCTTCCGTTCCGCCAACGCCGCTGAAGACCACCTTAAAGCGCTGGCTAAAAAAGGCGTGATTGAAATTGTCAGCGGCACTTCGCGCGGCATTCGCTTGCTCAATCAAGAAGAGCCGGAACCCGAAGGCTTGCCGATTATCGGCCGTGTTGCCGCTGGCTCCCCGATTCTTGCCGAACAACACATCGAGCAATACGCTAATGTGCAGGCCCAGCTGTTTTCACCTCAAGCAGACTTTCTACTCAGGGTCTGCGGTGACAGCATGATTGATGCCGGTATTTTTGATGATGATTTGGTAGCAGTTAAGAACACCCAAACCGCTAATAACGGTGAAATCGTTGTCGCCCGCATTGAAGAGGAAGTCACCGTCAAACGCTTCCAGAAAACCAAAGGTGAAGTCCTGTTAATTGCCGAAAACGAGAACTATGAGCCGATCCATGTTGACCAGAGCAGCGGCGACTTTGCAATCGAAGGGCTAGTGGTTGGAGTGATCCGAAACAGGATGTAGCAGCGATTTACAACGTCATAAATGGATCGATGAAAAACCACATGCGCTAATGTGGTTTTTCAATTGATACAAGCATCGAAGACAACATCAGGCTGCGAAACGAGCCAGGTTTTAAAGCTACTCAACCTGATGAAAAACATCGATTTCTAGAAGACTAAAAGCCCGTACACCTTTTAAAAATCATTGGCCGGGACAACGATTGTTGCCTTGAGAAAATTACAGATTACAAAACAGAAGAAATTGTTCTTCACTGTAATGAGCCAATTTCAGAGCGCCACGCCACCGAAGCGCAAAAAATAAAAAAACAGCTCAATACAAATAAAAAATTAATGCACCGTCCGCGAAGCCATCTCGTCTTCATCCGACTCGATATCTTCGCCGTCCTGCAACTGACCGACCACACGGATACCCGTGTTGATCATCGCCTTGGCAACATCTACGTACTGCTCTTGCAGGAAAAATTTCACTTCTTCAGAAAAGGTAATGCGTACCAGCGGTTCGCTTTCGGCATCAGCATCTGCGCGTTGCAGGGCGATTTCGCCATCGGACAATTGCACAATTTCGTAATAGGGACTGCTCATGCGGGACACTCACAAGAATAATATAAACAAAGGGCAGGCATTCTAGCACCCTTTGTTTAAAATAAGAACAGACCAGCCAAGCACTGTCGTCGGCGTTAAAGCTCAACGGATGATTTTATAGGTCAGCGGCCGATTACTCGGCTGCTTTTTTAGTCTTTGCCTTAGGCTTCGCTTTAGCTTTCGTCTTGGCTTTAGGTTTCGCTTTTGGCTTAGGCTGCTCCTCTTCCCACTTACCATTGACATAGAACGCGCGCCAGCCAGTGGCTTTTTTATCCACTTCGGTCATCACATACTGTTCTTTGGTTTTACGGCTAAAGCGCACCATGGCTTTGTTGCCATCGGCATCTTCTGTAGGCGCATCAAGTAAGAAGTGATATTTCGGGTCAATTTCTGCTTTGTGCGGAATTAACTCCTCAACCAGCGGTGCACGTGTTTCCCGGTTACGCGGAAACTTACTGGCTGCCAGGAACATCCCCGCTGCACCATCACGTAACACATAGGTATCCTCAACGTTTTCACAGGCCAGTTCCGGCATCGGCACCGGATCCATTTTCGGTGGCGCAGCTTCACCATTGCGTAACAGTTTACGGGTATTTTTACACTCACTATTAGTGCAACCAAAGTACTTACCAAAACGCCCTGATTTAAGCTGCATTTCAGCTGAACATTTATCACATTCCAGTACAGGCCCATCATAGCCTTTAATTTTAAACGTACCCTTCTCGACCTCAAAACCTGGACAGTCGGGGTTGTTACCGCACACATGTAACTTGCGCTCGGTGTCGAGCAGGTAGCTATCCATGGCCGTATCACAAAGCTTGCAACGCCGCTTGGTGCGCAACAGACGAGATTCAGCCTCTTCATCCTTATCCGCATCCACGGCCTCATCGCCGGGCGTAAGGTTCATGGTTTCCTTGCAGCGCTCCTTAGGTGGCAACGCATAACCAGAGCAACCCAGAAAAACACCCGTGCTACCGGTACGAATCTGCATGTGGCGTCCGCAGGCTGGACAGCTGATGTCCGTTTCCGTCGGGTTATTACCGCGCATGCCGTAATCATCGTCATTAGCGGCATCAAGTCGCTTAACAAATTCGCCGTAGAAGCTATCCAACAGGAATTTCCAATCCATCTCACCGTTTGCCACTTGATCGAGGTATTTCTCCATCGAGGCGGTAAAACTGTAATCCATCAACTCAGCAAAATTTTCGGTCAAACGATCGGTTACAATATCGCCAATTTTTCCGGCATAAAAACGCTTGTTCTGAACCGACACATATCCGCGATCCTGGATCGTGCCAATAATCGCTGCGTAGGTGGATGGGCGACCAATACCACGCTTTTCAAGCTCTTTAACCAACGATGCTTCGCTGTAACGCGCAGGCGGTTTGGTGAAGTGCTGCTTAGGTAAAAGTTCGGCTAAATTAAGCTTTTCATTCAACTTAAGGTCAGGCAAAACCACATCATCGTCCTTACCGGACATGACTTTCAGGTAGCCATCAAACTTCAGAATACGGCCCTTAGCCTTCAACTCAAAGTCAGCGGCATTCACCTGAATAGTAGAACTGATAAATTGCGCGTTAGGCATCTGACACGCCACAAACTGACGCCAGATTAACTCATACAAACGTTCGGCATCGCGCTCCATATTGCTAAGCTGGGTGGAGCGTAGCTTCACATCAGAGGGGCGAATCGCTTCGTGAGCTTCCTGCGCCCCTTCTTTCGAAGAGTAAGACAGCGGCGTATCAGGCAGGTATTTTTTACCGTATTCATCAAGGATAAAATCGCGACAGGTGGCAACGGCATCTGCACTTAAATTGGTTGAATCTGTACGCATATAGGTGATGTAACCCGCCTCATAAAGACGCTGAGCCATCATCATGGTTTTCTTCACACCAAAGCCCAGACGCGTACTGGCCGCTTGCTGCAAAGTGGAGGTAATAAAAGGCGCACCCGGTTTTGAAGAGGTGGGACGGTCCTGACGGTTAACCACTTCAAAATCAGATTTTTTCAGTGTTTCCAGAGCAACGTTAGTTTGCTCCTCACTGGTTGGTCGGAAAGCTTCACCGGCCTGCTTAATCACTTCAAAACGCACTTTTTCTTTGTCTGCTGTTTGCAAGTCAGCATGCACATCCCAGTATTCTTCGGGATTGAAGGCACGGATTTCACGCTCGCGCTCAACAATCAAACGCACAGCTACAGACTGAACACGGCCCGCTGACAGGCCTCGGGCAACCTTCGCCCACAGCAGAGGGGACACCATAAAGCCCACCACACGATCAAGATAACGACGTGCGTGCTGAGCGTTGACGCGACTAATATCAAGCTCACCAGGTTCCTTAAATGACTCCTGAATCGCTTTCTTGGTAATTTCGTTAAAAGTCACCCGCTTATAGCGTGAGCTATCGCCACCGATCACTTCCTGCAAGTGCCAGGCAATCGCCTCCCCCTCTCTATCCAAATCGGTCGCGAGATAGATAGTATCGGCATCTTTAGCAAGGCGTTTCAGCTCGTTAACAACCTTTTCTTTACCCGGCAAAATTTCATAGTGCGCCTGCCAACCATTTTCAGGATCAATGCCCATACGGCTAATCAACTGTTGCTTGGCTTTTTTCTTTTTATGTTCGGCTTTTTTTTCGGGGCTCATTTTACGGGTTTTTGCCGCTTCCTGAGCACGAGCTTTAGGATCTGATTTCGCGCCTGAGCCACTCACAGGCAAATCACGAATATGACCAACACTGGACTTAACGACATAGTCGCTTCCCAGGTATTTATTAATCGTTTTTGCTTTTGCAGGTGACTCAACAATAACTAAAGACTTACCCATGATACTCCGTCTATATCCCTAAGCGATCTAACCGCTGCGTTAAGGTCGGCGCCTAAATTAGCGAACCGCCACATACTTTGCACTATACGAAAGCCTCTATAGCTGGGATCAGTTAAAAACCCTCAACCTATTGAATTCACAAATAAAAACTTGAAAATCGCGCGGCGAGACCAGCCATTAAACCGATAAATAGCGCCACAAGTGCTTTTTTAGCTTATGCCACTATTTATAAAAGACACAATAGTCTGGCGTAAATTTTACCGGCAAGATGTTTAATTCGTAGCAATCCCGTATAATCGCCGCCCAACCTAACCGCGATGGATTTCAAAATAATGACAAACCCTGATTCAATTCGTACTGCCGTCATCGGCGTTGGTTATTTGGGAAAATTTCATGCCCAGAAATATGCCGCTCTTGAAGGTAGCCAGTTGGTTGGAGTTGTTGATAACAACGCAGAAAACGCCAAGGCGATTGCCGACGAGCACGGCGTCGAAGCATTCACCAACCACCAGGATTTATTTGGCAAGGTTGATGCGGTCAGCATTGTCACACCAACGACGCTGCACCACCAAATTGCCAAAGATTTTTTGCAACAGGGTATTCATGTTCTGGTTGAAAAACCTATTACCGTCACCCCTGACGAAGCACGCGACCTCATCCAAACAGCCAAAGATCACAACTGCATTTTGCAAGTGGGCCACCTTGAACGTTTTAACGCCGCCATGCTGGATTTGGATACCGTTCTGCACAACCCGCGCTTTATCGAAGCACACCGCCTAGCCCCCTACAAGCCACGAGCCACCGATGTGGATGTCGTGCTGGATCTAATGATTCACGATATCGATATTATTTTATCAACGGTGCGTTCCGAACTGGTTGGTATTGATGTCAGCGGCACCAAGGTGCTGTCCAGCGCAACCGATATTGCCAATGCTCGCCTGACCTTTGCTAACGGCTGTGTTGCCAACGTAACCGCTAGCCGTATCAGCCTGAAATCTGAACGCAAGATGCGCATCTTTCAGCCTGATGCTTACCTATCAATTGATTTCCAAAATCGTATTTTCAGCTACCACCGTAAAGGTGAAGGCGAAATGTTTCCAGGTGTCCCCGATATCAACAGTACTGAAAACATTTATGAAGACGGCGATGCATTGCAAACGGAAATTGCTGCATTTATAGAGTGTGTTAAAAACGGCTCCAAACCGCTCGTCTCAGGGGAAGATGGCCTGCGCGCATTGGAAGCTGCCACCCGTATAACACAGATGCTAAAAGAACAGGCGCAGGATTAATCCGAATTCTGCGCTAAACATCAATCAGGAAGCGTTAAAAGCGATAACTGTACGATGCCCTGACCACGTCAAAGCCATCGTTATCACTATCCAACCCAGCATTTGAAACATGCCGCACGCCAATCGCTAAATCATGACGCTCGCGGCTACCAAAGCGCATCCCAACATCCAGCTTATTATCAAATTGGAAATGCATGCCAAGGTTTTTGTCCGCGACCCGGGTTTCACTCAAATACGCTAGCCCAATACTATAGCTGACATAGGGCACACAGCCGTGCTCAGTGTTACTGAAATCATAGCGAAACACCGGACTGATATTTATTGCGTCAACCTGCTTTTCCGGCCCCTTGCTAGACGACCAATGGCTATAACTAACCTCCCAGTACAGGGCTACGCGGTTCTGAAAAAGTCGTTGCCCGAAATCCGACAACAGGCTGACTTGATAAGCATCGGTGGAGCGTTCTCCACTGCCGATTGAGACCTTTACGCCGTACAAGGTTTCCGCCGATACGGAGTAACTAAGCCCCACAATACAAAAAATGACTACTCGAATAAGCGCTTTCATAACCGCCTCCTCGATTGTTATTTTTATCTCAATTTATTACGACCTCACCCGCTAGTATGCGCCTGCCATTATTTTAAATCCAATAGCCGCTATTTATGACGCATATCGCTGATAGATAACAAAAATTAATCCCTTCCACTACTGTTGATAACCCGTTATAAGGATTATAATTCCGCTCGATTTTAAGACCATCCAATCTCATTTTTACCGGGGAATATCGCCTTGCAACTTAATCAAGCCAGCAAAGAACAGCTACAGCAATGGGAAGCCGACCTGACCGCCCGTTACACTGAACTTAAAGACCAAAAGCTGAACCTGGATTTAACACGTGGTAAGCCTTCCCCGCAGCAGCTGGATCTGTCTAATTCACTCGATGGTATTCTAAAGGGCGATTACAAGTCCCTGAACGGCACCGACACGCGTAATTACGGTGGCCTTGAGGGCATTGAAGAAGCTCGCCAACTCGGAGCCGATCTACTGGGTGTGTCCCTTGAAGAAATCATTGCCGGTGGTAACAGCAGCCTGACCATGATGCGCCAGGCCATGACCTTCGCGTTTCTGTTTGGTCCAGATGGCCCCGGCACAGCCTGGCAGAACGAAGGCCAGATAAAATGTCTTTGCCCTTCCCCGGGCTATGACCGCCACTTCACTATTTGTGAAGATTTGGGTATCGAAATGATTCCAGTCCGCATGACGGCCGAAGGCCCCGACATGGATCAGGTCGAAGATCTGCTACGCAATGACCGTAATATTAAAGCCATCTGGTGTGTGCCTCGTTTCTCCAACCCTACCGGCATCGTATACAGCGATGAGGTGGTTGACCGCATCGCTCAATTGGGCAAATTAGCGAGCAATAATTTCCGTATTTTTTGGGATAACGCCTACGCGGTTCATGAGCTGTCAGACAACCCGCCCAAACTTGCCAACATCATGGAGTTGTGTAAAAAACACAACACCGAAAGCACCATTTTACAGTTTGCTTCCACCTCGAAAATCACTTTCGCAGGCGCAGGCATCGCCTTTATGGCTGCTTCAGGTAACAACCTGAAAGAATTCAAAAAACGTCTTGGTGCCTCACTCATCGGTCCAGACAAAGTAAACCAGTTACGCCACATGCGTTTCCTGCCAAATATCGACGCCCTTAAAAGCCACATGGACAAACATGCGGAGTTACTTAAGCCACGCTTTGCTGCCGTGCTGGATAGCCTACAAAACGAATTTGGTGATAACGATCTGCTGAGTTGGGAAACACCTGAAGGTGGCTATTTTGTATCGGTTGATACACGTCCCGGTTTGGCCAAAGAAGTGGTGAAACTGGCCGATGATATTGGCGTAAAACTGACACCGGCTGGTGCCACCTTCCCCTACGGAAACGATCCAAAGGACAGCAACATTCGTCTGGCGCCATCATTCCCAAGCCTTGAAGATGTCAGCGCCACTATGGATGTCTTCAGCACCTGCGTAAAACTGGCCTCTGTACGTCAGGCATTAGCAAACAGCTAAGCGAATAATTGCATAAGCGCAATAAAACCAAAAAGGCCGCAGTTTCATTAGAAGCTGCGGCCTTTTTTATGCAACCAATAAACCCTCGCCGACTAGATCATCATAGCCGCACCACAGGCAAACAACGTCATTACAAATAAGAACCACTTAAGCGTTTTCTGGCTCACCTTAATCGCCATTTTTACCGCATAATGCGCGCCTATCATCGTGCCACAGGCCAACACCAACCCCGGCAACCACTCCACCTGCCCACGGACAATAAACACCGCCAGAGCCACAAAGGTAAAACCGATTGTGCAAAGCATCTTTAAGGCGTTAGTGCGTACCAGGTCATAACGCAATGAGCCGGCAATGGCCGCGATCAGCATGAAACCAACGCCGGCCTGAACAAAACCACCGTAAATACCCGCCACAAACAAAATCCACTTTGCCTGTGGTCGATTGCTCAAGCGCTGTATAGGTTCCCCCTCCTCTGCCATCACGACGGAAGGCTTGATCAAAATAATCAGCGCCATCGTCACCATCGACCCAAGAAGTACCGGCTTAAGGTAAGTATTCGGCAAATAGGAGGCCGCCAACGCACCCACCAGGCCGCCACCCAGCGTCATGCCAACAATAGGAAGCGCGTCAGTCAAATCCAGCTTATCGTGCCGCTTAAAACCACGCACACCCACAACACTCTGCAAACCAACACCAAGGCGATTGGTAGCATTCGCCACATCGGCTGGCATACCCATCATCATCAAAGCGGGCACGGTCAGATTCGAGCCACCCCCGGCCAGGGTATTAATTACCCCCGCAATCAACCCCGTAATAACTAAAATGATGTAATAAAAAATGGGATCCATGGCCGCTTACTTTTTGATATGGTGTGAAAAATGTTGCTGATTTTACCGCTCAAGCACTCAGACGGACAGCATTAAGGGCCGCGATCATAACAATGGGCTTTCATGAATGAAATTAAATTTTACGCAGCAGGGGCAACCCGCTGGCTCAGCACCAGCCGTCATTCTGTTACACGGCCTGTTTGGCTCGCTCAGCAACTTATCTCTCGCCGCCAAAGCTCTCAGTCATGACTGTACCTGCTATCAGCTTGACCTGCGCAATCACGGCTTATCTCCTCACAGCCCGGAAATGAGCTATTCAGCTATGGCTGAGGATGTCATTGAATTTATGGATGACCAGAAGCTTGCGCAGGCACACCTGCTCGGCCACTCAATGGGCGGCAAAGTCGCCATGCAAATCGCCCTGAGTTACCCAGAACGTGTCAATAAACTCGTTGTTGCAGACATCGCCCCCGTGAATTACCCCAAACGCCGCAACCCGGCCATCGAAGGCCTAAAGGCACTGTCCAAAAATACGTTGGAATCACGCCAGCAGGCTGACCAAATACTGGCTCGCTTCATCGAAGAAAAACAGGTTCGTGCTTTTTTATTGAAAAACCTCTACCGCGACACGTCCGGTCACTACCGCTTGCGCCTGAATCTGTCCGCCATCGACACACACTATCAAAGCATTTCTGAAACCTTAACAGGCACGCCCTTCAGTGGCCCCACCCTATTTCTCAAGGGCAGTCATTCCTCCTATATTCAACAACAGCACAAAGAAGCCATCCTTACCCTATTCCCAAACGCCAAGGTTAAAGTCATCAGCGGCACCGGCCATTGGTTACACAGTGAAAAACCGGACACCTTTAACCGTCTGGTAAAGCAATTTATCAATAACTGACAATCTCTAGCGAAAGCTCCTTGACTCTCCTAAACAGATCGCTAAAATAGCGCTTCTTCAAATCGAGCAGCAACTGCCTGATCTGAAAATGTAGTTGAAGTGCGGGAATAGCTCAGTTGGTAGAGCGCAACCTTGCCAAGGTTGAGGTCGCCGGTTCGAACCCGGTTTCCCGCTCCAGTTACAGTTTTACTAGCACGACAGTAAGTAGTTTTAGGTTTAAGGCGCGGTAGCAAAGTGGTTATGCAGCTGACTGCAACTCAGTCTACGCCGGTTCGATTCCGACCCGCGCCTCCATCCTAGCCCGGGTGGTGAAATTGGTAGACACACAAGACTTAAAATCTTGCGACTTAACGGTCGTGCCGGTTCGATTCCGGCCCCGGGCACCATTTATATCAAGCATTCCAGCGTTAGTAGCCACTAACAACAAAACTCAAAACCATAAAAAATAGACCAAAAAATAGACCAGTCACTGCGACTAAAATATTTTTTATTTATTTTCCCCTGGCATAAAAAAAGCGACTCGAAAGCCGCTTTAATCTCAAGACGATCTAGCTTTAAGATTTAAAATCCATTTTATTCTACCGACAAATGTGTTGCCCTCCGCACTGCATTTAGCAGGGCCGTTTGCAGACACATAACATCGTTAACATCGGAACCCTCTCGCCAACCATTAGTATGAAGCCCTATTTCGCTTATCAAACTGCCAATGTGAGAATGACTTTCAATATCCGTATCTAACATGAGTTCGATTTTTAGAATTAAGCGGGCAATTTTTTGACTATCCAAGGTAGGACTTGCCTCAAAATCGGTTAACGCCAAAAGCTCTGCAACAGCTCCTTGAAGTCCTGCCCGCCAGGTTTCAAATTGCCTTAAGTTAAATTCTGATTTTAATTGGAGTTTTACCCGATCAGCTTCAGAGCTAATCAAGCGTTTAGTAACACTCCATTGAACCAAACCGGAACAGGCAGCAACAAAGACCATCCCAACAACTGTAATCATTGATGCAATAACGACAGGGTCTGTAGCACTTACATTTCCTTCATCCAACATAACACCCTCCTTGTGCTCTAAAAGTCATATACTTTGCTTCAAAGTAGCCCCACTTATCAACACTCCTATTAAAGCAAATACCAAGACACTCCTTTCCAGAGTCTAGCTTAAATGCTTTAATTTGGGCTTCCCTCGTTAACTACCATGTAATGAATGCCCAAATAAAATTTACGGAATAACGAATACTAAACGGATCTATAAAATGGCGCTTACACCTGACGAGCAGAAAGTAGCAAATAAAGCTATCGAGTTCGCAAATAAAAACAAAAAACAAATAGCTAAAGAGCTAATCGAAGCCGGCTCTTATGAGTCTGAAGATAACCCTGTATCTGTATTTATGGCTGGCTCTCCTGGTGCCGGAAAAACTGAAACATCAAAAGCACTAATTGATACATTTGATGGCGGCATTATTCGCATTGATGCGGACGACCTCAGAGACCGCTTTGAAGATTACAACGGCAACAACTCTTATCTCTTCCAAGCTTCAGCTTCAATTTTAGTTGAAAAAATTCATGATCTAGTGCTAAAAAAAAATCAAAGCTTCATATTGGATGGCACTCTAACTAATTACAATAAAGCTGTTACTAATATAGATAGATCCATTAAGCGCGGCAGACCCGTTTACATTCTTTATGTGTACCAAAACCCTGAACTAGCATGGGAATTCGTTCAGGCTCGTGAAATTGTGGAAGGGCGTCGCGTTTTAAAAAGCACGTTTTTAGACCAATATTTTTTAGCTAGAGACGTTGTAAACAACCTTAAAGCACACTACAAAGATAAGATTCAAGTAGAGCTCCTAATTAAAGACAGCACTAACTCTACAAGGGAATATAAGGCAAACATCGACGTTATTGACAACCATATCCCCGAATCCTATACTCGCGCGCAACTTGAAGAACGCCTCGACATAAGCTAGGGTGACATTTATGAAATTTATTACTCGCAAAAAAACGGGCACAACAACTACTTTCTCAGACTTCATGAGAACAGCGTCTTCTAGTGATAGGAAGAAAGTGTATACAGCCGTTTTAAAGACCGCTTCTGACAGCCAAAAAAGAGTTATTGAGCAAGCACGCTGCGCACAAGCATAACTCGAGAATGCAAGAATACCATATAGAAACCCCGCCACTGTGCGGGGTTTTTTGTGCCTACTAACTTTTAATTTTATTTTTTGTCCATGTAAAAATTGACCTAAGGTGGCGGTCTACGGCTCTCAGCTCCCAGAGATTAGACCCGCCCCACCCCTACTGTCGTTCTGTCGCTGTCTTGTGCTTGTGGCACTCTACACAGAGCGTTAAAACTACAGACTCTTGGCCTGGAAGATTTCATATTGGAAAGAATGTCAGCGCACTTCACGGTAAATTGTGAAGCCGCTGACTGTCGGGGTTTTCGTAATGACACCGGGCACTCGCCGACTAATCCCAGCACGTTAGGGTGCGCCATCCCCTGCGGGAACAGGAGCCGCATGGCGGCCCCCGCTCATTTCGGTTAAGGCGTGATGCCAGTGATTTGGCAGAATGCCGTAGGTTGAGCAACTGCCACGTCGGCACGCATATGCGCCACGAACGCATACTGGTGGTTATCAGCGAACTTCTCTCGCAACAGCTCAATACGCAACCCGGATCGAATACCAATCATCAACTGACTAAAGTCGCCCATAATTACTCGACTAGCATCAGTAGCCGTTCCGTGCGTTTCATCTACAGGAATTTGCGTAGTGTCTAGCTTCGGAAGGTTTGCCAATACGTCTGGCTGCCTTAGTGGCTGCCCATCTGTTGCAGTTAGACCAGCTAGACCGAACTTCGTACGTGGGGCCATAATCGCCGCTGTAGGCTCACTGGAATTAGCGTCTGCAATGTTTTGCATCGCTGTTAAGAACGGGCTGTAGTTAGCCAAAGCCGCACCATTAGCGCCCATATCCACCTCCAGCACCCCAACGGTGTTTGATAAACCCAGCGGCTCAGGAGCCGTACCCGATCCAAGCAACGCTACACGGTCAATTTCAAGTGCGAGCGATTGAGCTAACGAATGCAATAACGCCTGGTCGATGTTAACGCTATCCTCTAACAGCTCTCGGCTAACTTTTACCAGCACTGCCAAACTGCGCGCCTGGAATGCCACACTTCCAAAGGTTGGCTCAGAGTTTGCGATGGCCGCGTCCTCTAGTCGCCAAGCCGGAATAGGGTCGGAAGCTAACCGAGCTATGTTTGTTTTCTCGGTGTTTAGCTCAACAGTCATAGCGCCTGCCTGTACTGCCCTCGCCTTTTTCCGCATTAAGTCTACAAGTTGACGGCTTAGGGTCTCAGGAACAGTAAAACCGCCCGCAGTATCGGTGCCCTCGCTCAACGCCTGAACCTCAAGCGATGTTTTCGGCCCCATAACCATCGCTCGCATAATCGAGCCAGCATTTACGTCTTTCAGGTCACCCGCTTTAGCCGGGTTATACAATAAATCATCAGGCTTATAGACATTCACCTGTTTCCCGTCTGTGTCTGACCATTCTGTATCAGCAGACTTTGAAGATGAAACACCTAAACCTTCGTGCTCTGCCAGGAAATCAATTCTGGCCTGGAGATCGTCGCCTACAGCCATTAGCCCATCAAAAGCCAGCTGCTCAGTATTAGTAATATGGCGGTTTTCTAATTTGGCCGCATCTAAGATGCGTTCCGCCGAAGCCACGACTTTCTTCTTATCTCGGTTCAAGTCTGCAATATGCGGAATTTTTGGAGCTGGTTTTTTTAAATGATTTGCCACCAGAGGATCAACAGCAGCAAGCGCTAGTTTTTGTTCTTCGGTCATACCTTTCATAAGTAGTTACCTATAAAGTTTTGGTGACCGGGCTGGAGTTGTTTGATACGCAGCGCCGGACACCAGATAAATTTAATTAACTGGTTTGCCGACAACTGTGTCCAAACGCTGTTGGAGGGCGGTTGTCTTTAGCTGGTACAAGGGATGCCTTGTTACCTCGCCAAGCCTACGGTTTTTAAGAAGCCTGCAATCAACAAAACCGTTGAAAATGTAATTGCAGTTAGTAGCGCTTTGCCGAAGGTGTCCGGCTAAAGGCCTTTCGATATTTACAAGTGTAATTGTACCACCCATATCTTAGCTATCCTATTGTTTTTAATATGTTTTATTTAAATTTAAAGCAACTTTTTCCACTTCAGTTAACAGGTTTAAGCGCACCAAATAATCCTTTTCAGACTCTCTGGGGTCTATCTTATCCATCCAGCAAGTAGGGGTAATTTTGCGACGCTCTTCTGAAGCCTCAAAAGCCCACCAAGCCCAAGGACGACGAAACAGGCCTATTGGCTCAAGCAATGGCTGACCCCTCTTTTCAACGTGGTCACGCTGACAATATTCCATCACCTCGCGCTTATACCTTTGCCAATACTCGTAAGCACGCTGCTTGCCTTCTTCAGATTCTTGGAGCCGCCCAGCTGACGAACTTAGTTCACCAAGCCAGTCGTCACCGCTCATTAGGGCAATCAAAATGCCCTCTGTCATTTTCAGCTCTGTTTTCTTAGCTCTTACACGTTTAACCATGCTTGCCTCGCATACAGTCTGGTAGGTCGTTATTGGTTTCTAAATCTTCCAGGTAAAGCTCTCGCATCAGTCGCGCATAACTAATCCGCGAATCACGCTCGATGGCGATTTCTGGCCGGGGCTTTTCCTGTTCAAATCGGTCTAACAAGGTCATACCCTTTTCGTTAATGATTTCGCGCGCCTGGGTTGCTCTATCCAGCGCCTCACAAGCTAGGCGTAAAGTTTTCAATTGGTGCTGTTGCAGGTCATAACTGCCGACAACGTGCTTAAACAGCTTTTTGCTCTCTGTCGTTAAATGTCTTGGTACTCTTTCGTTGGTGCTCATAATCAATCCAAATTTTTATTTCGTTTCAGTTAGCGCTCGTAAAAATTGACCTAAGGCGGCGGTCTACGGCTCGAAGGCTGTAGAGATTTGACCCCCTATACCCCTTTGTGACCCGCCCGCTATTAACACCCTTAAATGAACCTGAATAACTAGATACACATGGTAGATATATAAAGGTCCCCACCTGTGGGCCATAAAGGATGCGAAAACGGCTAATTCACCCATTTAATTGACCCACCTGTGGGCTAATAGGCGAATCAGGGCGGTTTATTGACCCATCCGTGGGATAGGCTCCCCCACCCGTGGGGTAAGCGTTCTGTTGCGGCCCCCTTTTCGGGTTCCACTTTTTCTTCGTAAGCTTGTAGTTGTGATTTGCCGCCGTCGTCGCGCTCAAGTCATGCTTTCCTTTGCATTCGTCGATTGGGTAGCAGGTCATTGCCAGTAGCGTTGGCTGCTTTCGCCCACCTTGGCGCGACACAATTACAAACTCGTAATACAGTAGCTCTTTAAGGGCTAAGCCTAGGTTCGACTTCGACGACCAACCGCGCTTTTCCATAAGCGCCATACACGCTGACAAATCCCCGTTATTACTTCCGTTGTATTGCGACAGAAGATCGTTAAACAGCTTTACAGCTCTTGGGGTTAGCTTGATGTAATTAGGATGGTCTAGAACGTCCCGGAAAAGCTGAACAAACAGCCTTCCGTTACGCCTTGCCTTCGACCGCTCAAGCGAAGCCATTAGCCCTTCCCGAGTGTAACTGCCTGCCATCGGTGAGCGCGGCTTTCCTCACCGAACCGGTTTTGAAGGCGGCCATCACGTTTAGGCAAGTAGCAAAAGACACGAATACCTGCCTGATCCAACTCTGGTCGCATTCGCATCACCGCGTCAGATACATTTGAACAGGCGCACTCACGTGCTATTTGATGCGTCCAGGCTCCGTTATGGGAAGCAAGGAACGCAAGCACCCGTTTAGATGCTGGCCTGCTAATCCGTGGCAATACTTCTGCAATCCGGCCTTCTAGCGTTGGTTGTTTTGGAGTAGAATTGTCTGTGTTGGATTTGGAGTGAGCGGCCGCCACAGCCGCTTGTTCTAACTTCATTTCTACCCCTCCTGCTCTGGCTGAACAAGTCGGCTACTAATAAAGCTTGTAACCCCTGACTTGGGGTAATAAATATCAGCCCCAATTTTCACATACTCAGGGCCTTTACCGAGGCACCGCCAGTTTGCGAGAGTTTTAGGAGCCTTTCCCAGCATAACGGCTAACATAGCCGCCGGAATTAATTCGTCTAACGTAATGTTTTTCATTGTCCCATCCCATGCTAAAAAAACGACATAGGCACTAATCACTTCCTGGGATTAATGCCTCTCTTTTGTTCACAGTTGGGATATTACGGGAGGGCATTTAACAGTTAGGAGCCTAACTGTTACGGTGAGAATGGTTTTTTATATTTTTTTGTTAAATTTATCTTTAGCCCGCTTATAGTAAGGCCTAAGCGCTGATAGTTTTTGGCAATTACCTTCATAGCCGGAGCTATCCGTCCAGCGCAATGTCTCTTTTCCATCTTCGTTTTGATGGTAATAATAGTCATCACAATCGAAAGGCCCTTCAGTCTTCCTCGTGATTGATCTTATAGTTTCTTTTAGGTCAGCAAATGAGTCGCTCTCATTTACCAGGCCGTCAATTACTTCCTGCAAGGCCTCGTTAAATCTTGTCTTTGGGCGAATGCTGTTCATATGCGCTTTTTGCTCTGCCCTTTTTTCCAGCTCTTTCTTCGCCCGCTCATCTCGTTCTATGTATTCCAAGCTGGTATTTATTTTTAGTATGGCTGCAAGAAGTTCGTTTTCAGCATTCAGCCAGCCTTGCCGGTCACCTGTTTCCCACGTTGCACCATACGAATGATTTATTAACAGCATGTATAAGCTGGCTAGATCTTGCTCCCAGCCAGGAGTAAAGAAATTCACATCATCCTGGGCCTCGGGCAAAAGCCCATACTGCTCAATCTGCGGCTCAAGCCACCTTATCATCCTAATCCAGGGCCCCCACTCTTTCGCCTCTTCTGGCGCTTTATACGGCAGTCGGTTTAACCCTTCGGCATGCTCAAGTATCAACTCAACCTCGTACTCAGCTTCGCCTAGGTCGCTTGGAAACCCTCCAAGTTCCTTTGTTTTCATGATTACGCCCTTCACACGCCTTCAATTAAAAACCACGCCAGAGCGGTGAAGGTGCCGCTTTTTCGAGAGCTACTCTAGGCGTGGCTTTTCCGTTTAAGCCTCGGCTTTTTCCTTTTCTTTTTGCTGAAGTACAAAGTTCCAGACAGTTTCATACTGCTCGCACATCACGTCTAAGGCTGTTTCTAGCCCACACGAAACCCCATCAGCTCCATGACATTCGTCATAAAGATAGCCAATGTATGGGTGAAGACTGTCCTTTGCCTTACAGAGTTTTAAGAGCGCATCTGACGCTTGTTTTGCTGAAATATTATCAGCATTGCTGCTAGTATTTTGCGTAGTCATGATAAGACCTCCTTGTTAGGTCTGGTTGTGATTAGCGGTTGTCTGGGCGGCCACCCTTTCAACCGCGCTTTTCTGCCAGATTAACCACCTCACTCGATGGCTTGATCTTGGCAAATCTTAGAATATGGTCGGTAATTAATTGCATCGGCTTTCTGAGCCGTTCCGCATCTAATTGGATATACCCTTCTGTTACGTCTGTTTTGTCAGCCTTATGATTCACCAGCCGCTTCAAAGCGTAATAAGGGATATCCAGGCTTTCAGCTATGGTTATGAACGTGCGACGTAGATCGTGCTGAATAAATTCAACACCTGACGCCTCTGTGATTTTGGCGCACCACTTCCGTTGATCCCGTCCAAGCGGGTCGCCATTGGATCGGTCAAATACATAAGGGCTATCCACTTCCTCGTGGCGGCGTTTAAGCATTTCCTCAAGGTAATCGGACATTGGTAAAAGCTGGTCGCGGCTGTTCTTTGTGTCGGTAGCTCGGAATGTCCTGCTCTTGAAGTTGACCTGTTCCCACTTTAAACCCGCCGCTTCTGCTGCTCTAAATCCTGTTAGTAGGCAGAACACAAAGTAATCTCGAATACTGTCTACCTTTACCGGCCCGCGTTCGCTTTCAAGCTCATTAACCGCCTTAAACCATGCCTCTAGCTGGTCATTGGCTATGTAGCTAGTTCGGCGCTCTGTACGGTTCCAGGTGCGCGTTGCGGTAATCTTGATCGTTGGGTTGATTGTGACTAATGGTGTACCGTCAGCAAGCTCATATTCGGCTATGGCGTAGTTGTACAAAGCGCGCAATACACGCATGGCATTGTCAGCTCTGGAAGGGCTATTTTTGCTTAACTCTTTATGCTTCCGCTTCACCATGTCCTTAGTGATTTCGGTTATGTTTCGATCCTTCCAGCTTTCGAGTTCCTTATTCATGACTCTGTTGTAATCGTCAACAGTCCCCTTCTTCAACTTGGGGCGGTCATCAAGGTAATCAGCGAACAGCTCTTTAAGGGCTTTGTCGGCAGCTTTAACGGCCTTCAGCTCGCCAACGGTGTCTTTGTCGCTGGCATACTCTCCCAGTATTTTTTTTGCCTCTTTCCTTGCCTCACTGACAGAGGTCGCGGGGAAACGTGCAAAGGTCTTACGGCGACTGCGTCCGTTTACCTTCGCTTCAGCAAAAAAACTCTTGGTATTCTTCGGTGTAACTTTACAGCCCAGACCCTGGGTAACAGTGTCGCGCAGCAAAACATCTTTGCCGGTTTCGTTGGTATATGAAGCGAGCGAATGCTCTTTAAATTCAAAATGTCTGCTAGTGTCGGTCGCAAGACTCATTATGCGCTCTCAAAAAAATAGACCAAAAAATAGACCGGTCACAGAAAATCCCGTATTTTCCGCAAGACTCACTCTTGGTCACATTAACGCATACAAAACAGGGTGTTACAATAGGTCGCAAGACTTAATAGACCTATAAAATATTAAAAAAAAGGCTTTTTTAAGACTTAAAATCTTGCGACTTAACGGTCGTGCCGGTTCGATTCCGGCCCCGGCACCATTCAAATCAAACCTTTCAGCGTTAGTAGCCACTAATCCCAAAATCATATAAAAATAGACATATCACGCGTCTAAAAATTTTTTATTTATTTTCTCTTGGCTTAAGTAGCCACACTTTTTTACACAACAAACTCGTGATTTTCTTTGCCTGCTATTTACGTTTAGCTGTAAGCATGGCAACTTCAGCTCCTTTCAACACAGCTTATATACACTAGAAAGCAACGTAAGGGACTAACGAAAAATGCAACAAGAATGCATCATCAGAGCATTTTCTTTATCGGGCTACCGCAGCTTTGGAGCTGAAGAGCAGAAAATCAAAAGCCTATCCAAGATAAACCTATTTATTGGGCAAAATAACAGCGGAAAATCGAATATTCTGAGCTTTGTTCATGAGATTTACCCTACCCTGTCAACTCACAATCAAGTCCAATTAAAGCCGTTAGATAATCATATTCCCACAAGAACAGATTTTAGCGTTGGGATATCAATCCCTTTAGAAGTAGACGAGAAAGGGGAAAACAAATACTTCAATGAAAAAATCCTACCTAAATTCAAGCAAGACATCATAAGAACACCTGCACCCGGGTATGCCCTCAGAGCTTTCCAAAAAAAAAGCGAAATTGATAACACAGAAGATGCCTGGTTCAACTTTGATAGTAATCTCACGCTAATTACTTCGACATGGGAAGAAGCCTTTGAGTGTCTAGATGACAGAGAAATCAGTAAGCTTTGGCAAGGCATCACCCGCTCTTCTGGCGGCGGCAGAACTCAACACTGGTATCCAGAGTCTCTACGTTACTTAACCCCCAAATTTGAACCTGCAAATACAGTTCTTATACCCGCAATTAGAAAGGTAGGTGATCAAGGCTCTGTATCTGAAGACTTCAGCGGTAAAGGTATTATTGAGCGATTAGTAAGATTACAAAACCCTGACGTCCACAATCAAAGTGATAGAGAAAAATTCAATAAAATTAACCTCTTCTTGAGAAACGTAACCGGCAACACAACAGCTACAATTGAGATCCCGCACGAAAGGGACACCATTCTCGTCCATATGGACAATAAAACGCTGCCATTAGAGTCACTAGGAACTGGTATTCACGAAGTACTAATCTTAGCATCGGCCGCAACAATACTTGAAAACACTGTGATCTGCATGGAAGAGCCAGAGTTGCACCTAAACCCAATCCTCCAAAAAAAGCTGATTAGGTATTTAGATAGTTCAACTAACAACCAGTATTTCATTACCACACACTCCGCAGCACTCATGGATACCCCTAATGCAGAGGTTTATCACGTAAGCATGCAGGATGGTGAGTCAAAAATCCGAAGGGTGACATCAGATAAACACAGATCTGAAGTTTGCGGAGACCTTGGTTATCACCCTTCAGACTTGCTTCAGTCCAATTGTATTATTTGGGTTGAAGGGCCATCAGACCGAATTTATCTAAACTTTTGGATTAATGCGCATTCGACCGGTCTTATTGAAGGCATTCACTACTCAATAATGTTTTACGGCGGAAGGCTAGCATCACACCTTACTGGTGAGGATTCATCAGAAAAAGTTGACGACTTTATTTCACTTCGTAGATTAAATCGAAGAAGCGCCATTCTAATTGATAGCGACAAAAACAAGGCGAGAGCTCATATCAACAAAACCAAAAAACGTTTAAAAGCTGAATTTGACAACGGTCCAGGGTTTGCCTGGATAACAGATGGCAGAGAAATAGAAAACTACATTGACCCAGAGCTCGTCAAAACAGCAATTACAAAAACAAAACCTTCGGCAAAAATAAACTCAGAGCTTGGAAAGTTTGATAACCCATTGAGCATAATAACTAGGGGCGGCAAAGCCTCTCAAGCGTCTAAGATGGATGTTGCGAAATACATTACAGAAAACTCAACGCCCAATCTCAACATTCATGACTTGAAAAGGCAGATTAAGAAGCTAGTTGATTTTATAGAGGCATCTAACCCGGCCACCCATGTAACCTCGTAAGTCCTTTTAGTCATAATCCAGCATAAAGTGGGTTTTATGGCCTCTTGCTAACTTTTAATTTTGACCGTATAAAAATGTGACTAAGGCGGCGTTGTTGGGCCGGTAGGCTCCAGAGATTTAACCCGCCCCTACCCTTAGCCAAAAAAAAGCCGCCCCACATTAGCAGGGCGGCTTCGAATAGGCTGAATCGCCACCAATTCTCTAGACACTCACCAGCCTCTCTTTTTGCTTTAATTCCGTCAACGCCGCTCAAACAAGGTGTGTATATCAACCGATACAGCTCACAGTTTCAAAACCGCCGCCCTGTGGACTTTTTGAAAACAGAGGCATAGTATTTTCTCTTATAAGTCTTTTCGCGTCGGCATGAGTAAATCCATCCCCCCGTTGGAAAGACGATAAAACTCCATCAACTTACTGTTTCATCTGGCAGGTTGATTCCGCTAACCGTTTGCGTGGAGTTAATAAATTGAAAAAAGCAGGCGCCTTTCCACAGCAGTGGCTTATGATCGCAACGATCATAATGGCGTTTATATGTCTGCCAATTTCCCCCGCCCATGCCGATATCTCCCTTGCCAAAGCCGACCGCGATGTTTCTAAATCTGTTTTAAATGCTCGTCTGGCGATGCGTGATATTGCCAAATGCAATCTTTACCAGCTTGGTCGTGTTGATGGTCTGCTAGCCAAAGAACAAAACAACCTGATGCGTTATCAGGGCTGGGTATTCAGCAAGCTTCAGGAAATGGGCGAGCAGCTGCATAACATTATGTCCGATATGGAAAATTTGATGCAGCAGCCCAGCGGAAATGATCGCGTCGCGTTGGAAACCATGAAATCGACCCTGTCCGCAGCCGGCTTAGTGCCGGGCTTTGGGGCTATCGCCTATGGTGCCAGCTTAACCGTGCAGCTCGGTGAAACCTACGCGCAATGGCATAATTCCAGTCAGGCAGCGGGCATTGCCGAAGGCATTAAGGAAAGTGCGCGTCAGCAGGTCGAGGCCTTTCAGGCAGCTGTCGATATTTATAATGATATTGTCGCCGGGCTGGCCGAAATTGCCGGTTATCGTGCTCGTATTCAACAGCTAATGGACACCTATGAAGAGCGCTGCCTGAAGAAAAAACCCGGCGCTGAAGACAGTACTCATAATTTTATCCCCTCACCTGCGGGCACCTCTCCCAGCGCCATTGAAACGGCTGTTCATGTTGCGATCAGCGATTTAGATGACTGTGATCTGCCCAAGCTGATCGCTCTAAACAAGTTTCTGACCGCACAAATCAACAATCTTTTCGAACAGCAAAAACAAGTCTTTGAGGACCTGCTTAAAAAATCCTTCGAACTGAATGACGCCCTGTCACAGCTCGAAAAAGGCCTGCCGCAACCGCCGAACCTGGGCTGGGAGGCAGTTAAAGCAGGCATCGGCGCTGCCGGATTACCCGGTGGTGCCGCCGGAGGCGCTTCCTTTGCCGGCAGTCTCGGATCACAGGTTGCCGATATGCAGCTCAGCCTCGATAGCCTGCAAGCATCTGAGGCACTAAAAGGCCCCGTGCGGCAAAAAATGCGGGAGCTACAGGAGCTGATTAGCAAGCATGAACAAATTATGAGTGTGCTAAAACGTATCCGCGAGCAGCAGGCACGTATCCTCAAACTGATTGAAACCTGGGAAGTACGCTGTACAAAACAAAAAGCGGATGAAAATATCGGCTATATACCCAGCCCCACGGGTACAGGACTATTAATTGCTACCGACGGTACCAAGTGGTGTACCTATAGCTATGGCAGCCCAACGGCTGTTCCTGTGACGCCAATAGGCGGCGGCACCTATATACCTGCTAACCCACCGGGTTCAGCGCCTCCGGGCGTTCCAACAGCACCGCCGGGCACGCCGACGACAGGTACAGGAATAAGCACACCCACCTCAACACCGACTCCTGTAACGGGTAGCTCACCAAACAGCGGTGGAACCCCCACCGGGTCGGGGTCGGGTTCTGCTCCGGTATCTGGCCCAACGACAACAGCTACCGGCATTCCCCCTGTGGTGGTCATTCCATTAGGCCCCACCTCAACCGCAAAACCGCCGACAGAAGGTGAGCCTCCTAATGAGACTGAGACCCCGCAACCGCCGACAATACTGATCATCAAGGCCAAGGAGTCCGTCATCAATGGCGGAACAACGACTCAAACAGCCGCCGTAGGCCAGCAAATG
Organism: Gammaproteobacteria bacterium F7; assembly: GCA_001593685.1. GTDB lineage: Bacteria > Pseudomonadota > Gammaproteobacteria > Pseudomonadales > IMCC2047 > IMCC2047. The sequence goes on from LUKI01000018.1 coordinate 33,000, forward strand.
AAGCTTTTCGCCGACTCCACCGTAGCCCAGGCTCTGCCGGGCACACCGGGTGCCAAGAAAAACGATGCCGATCACAATCAGGAACCGCTTCAGTGCACAACCGGCAAAGATGGTCAGTGCCAAATTTTAATACCTACCGGCACCTTTATCGGCGCTGCGCCTAACTTTGAGGCAAACGTCAATGTCTCCCAGCAAACCAGTATCAATGCCAAAGTTAACAGTCCCTCAGCCATACCCAGCGGTTTGAAGCCTTATATTAGCGATCAACAAATCGTAAACGGTCAGCAGTATGTCACCCTCACCTACCCTGCAGGCATGGATAAACCGATCAAGTTCCAGCTGGCAAGTGCTCATGGTATTCAAAACATTGTCATCAATTTCTGTCGGGACAAACAACCTGGCCCCGAGTCCTTCCTGCCGCTTTACCAGCCCCAAAATGGTGTTTCAGGCCAACGCATTCAGCTAAGCGAGGCATGGCAATGATCACGCTAACCAAAATGGCTCTGTCTGCTCTGGTATTGCCCGCTCTGTTAACGGCTGCCACTTTTTCTCACGCCACTAACGATCCCTACTTCAATACCCAAGGTACATGGACACAGGCCTATGATGACCAGTGGGCTATCAAACACGTCAAGATACCTGAAGCCTGGAAGCTGGTCGGCAAAAAGGCCAAGCCCGTGATCGTCGCTGTTATTGATACCGGTCTGGACTGGAACCATAAGGATATCAACTGGAACAATATCTGGGTCAACCGCAAGGAAATTCCTGATAACGGCAGGGATGACGACAACAACGGTTATGTTGACGACATCATCGGTTGGGATTTTTATGGCCGCCATAACAATCCCTTTGACCATGACGGCCATGGCACCTTTGTCAGCGGTGTCATCGCAGCCGACACCAATAATGGCGTTGGTATCGCCGGCATAGACCCCTATGCCAAAGTCATGGTGCTGAAAGCGCTCAACAGCTTTGGGCACTCACGCGCTTCTTACCTTGCCAAGGCCATCACCTATGCCGCCGATAACGGCGCGCAGGTGATCAACATGAGCGTCGGTGGTAAAAATTTGACCGAGATCGAGCAACAAGCCATTAACTACGCCCACAACAAAGGCGTTGTTATTGTCGTGGCTGCGGGCAATGAAGGCATTGATGTCAGTGGCTTTGGACCCGCTGGTGGCGACAAAGTCATTACCGTAGCCTCGACCGGTCTGAATGACGATCACCCCTCCTTTTCCAACTGGGGAAAACAAATTGATATTGCCGCACCGGGCGCTGATATTCTGAGTTTACGCGCACGCCGCACCGATACCATGCGCGATATTCCCGGTGTTAAATACCAGCCGGGGCTGGCCTATGTGGGTGATGATAAACGCTATTATCGTGCCAGCGGCACCTCCTTCTCAGCGCCCATCGTTACCGGCATTGTTTCACTGATGCTTTCCAAAAATCCGTCGTTAACACCCGACCAGGTGAAAACCCTGTTGCAGCAAACAGCTAAAGATGTGGATATTCCCGGCTTTGATCAGTACACCGGCTACGGCCTGGTCGATGCCGCTGCCGCACTAAAAGCAAAACCAGGCTTTTTTATTGAAGCGCTGATCGACAGAGTTCAAGTCGTCAACCTTGATGGCGGTCCTGCTGTGCAGATTATCGGTAGCGTTGATGCCAATAAACTACGCAAAGCAACAATTTCAATCGGTGCCGGAGAGGACCCTCAACGCTGGACAACCGTGATTAAATCGATAAAAAAACCGATTAAAAACGGTGCATTAGGCACTGTAAAAGCAAACCACTTCCGTGGCTCAGCTGTGTGGATGCTCCGCCTGGAAGTTCATCATAAAAATGGTCAAACGCGGGAGTTCCGCTTCCGCCTGGCGCTGGGTTAGGAGCCAGCCTCGCAAAAAAACACCGGGGCAAGTGCAGTAACGTCACTTGCGTACTAGCAGGAGCGACTCCTGTTATTTTTAAAAAAAAGGGGTAATAACATGTATTCACTAAAGCGTATTTTGGGAAACTGTTTACTCGTTTTCTCATTAGCTGTATTTGCTTTCATACCAAAAGCCTTGGCTGTCGCCACGTTGGAAGTCACGGTAACCGATGGTAGCAATGCTGTTACCGGCGAAACCATTTCATTATTTAATGCCTCCGGACAACAGGTCGAAGACGATGATAATGATGGTGGTCCGCTCATTTATAAAGGGCTTGAGCCAGGTCTGTATACCGTCAAATCGGGCGACAAAACATTGCGTACCGTTTCCATTGGCCCTAATGATACCGTTAAGAAAATTTCGGTCACCGCACCCGCTTTCGCGCTGCGTTCACCGAATTGGCCTAACTGGCCGAATTCTGATTTAAACCTCTCCTACGGTGTGCGAGGCCTGTATAAATACGGCAGTTTCGATTCCCGTCTAATGAGCCCTGGTTTTGGTAATCCTAGCGGGGATTCTAATATCGGCACACTGGGAATCGGTTTTGATTTAATCATGAGTCCGCGCACCCTAAGCGATCTTTTTTTCATCGCCAGCCTGGGCGTTTTACCCAGCGCCAGTGACAAATCCGCACAGGGTGACCTGCACCCAACCCCTGGCAGAGACTCTTACCTCAAGCTACGTGAATACTATTTTCTTCGCGCCCTGATCGGTTGGACCATGTATGAAATGCAACGGGTTTCAATCGCAGCTGTGGGTGGCGTACAGCTGACCCGTCGAGAGCTGAGCCTGGTTACCGATGAAAGTGGTGGTGGCGGTAATCGCGAGAAGTTCAACGATAAAGAAACCAGCATTGACCCCGTTGTCGGCATTATGGGCAGCATGAAAACCAATCTGGCAAATGACGCGCGCATTTACTTTGGCGTTAATGCAACCCGCATGGGCAGTCAAAGCGTGAACGGCCGTTCCAGTTTGAACTTCGACTATCGTGGTAAAGTGGACAGCGGTTGGCAATCGGAAGTGTATTTCGGCCTGCTATTTCCATTTTAAAAACTGCGGGTAAAACAGTGCATACCAGCAAAAGCCGCTTGTATAAACAAGCGGCTTTTTTCCTAAGCATAACCTTACTATCCGCCTGCGCGACTGAGCGTGGCGCACTACATCTGCCCCACTACCTCCAAACAAACCTTTCTCCCGCTGAATTTATGGTCTGCCACGGTTACGGCTGCCACTACCAGACCAAAACCTACTTTTCCGATGCACAATGGCAACAGGTTAAAAAACCACTGACGACTAAAGCAAGCAACCCTGAGCAGGAACGCCAGCACATTGCCGAAGCGATTGCCATTATGGAAGTCTTGGTTGGTGAAGCTGTTGGTACCCAAACGGATAAAGGCGGCGCCGGTTTTATGGTTTCCGATACCGGGCAGATGGACTGTATCGACGAAGCCGTCAACACCTCGCTTTACCTGCAGTTTCTAAGTCAGGAAGACATGCTGAAATGGCATAGCGTTGAGTCCCCAACCCGTCGGGGATATTTTATCGACGCCCAATGGCCCCACAACAGCGCCGTCATCAAAGACAACACAACCGGCATACGTTACGTTGTCGATTCATGGTTTTTTGATAATGGTGAACAGCCCGTGATCATTCCTGTCCAACAATGGCTGACCGGTTGGCGCCCTTCCGGTCACTAACAACAAGCCCAAGAGGTTACTTGATATGCTTTTTCCACAGCGACTCCTTCTCATTACTATGTCAGCCTTCATTTTTATTTCGACCCATGTGCAGGCTCAAGACAATCGTTACCTCAATATCCAACAGGCAAGTCATATCAGCGCTGGCTGGGTCGCCTTTAGCAATGGCGACCTTTACCAGTGCCGTTTCTCATCCACCAACATAAAGGCAGCCCCATCCTGCGTGCCGGCAACGGGTCTACCCGCTTTGATGCAGCGTGTTTCACTGTTATGGGCTGAAGGTGATACGGCCTGGGTCAGTTATACCGATGGCCTAGTTTATGGCTGCCGCACTCTAAAAAATAAAGCGCCAGTGTGCTCAGCGGCATCGGGTCTGCCCTAGCCACTTTTTAAAACGGGCTGGCGTATTAAAAATTAGCGTTCAATTAGCCTATTCTTTCAGCATTAGTTTCTTTTACGACTATGGTTTAAGTAACTCTTTTCATACGTCAGATACTTTAGCCATGGACATTTCTAAATACCTACAACTAATGACGCAGGAAAATGCGTCGGATCTCTTTTTCAGCCCCGGTTCTCCGGTTCTCATAAAAATCGAAGGCCTATGCCACCCGGTCTCTAAACAGCATCACCTAACGCCCAGAGAGTCCAAAGAACTGGCTTTTTCTCTCATGAACGAATCCCATATGAAAGCTTTCGAAGAGGACTGGGAAGTCAATATGGGGGTATCTGTTAGTGGCATAGGACGCTTTCGTGTCAATGTGATGCGTCAACGCGGTGAAGTGGCCATGGTTATCCGTAATGTTAAGGTTGATCCACCTAGCCTGGAAGACATTAACGTGCCGCTTTACCTGAAAGATCTGGTCATGGAAAAACGCGGTCTGATTCTCGTTGCTGGTGCGACAGGCTCAGGCAAATCCACAACCCTTGCGTCAATGATTGATCACCGAAACGCCACCACACACGGCCATATTCTAACCATTGAAGACCCCATTGAATTTTTGCACCGTTATAAAAAATCCGTGGTTAACCAGCGCGAAGTGGGTACCGATACCAAAAGCTACAGCGAAGCTTTAAAAAACGCCATGCGTGAAGCACCGGATGTTATTTTAATTGGTGAAATACGCGACACAGAAACCATGCGCAATGCGATTAATTACTCAGAAACGGGCCATCTCTGCCTGGCAACCATTCATGCCAGCAACGCCGTGGAAACCTTAGACAGAGTTATCAACTTCTTTCCTCAATCAGCCCACAAACAGCTGCTAACAGACCTGTCAAACAACCTCAAAGCGATTGTCTGTCAACGACTGATTCCTGGTGTGGACAGTAAACGCTGGCCAGCCGTTGAAATTCTGAAAGACTCACCCTTTATTCAGGAACTGATCAAAAAAGGAGAAATTGATCAAATCAGAGAGGCTTTTGAACGTAACCTTGAAAAGGAAATTGTCACCTTTGACCAGGCTATCTATGAGCTATACAAACAGGGCCGTGTCTCAATGGAGGAAGCCATTAAACATGCCGACTCCTCCCACAATATGTCTGTTAAAATCAGGCTTACACACAACAATGATCATGAGCCACTGGATTTTGATGATCTCGCGATCAAGGATTGACGCAAAGGCCAGTGTCATCAGCAGCTGTCTCACAACCTCATGACTGATAATTCAGGCAGGCGGTAACTCTCGCGTTAGTGTCTTAGACACCTGCCTGGCAAACTCTGTCAAAAGCGTATTTAACGCATCCACATAACCCTGATAGCTACCATCACTTACAACCACGGCACTATAACGGTGGGTACTGATGGCCTTTTGCCCGTAATCTCCAAGCAGCGTCCAGCTCAGCCTTAACTGCACATCACCATCCAGCTCACCTGAAAAACGATCCACAAACACCCGAATTTGATACTCCGGGCGAAACCGGTTATCCCAGGGCGAGGCCCAGACCGTTTGATGCTGTAAATCCGTCGCAATGTTATCGGCAAGCACGCGTGTAAAGGTGGGCTCCAGCTCACCCGCCCACACGTGGTAACTGGCGACTTTAACGCCAGTTTCAGAGTGACGGCTAACAATACCGGGGCGATCTAACAACTGCGGCAGCGTAATAGGACCAACCCCCAACGACACATCATCACGGATGTGCTGATTACCGGCCACCGTTTGGGACGTTAAATCAAAGTAGTAAGTGGGCGGTTGTGCCGCACAGCTGGCAAGCATAAAGCAGCAAAGAGCAATTAACGAGGTCGTCAGTTTTACCATTATTTATCCTCTCTTTTGCCGCGTAGTAGTGCATCGGGATAACGATACAACTCATCGGTTAGCTGCTCCATCGATTTGGACGCATCGGAAATATCTTCCAATGTCTCATTCAGCGCATGATTGAGACTGGAGTCCGGCGCTATCGTCTGATCAATAGAGCGTAATGTGCGCTCCAGCTGCTGAAAGGTGTTATCTAGGTCAGCACTGGCTTTAGAGAGATTCTCCATTAATAGCGACCCTTTTTTGGCAATATCACCCTGCTGTAAATCCTCAGCGAAACGGCGCAAGGATTTCAAGCTCCCCTGTAATTGAGTGCCAATATCTTCAATAGGGATGCTATGCACACGTTCAACAATAGCCGCTAGTTTTCGAGCAATCTGACTATATTCATTATCTGTGGTAGGTACTTCAGGATAAACGCCGACATGGGTCAGCGCGCCGCCTTTAGCCAAGTTGGGCACCAGATCAACAAATAACGAACCACCAATCAAGCTACCGGAATGCAAACGTGCCCGCATGCCATCTCGTACCAAATCAGCAATTTCCTTTTGCACCATTTCTTCCGTCAGTGTTTCACGCTCACTCATACGCTCCGGTTGAATACCAATCACCACATTAATTTTGCGGCCCTCACTGGCGTCACTGTCAAAGGCGATATGCTCAACCCGCCCCACTTGAATACCCAGGTATTCAACAGGCGCACCAATCTTAAGCCCCCGTACCGAACCGGTGAAACGTAACAGGAATGGATAGGAAATATTAATTGCCCCTTCACTCACCGCATCACGATCATCAAACAGATAAAAAGCATGGTCGGGCTCTGCCAGGGCGACATTGGCTTCCAATCCCGGCGGCGAATCAAACTCAACGCCGCCGGAAATCAACGCATTGAGAGACCCGACATCCAGGTCGATGCCCTCTAAGCCGATGCTGGCATCAAAACCACTGACATTCCAAAACTGACTCTGCTTTTTAACCAGTGAGTTATAGGGGGATTTAACAAAAAAGCGTACCTTTACCTTGCCTTGCTCCGGTAATAACTTATAACCGGTCACTTCGCCCACCGGCACCTGGCGATGGTAGATGGCGGAACCAATATTGAGTGAACCAAGCGTTTCAGCAATCAATTCATAACTGGTGCCTTCGTCGTAGGATCGAACCGAGGGAGGCTGTTCCAATCCAACAAATTGGGTTTGCGGCTCACCACTACCCTCGCCCGCCGAATCCATTTCGATGTACACCCCGGATAACAGCGTTTCAATACCACTGACTTCACTAAGGGTAATACGCGGCGAGACCACCCAAAAATTACTCTGATCGGTAACCAGCCCTGATACCTGTCGATCCATTTCAACCACCACCCGTACACTGTTGAAATCATCACTGAGGCGAATATCCTTCACTTCACCAATTTTGACATCACGGTAGCGAACATGTGTTTTACCGACCGTAATACCAGCAGCATCTTTAAACTCAATCTCAATCACCGGTCCCGCCGCCTGCCAGGCACGCACCGCCAACCATAGAGCAATCACCAGTGCCAGCAGCGGAATAAACCACACTGGCGACAAGGTTTTGGTTCGAGATATTTGCGGTTCATTGGTCATTATGCGCATCCCACAATAATCTTGGATCAAAGGTTTCGGCGGCCAGCATTGTCAGCACCACCACACCGGCAAAGCAAACAATAGCGCCATTCGGCTCAACATTAGCCAACACACCAAACTGCACCATAGCCACCAACAGGGTCACCACAAAAACATCAATCATCGACCAACGGCCAACAAACTCCGTGACACGATAGATAAAAGTTTGCCGTTTTGGACTGCCCTGCTGTTTCTTTTTAATGGCCCACAATAAATAGGCCAGCGTGACAATTTTTAAAATGGGCACCAGCATACTGGCAACAAAAACAATACCCGCGATAAAAAAGTTACCGGCTTCAAACAGGTGCATAATGCCAGACAATATCGTGTCTGTACGCTCCACGCCAAACTGCACCGTCGTCATAATAGGCAACAGGTTAGCGGGCAAATACAAAATGGTCGCCGCCACCAACAGCGCCAATGTGCGCTGGTAGCTATCATAAATACGCCGCCGCACTTTGCTTTGGCAACGGGGGCAATGACTCAGCCTCTCACTCACTAATGCATCACAACAGTGACACACAGCCAGTTTATCACCTTCACTGACAACAAAGCGGTTGTCATAGCGTAACCATTGCCATAATGCATGGCGATCTAAATGCATATGAGTATAAATCAATACCAGAATCAAGCCGGCAAAGGCATACAGGCCAACCCCCGGGATAAGTGATGCAATATCGCCCAGTTTAATGCTGGTAATCAGCACACTGATAAAAAAGATTTCCATCATGTTCCAGGGGCGAGAAATAAACAGCAATTGCATCACTGCGTTCAGCCCGCGTGGTTTAACATCAAACCAGCGTGCCGCGATTACAAACGCCAAACACAACAACTCCACCAGTGGCAGCAGAAAAATAGTGACAAACACTAAGGAGGCTAAAATAAACTGTTCCCGATCCAGCAACGCCAATACGCCGCTAAGCAGTTGGCTTAATTGCTGCTGCCCCCCCGCTTCTAAACCAAGGAAGGGGAAACTGACGGTCATCACAAACAGTACGACGCCGGCAACAGTAAAAGCCCCTGCGCGCGACAGCCAGTTACGGTGATGTGTCTGTAAGACTGAGCCGCAGTAATTACAGTTAAGTTGGTAACCCGGCTTACAGGGAACCGAGTCAAAATAATGATCGCAGCCATGGCAGACGATCACCTCGGTATGGCTCGCGCTGATAGCAGGCTCTCTCTTCCCCCCTGCTATCTCTGGAGAAGCGCTTTGCAAAAAAGTGTGGGTGGCAGGCCGATCCTTCATACCTCAAGAGCATAACCGAGAAAACGATGCTTGGCACTAGCGGACGTAGCCTACAATAGGGTTAATCCGTTACCCTGCCGCAGGCGCGGTTAGCCGGAACAGCGACATCCATCATCTTCGGGCTTGGCAGTTTTAGGTTATCCATGAGACGAATAAAGGCCTGTTCGTTCTCAACCTGTAACCGCGGATTATGCGCTTT